>NZ_JBIUYQ010000006.1:0-13494 GCF_044744605.1 Kitasatospora sp. NPDC087271
AGGTCGGGGCGGTGGGCGCCGCAGCGGTTGTGCGAGATGAACGGGCCCTCGAAGTGGATGCCGGCCAGCACGCCGTCCTCGACCAGCTCGGACAGCACGGACGCCTGGCGGGCGACCTCGTCGATCTCCCCGGTGACGGTGGACGCGACCGTGGTGGTGGTGCCGTGCTCCAGGTGCGTACGGGCGGCGAGCAGGGCCTCCTCCACGATACCGGAGGCGTAGGAGGCGCCACCGCCGCCGTGCACGTGCAGGTCGACGAAGCCGGGGACGACGGTGTACCCGGTCAGGTCGAGGTCGCCGGGCTCGCTCTCGCCTCCGAGGCCGGCGATCCGGTCGCCCCCGACGGCCAGGCGGCCGCCCTCGACGACGCCGCCGGGCAGGACCAGCCGGGCACCGGCCAGGGACATGCGGTCCGCTGTCACGCGGTCACCTCCGGCGCTGCTCCGGGCAGCCGTAGAACTGAGTGAAGTTGCTTGTTTCATCGCCATGATAGTCAGATTCGAGCGGACGACCAGACCTGCGACCTGCTCGCCGAAATCAGTCCGACCCGGCGCCACCCAGGGGTTTGGCTCCGGACCGGGCTAGAATCGCGTCATGCTCAAAGCTGATCGCGCCACCCGGATCCTCTCGCACGTCACCGAAGCGGGGAGCGCCGATGTGCACGCGCTCGCCGAACTCCTGGACGTCTCGACCGCGACCGTGCGCCGCGATCTCCAGGAGCTCCACGAGCAGGGGCTGCTGCACCGCACCCGGGGCGGCGCGGTGACCGGCTCGGTCAACCTCGAACTGCCGCTGCGCCACCGCGGCGAGAAGCAGCGGGAGGAGAAGCGCCGGATCGCCCTGGCCGCGGCCGAACTCGTGCCGGAGGGGGCGGTGGTGGGCCTCAGCGGCGGCACCACCACCAGCGAGCTCGCCCGGGTGCTCGCCGAGCGCACCGGCATCACCGTCGTGACCAACGCGGTGAACATCGCCGCCGACCTGATCGTCCGCCCCGAGGTGCGCCTCGTGGTGATCGGCGGCATCGCCCGTACGGCCAGCTACGAACTGGTCGGTCCGGCCGCCGACCGGATGCTCTCGCAGTACCACCTGGACATCTCCTTCATCGGGGTCGACGGCCTGACGGCGCAGGAGGGCTGCACCACGCACGACGAGATGGAGGCCCAGACCGATCGGGCGTTCCTGCGCAGCAGCGCGCGCTCGGTCGTGCTGGCCGACAGCACCAAGGTCGGCAAGGTCACCTTCGCCCGGATCTGCCCGCTCTCCGACGTCCACGACCTGGTGACGGACGACGGCCTGACGGAGGCGCAGCAGCGGGCCGTCACCGGCTGCGGCGTCCGGGTCCGGCGGGCCTGACCGCCGACGGGCCCCGGGGGCGGCCTGATCCACCGACCACGCCCCGGGGCCCGGTTCAGGCCTTGACGCCGCCCGCCGTCAGGTCGGTGCGCCAGAACCGCTGCAACAGCAGGAAGGCCACGACCAGCGGGACGACCGAGACCAACGAGCCCGTGACGACCAGGTTGTACGGGGTGTGGTCCCGCAGGCCGTTCCAGTAGTAGAGGCCGAGGTTGACCGGCCAGAGCTTCTGGTCGGAGAGCGTGACCAGTGGCAGGAAGAAGTTGTTCCAGATGGTGGTGAACTGGAACAGGAAGATGGTCACCAGCGCCGGCGAGAAGATCCGCAGGACCACCGTGAAGAAGATCCGGAACTCCCCCGCGCCGTCCATCCGGGCGGCCTCCAGGATCTCGTCCGGGACGGACGCGGCGGCGTAGATCCGGCTGAGGTAGACGCCGAACGGGCTGACCATGCTCGGCAGCAGGACCGCCCAGACGGTGTTGACCAGATGGGCCTTGGACAGCAGCAGGTAGACCGGCAGGGCGAGGAGCGGCGCGGGGACGAGCACCGCGGCGAGGATCGTGTTGAACACCGCCTCGCGGCCCCGGAACCGGTACTTGGTGAGCGCGTAGCCGGCCATCGCCGCGAGCAGGGTGGCGGCCGCGGCGCCGACGCCCGCGTACAGCACGGTGTTGAGGAGCCAGCGGAAGTAGAGCCCGCCGTTGGCGGTGGCCAGGTCGTGCAGGTTGTCGCCGAGGTGGAGGGTGGAGAACCAGAAGCCGCCGCTGCCGAACAGGTCGCTGCTGCTCTTGGTGGAGGCCACCAGCAGCCACCAGGCGGGCAGCAGGAAGTAGGCGGAGAGCACGAACAGGACGGCCGTGCCGAGGACGTTGGGGCGCGGCCGGCGGCCGGGGGCGCCCAGTCGGGCGGGCCCGGCGGGGCGGCGGCGCGCCGGGCCGGCGGTCTCGGGGCGGCGGCGGAGGTCGGCGGTGCTCATGCGGTCACCCGGTTTCCGGTGATGCGCACCGAGAGGCGCAGGAAGGTGAAGGACAGGACGCAGGTGGCCAGGGCCAGCAGGACGGCGATGGCCGCGGCCTTGCCGTAGTCGTTGGTGCCGAACGCCGCGTTGTACGCCGCCATGTTGGGGGTGTAGTCGGCGGAGACGGTCGAGGCCAGCGAATGCAGGACCATCGGCTCGGTGAAGAGCTGGAGGGTGCCGATGATGGAGAAGATCCCGGTCAGCACCAGGGCGGGGGCCACCAGCGGGATCTTGATGTGCCAGGCGGTCCGCCAGGGGCCGGCGCCGTCGAGGTCGGCGGCCTCGTAGAGCTCGCTGGGGATGGCTTGCAGGGCGGAGAGGATGACCAGCATGTTGTAGCCGGTCCAGGTCCAGGTGACGATGTTGGCCATCGACCACAGGACGGTGCCGGACGAGAGGAAGTCGGCGTCGATGCCGATGTCCCTCAGTCCGGCGACGAGCGGGCTGGTGCCGGGCAGGTAGAGGAACGCCCAGAGGATGGTGGCCACGACGCCCGGGATCGCGTACGGGAGGAAGTAGGCGAGCCGGAAGAACTTCCGCAGCCGGGTGCCCTTGGCGTCGATCAGCAGGGCGAGGCCGAGGGCCAGTCCGAGCATCACCGGGACCTGGACCACGCCGAAGAGCAGCACCCGGCCGACGCCCGCGAGGAACGAGCCGTCGCCCAGGGCCGCGGTGTAGTTGTCGAGCCCCGCGAAGACCGTTCTGGCCGGGCCGAAGCCGAGGCCGGAGCGCTCCACGCGGTACAGGCTCTGCCAGAGCGCGTACCCGATGGGCAGCAGGAACAGGACGGTGAACAGCAGGCCGAAGGGGGCCAGGAAGCCGAGGGCCGCGCGGTTGCGGGACGGCGTCCGTCGTACCGTGGCGGCCTTCGGGGCGGTGCGGCCCGGCGCCGCCGGGGTTGCTGCGCTCATCTGGGGTTCTCTCTCGTGCGGGCGGTGGTCGGTCCCTCGGGCGTGTCGGACGGGTCGGACGGGTCGGACGCGCCCGGGCCGGCGGACCGCGCGGGGTCCGCCGGCGAGCCGGTCAGCCGGCGGTGACCGTCAGCCCCTTGGACTTCATCGCGTCGACGGTCTTGTTCTGCACCGTGCCCAGCGCCGCCGTCAGGTCGCCGTGGGCGGCGACGGCCGCGCCGAAGGCGTCGGTGAGGTCGCTGGAGGTCTGGGTCATGGTCGGGCCCCAGCTCCATTTGGGGGCCTGCGCCGTCGCCTGCTTGAAGACGTCGAAGATCGGCTGGTTGCCGAAGTAGGCGCTCGGCTTCGCCAGTGCCGGCACCGACGTGCCGCTGGTGGAGGCGGGGTAGATGCCGGCCTTGTCCACGAGGGTGCCGACGGCGGCGGCGTCCGTGCTCATCCAGTTGGCGAAGCGCAGCGCAGCGGCGGTGTTCTTGCAGCCCTTGACCACCGCGGTGGACGAACCGCCGTCGTTGCCGACCGACTTGGCGCCGCCCTGCCACTGCGGCATCGGTGCGACCGCCCACTTGCCGGACGCCTGCGCCGCGTTCTGTTCGAGGATGGAGGAGAACCAGACCGGGCCGGGGTAGGCGGCGAGCGTGCCGTCCTGGAGGTCCTTGTAGAGGTCGGGGCTGAAGCCCTGCTCGGACTTGACCTGGCCCTGGTCGATCAGGCCCTGCCAGTACTTCGCGACCTTGGCGGTGGCCGGGTCGCTCGCGAGCGAGACCTTCCAGCCCTTGCTGTCGGTGCCGAACCAACTGCCGCCGGCCTGGGCGGACATGCCGGCGAACCACCACGGGTCGTCCGGGTTGAACACGCTCAGGTAGCCGTTGGGGTTGGCGGCGTGCACCTTGGCGGCGTCGGCGGCGAACTCCTCCCAGGTCGCCTGCGGCTTCAGACCGTACTGGGCGTACAGGTCGGTGCGGTAGTAGAGCGCCATCGGGCCCACGTCGACCGGGATGCCGTACACCTGGCCGCCGACCTTCACCGCGTTCCAGGCGCCGTCCCCGTACTGCGACTGGTACTGCCCGGCCTCGCCGCTGACGTCCTGGACGGCGCCCTCCACGACGAAGCTGGGCAGCGACTCGTAGCCGACCTGGGCCAGGCAGGGGGCGTTGCCGGCCTTGACGGCCGCGAAGATCTTGGCGTAGCCGCCCTTGCTGCCCGACACGATCTTCTCGAACTTGACCTTGGCGTCCGGGTGGGCCGCGTTGTACTGGGCCACCGCCTCCTCGTAGCCCGGCGCCCAGCCCCAGAACGTGACCTCGGCGGAGCCTCCGCCGCCCGAGGCGCCGTCACCGCCCGATCCGCAGGCCGCGATGCCGGCGAGCAGCGGCAGCGTCGCGGCGGCGGCCAGCAGGCGGGTGCGGATTCGTGTCTTCGCCATGAGGATCTCGTCCTTTACGTGTACTGGCCCTCGGCCATCGCGGCGCGGCGTCGGGTGGACGGCGGCTGGCGCGAGCGGGTGCGGTGCGGTGGGGGTGGAGGTGCGGTGGGGGTCGGCAGGGGTGTCCGGGTTCCGGAGGTTCTGGGGCCGGCCGGGAGTGCCGCCGCGCGTCGGCGGCCTCCTCACCGAGCCGGCTCCGGGGCCGGATCCAGGGCCGGGGCCGGATCCTGGTCCTGGTCCTGGCCCTGGCCCGGTCCGGACGTCGGTGGTCGCGTGCCCATCGGACCACCCCCTGCTCTATGGTGCGCAGTTCGGATGAGTATTGCTCAATATCGAGCAGGTTCCTAGAGCTTCGGAGCACGAAGCGGTCTCGGTTTCGACACGGCCCGTCGCGCGGAGACCCGGGCGGAGAGCCGGGCGACGGGCCGGATGCACGGGGTGTCAGCCCAGGTCGGGCCGGGCCACCAGGTGCACGGCGGGTTCGCCGGACCGGTCGAGTTCGAGGACGGTGATCTCGTTCGTCCCGCTGCGCAGAACCGGCCAGGGCAGGTAGAGCGTGCACTGCGGTCCGCGGTCCCAGTAGCGGCCCAGCAGGAAGCCGTTGACCCAGACGTAGCCCTTGCCCCAGCCCGGCAGCGCCAGGTAGCCGTCGGCGGGCTCCGCGACCTCGAAGGCGCCGCGGTGGAAGGCCGCGCCGGGGCCGGCGGCCGGGGCGCCGGCCGCGTCCCAGGGGAGCCGGTCCGGCGTCCCGTCGGCCAGCGGCATCGGGTCGGCCGTCCACCCGTGCAGGTACTGCTGGGTGTGCAGGGCCCCGGCGATCCCCTTGCGGTCGCCGATCCCGGCTCCGTAGTTGACCCGGCCCATCGACTCGACCAGCAGCTCCAGCCGGGCACCCCCGCCGGGCACCGGGACGAGCAGGGGCTCGTGCTCGACGTCGCGTTCCAGGGTGGCGAGGTGGGTGCCGTCGACGCGGACGTGGGCCCGGTCGGCGAGCCCCTCGACGGTGAGCGGGTATTGCGCGCGCGGGCCGGGGATGGTGGTCCGGTAGCGGACGAGGCCGTGCGGGAGGCCGAGTTCCTCGAAGGAGAGCGGGACGGCGGAGCGGACCTCGCCGGTGGACAGGTGGTCCACCACGTCCGCCAGCGGCAGGGACCGGTCGAGCTCCACCCGGCACGCCGGCAGCGTGGCCGGGAGCTCCTCGGGCTCCGGCACCGGGCCGTCCGCGTACGCCGCCAGGACCTCGCGGAAGGCACGGAACTTGGCCGTGGGGGCGCCTCGTTCGTCCAGCGGGGCGTCGTAGTCGTAGGAGGTCACGGTCGGCTGGTAGCCCCGGCCGGTGCGCGGATCGGCGGTGTTGGCGCCGGCCCAGGTGCCGAAGTTGGTGCCGCCGTGGGCCATGTAGAGGTTGACGGAGGCCCCGGCCGCCAGGATCTCGCGCAGGGCCGCGGCGGCGTCCTCGGCCGGGCGGGTGGTGTGCGGCTCCCCCCAGTGGTCGAACCAGCCGTTCCAGAACTCCATGCACATCGGCGGGTCCTGGGGGCGGTGTCGGCGCAGCTCGGCGAAGGCCTCGGTGGCGCGGCTGCCGAAGTTGACGGTGGCGAGGTGGCCGGGCAGGGCGCCGCCGGTGAGGAAGAAGTCCTCCGGCCCGTCGGAGGTGCAGAGCGGGACGTCGATGCCGCGGGCGCGCAGGCCGTTGGCGAGGTGGGCGAGGTAGGCCCGGTCGGTGCCGTAGGAGCCGTACTCGTTCTCGATCTGGACCATCAGGACGTTTCCGCCGCGCGTGGTCTGGTGCGCCGCCAGGATCGGGATCAGCGTGTCGTACCAGCGGTCGACGTGGGCCAGGAAGCGCGGGTCGCTGGTGCGCAGCGGCAGGCCGCGGCCCGCCGCGCCCGGTTCGGCCAGGAGCCACCAGGGCAGGCCGCCGTTCTCCCACTCGGCGCAGATGTAGGGACTCGGGCGGACGATCGCGTGCAGTCCGGCGTCCGCGGCGGCCCGCAGGAAGGCCTCCAGGTCGGCGATGCCGGTGAAGTCGTACGCGCCGGGGCGGGGCTCGTGCAGGTTCCAGGGGACGTACGTCTCTACGGTGTTGAGCCCCATCGCCCGCAGCATCCGCAGGTGGCGCGGCCACTGCCCGGGCAGGCTGCGGAAGTAGTGCAGGGCGCCGGAGAGCAGGCGCAGGGGGCGCCCGTCGAGCGTGAACCCGGTCCGGTCGATCTGGAGCATGAGTGGTCCTCTAGGGGGTGGTTCGGGGGACGGTGTCGGCCGGGGCGCGGTCATCCGGCGGTCCCCGCGACGACGGGCAGGAGCCGGCCGACAGCCTCGGTGATCGCCCCGCGGCCCGCGGCCAGGTACGCGCGGGGGTCGACGCCCCGCTCGTCCGCCGCCAGGTGGGACCGGACGGCGGTCGTCATGGCGATGCTCAGGGCGGTGCCGATGTTGACCTTGGCTATGCCGCCGTGGACGGCGCGGCGCAGTTCGTCGTCGGGAACCCCGGAGGAGCCGTGCAGGACGAGCGGGACGTCGAGGGCCGCGTGCAGGGCGGCGAGCAGGTCGTGGTCGAGCCGGGCGTCGCGGGAGGTCATCGCGTGGGAGCTGCCGACGGCGACGGCGAGGGCGTCCACGCCGGTCTCCTCGACGAAGCGCCGCGCCTCTTCGGGGTCGGTGCGGGCTCCCGGTGCGTGGGCGTCCAGCGGCCCCCGGCCGTCCTTGCCGCCGACCTCGCCGAGTTCGGCCTCCAGCCAGAGCCCGGCGCCGTGCGCCCAGACGGCGGCCTCGCGGGTGGCGGCGACGTTCTCCGCGTAGGGCAGGTGCGCGGCGTCGTACATCACCGAGCTGAACCCGCATTCGGCGGCCTGGCGGAGCAGGACGCCGGTCTTCACGTGGTCCAGGTGCAGCGCCACCGGGACGGTGCTCGGCTCGGCGCAGCGCACGGCGGCCGCGGCGAGCGGGGCCAGCCGCCCGCCGTGGAACCGCACCGCGTTCTCGCTCACCTGGAGGATCACCGCGGTGCCGGCGGTCTCGGCGGCGGAGACGACGGCCTCGACGTGCTCCAGGGTGATGACGTTGAAGGCGGCGACGGCGCCGTGCCGGGCCGCGGCCCGGGCGACGAGGCCGCCGGTGGCTGCCAGGGGCATGAACTCTCCTGTCGGGTGGGGCTGTTCAGTCGGAAGGGGCCGAGCCGGCGGAGGGCGCGGCCGGGGTGACCCGGACCAGCGGGAGGTGGCCGCGGTAGGCCTGCGGGTCGAACCGGCCGGCGTACGGGGCCTGGACGGCGGCGGCCGACAGGGCCACCGCGTGGGCCAGCGCCGCCGGCCACGGCGTGCGGTCGGCGAGGGCCGCGGCCAGCGCCGCGACCGCCGCGTCCCCCGCGCCGGTCGGGTTCCCCCGCACGTCGGCCTCCGGGGGCAGGCGGGCCCACCAGCTGCCGTCCGGGGTGACGGCGAGGAGCCCGTCGGGGCCGAGCGAGGCGACCACCGCCCGGGCGCCGGCGTCGACGAGGGCGTGTGCCGCGCGGAGCGGGTCGGCGATGCCGGTGGCGCGGCGCAGTTCGACCGCGTTCGGCTTGACGGCCGTGGGCCCGGCCGCCAGTGCTTCGGTGAGCGCGGCGCCGTCGGCGTCCAGGACGACCGGCACGCCCTGCGCGTGGGCGAGGCGGACCAGGTCCGCGTAGGCGCCGCCCGGCAGGCCCGGCGGCAGGCTCCCGGACAGCACCAGGGCCCGGGCGGTGGGGAGCAGGCTGCGGACGGCGGCGCGCAGGGCCGTCCAGTCCTCGGCGGAGAGCTCCGGTCCGGGCTCGTTCAGCACGGTGGCGTCGACGGCGTCGACCACGGCGACGGTGCGCCGGGTCGACGTGCCGGCGGCCAGCGGGACGCCCAGGCAGGCGATGCCGGCCCGCTCGAGGTCGGCCCGCAGCACCGCGCCGGTGGGCCCGCCGAGCGGCAGGACGGCGGTGGTGGGCCGGCCGAGGCCGTGCAGGACCCGGGCCACGTTCACGCCCTTGCCGCCGGCCTGTTCGTGGACGGAGGCCACCCGGTGGCTGGTGTGCGGGCGCAGCGCCGGCACGCCGTAGGTGATGTCCAGGGCGGGGTTCGGGGTCACGGTGACGATCACGGCGCCGGGCTCCCTTCCGGGGCCGCGCGGCCGGCCGCCGCGTCCAGGGCGCGCAGTCCGGCGCCCAGGCAGCCGGCCCGGTCCCCGAGCGCGGCGGGCACCAGGCGCGGCGCGACCTGGATCCGGGCGCGGGCGGCCAGCGCGGCGGCCAGCGGGGCGAGCAGCAGGTCGCCGGACTCGGCGAGGCCCCCGCCCAGGACGACCAGCGGCGGGTCCAGCACCAGGACGGCCGTCAGCAGGGCGTCGGCCAGGGCGTCGACCGCCTCCTGCCAGACGGCGCCGGCCGCCCGGTCCCCCTCGGCGGCCAGCCGCGCCACCTCCGGTGCGGGGGCCGGCCGGCCGGTGGCCTCGGTGTAGCGCCGCGCCACGGCGGCCGCCGAGGCGTAGGTCTCGGCGCAGCCCCGGGCCCCGCAGGCGCACGGTTCCCCGCCCGGGCGCACCACGAGGTGGCCGATCTCTCCGGCCCGGTGGTGCGCGCCGGGCAGGGCGCGGCCGCCGGTCATGACGGCGGCGGCGATGCTCGTGCCGACCGGGACGAACAGGAAGCGCTCCTCGCCGCGCCCGGCTCCGAGCCGGGCCTCGGCCACGCCGCCGGCGCGCACGTCGTGGGTGACGGCCACGGGCAGGCCGGTGCGCTCGGCGACGAGTTCCCGGAACGGGACGTCCCGCCAGCCGATCGTGGCGGAGTACACGCCCGTCCCCGTGGCCTCGTCGACGATGCCGGGAACGGCCAGGCCGACGGCGTCGACCTCCGCGCCCTGCCGCCCGGCCTCCCGCCGCACGTCCGCGACCAGGTCGACGACGGTGGCCACGACGGCCTCCGGTCCCCGTTCGCGCCCGGTGGCGCGCCGCACCTGGTGCCGGACGGCCGCCTCCCGGTCCAGCAGGGCGGCCTTGATGCCGGTGCCGCCGACGTCCACGGCGACGACCAGACGCCGGTCGGGCACGGGCTGACGCCGGCCGGTCGTGAGCCGAGGCTGATCGGTCATGAGTCGGCGAGCACCACGGACCGGGTCAGGTTGCGCGGCTGGTCCGGGTCCAGGCCCTTCGCGACGGCCAGCGCGGCGGCCAGCCGGTGGACGCGCACCAGTTCCGCGAGCGGGTCGAGCCGGCCCTCGATCCAGCGGGCGCCGGTGCCCCGGACCTGCTCGGCCAGGCCCGCCGGTGCGGCGCCCAGCATCCAGGTGGCGGTGGACGGCGCGGCGATGCTGATCGGGCCGTGCCGGTACTCCATCGCCGGGTACGCCTCGCTCCAGGCGAGCGCGGCCTCGCGCAGTTTGAGGCCGGCCTCGTTCGCCAGCCCGACCGTCCAGCCGGTGCCGAGGAAGGTGAACTGGGTGCAGTCCACCAGGCCTTCGGGCAGCGGCTCCGCCAGGGCCGCCCGGCCGTCGGCCTCCACCGCCTCGGTGTGCAGGCCCAGGTGGGCCCGCAGCAGGGTGAGCGCCGTGGTGGCGAACCTGGTCTGCACCACGGACCGCTCGTCGGCGAAGTCCAGCACGGCGATGTCGTCGGCCGCGGTCATCACCGGCGTCCGCGGGTCGGCGGTGACGGCCGCGGTGCGGACCTTTCCGCGCACCCGCTCCAGCAGGGCCAGGACCTCGGTCGTGGTGCCGGAGCGGGTCAGCGCGATCACGCGGTCGTACGAGCGGACGCCCGGGAACTCGGAGGCGGCGAAGGCGTCCGTGACGCCCTGTCCGCTCGACTCCCGCATGGCGGCGTACGCCTGGCCCATGAACAGCGAGGTCCCGCAGCCGATCACCGCGACCCGTTCACCGGCCTCCGGCAGCGCCGTGCACTCCGCCGCGGCGACTTCCGCAGCGCGGCGCCAGCAGTCCGGCTGGCTGGCGATCTCGGCCTCGACATGGGTCGCCATCGGCCACCTCCACTAGATAGTTGCTGATACCTGCTTCTTTCTGGCCAGATTCAAGCATCTTCAAGCACTCCATGGAACCCGTCTGCGCAATTTGTTGCTCAGAGGTGTTGACAGTTGCGCGCAAGAGGGCCGGATACTGCATGCCATCGCCGGCCTCGGCGGTCGCGCCCCCAACGACGACCGGCGGGCCCGAGAAGCACCGCCCACCCCGCCCCGACGGTGCAGCACCGAAGGAGACCTCGTGTCCGCCCCACCCCGCAGAGCACTCGCCGCCGTCCTCGCCCCCGCGCTCCTGGCGCTGAGCGCGGGCCTCGCCCCGTCCGCGTCGGCCGCCCCCGAACCGTCAGCCGCCCCGGCCGGCGCCCCGTCAACCGCCCCGTACACCGTGAGCGTCGGCAAGCCGGTCGGCTACGCCCACCCCACCGACACCCCCGCCGTCCCGTACACCGACAAGGACGGCACCTTCTACTTCCAGCAGTCCGCCGCGCTCTACGGCGCGAACGACCCGCGCTACTGGGACTTCTTCACCGGCACGGACTTCGACTCCGCCACCCGGTCGAGCGCGCTCAGCAACGCCGTCAACCCCGCCAACCCCCAGGACCGCAACAACGACACCACCTGGCGCTGCAACAACAGCCCCACCGGCCTGACCTCGACCTCCGCGCCCGCCGGGTCGGGCTATGCCCAGAAGAACTACTGCGACCTCTCCGGCATCTGGGTCGACCCGGACACCGGCGACTGGTACGGGCTGGTGCACAACGAGTTCACCCCGCAACCCTTCGGCGACGGCCTCCACTTCGACGCCATCGACTACGCCGTCTCCAGCGACCAGGGCCGGACGTGGACCATCAAGGACCACGCCATCACCTCGCCCTACAGCACCCAGCGGGGCGACACCGCGGCCTTCCCGAACCAGACCTTCGACTACGGGGACGGCGACCAGCGCCTCTTCGTCGACACGGCCTCGGGCTACTTCTACGTCTTCTACGGCTCGCGGATCGTCGACAAGGGCGGCAGCTGGAAGGCCTTCCACGAACACGTCGCCCGAGCCCCGATCGCCGCCAAGATGGCACCCGACTCGTGGCAGAAGTGGTACGACGGCGCGTGGTCGCAGCCCGGCACCGGCGGCCAGGAGAGCAACCTGGTGCCCGCCGACTCCGCGCACCCCACCGGCTACACCCCGGTCGCCGACGAGTACGACCCGGCGAACACCGGCACCGTCGCCCAGCAGGTCGCGGCCGGCACGATGCCCCCCACCTCACCGCTGTTCGTCATGGACATCACCTACAACGCCTACCTCGGGCTGTACATCGCCGAGCCGCAGGCCGTCGACCAGAGCGGCTCGGCGCCCCAGCAGTACTACGCCACCGCCGACCTCGCCAGCCAGAAGTGGGTGCCGATCGGCGACACCGGCGGCTACCACACCGCGTCCTGGTACCGCTGGTTCCTCGACAGCGCCAACCGCACCAACAGCACCGTCGTCGGCAGGACCTTCCGCTCGTACTGCGCCTTCGGCTGCTCCAACGGCGCGTCCGGCGAGTACGTGGACGTGACGATCAACGGCTCCGCGCCCGCCGCTCCCCCCGTCGACCCCGGCAGGACCTACCGGATCGGCAACGCCGACGGCCGACTCCTCGCCCAGGTCGCCGGCGGCCCGGCCACCACCTCGCTAGCCGCCGGCACCGGCTCCGACCTGGAGGCCTGGAGCTTCACCACCAACGGCGACGGCTCCTACCGGATCGCCAACGCCGCCACCGGCCGCCTGCTCGGCGTCGACTCCACCGCCACCGCCGGTCGCGCCTGGGGCGCCCGCCCCACCGCCACCGCCGCCGGCCCGGGCGGGCCCACCGTCGGCCAGCAGTGGTTCGTCATCCCCGGGAAGTCCGCCGACGGAACCGCCACCGGCACGTTCAAGCTGGTCAACCGCTACAGCGGACTCGTCCTCGGCCTCTCCTCCACCAACAGCCGGTCCACCGAGACCACCCCCACCCGCAGCTGGGCCGACACCACCGGCAACCCCGTCGGCGGCACCCGCGGCCCCGGCGAGCAGACCCTCACCCTGACCGCCACCGGCACCGCGCCCAACCCCCCGCTGGACGGCACCCACACCCTGACCGCCGCCGGCAAGGCCCTCGACGACCCCGGCCACTCCACCGCCCAGGGCACCCAACTGGTCACCTGGGCCCCCAACGGCGGCCCGAACCAGACCTGGGTGTTCACCCGGCAGGCGGACGGCGGCTACCAGATCGCCAACGGCGAGTCGCACCTGTGCATGGACGTCGACGGCGGTTCCACCTCCGTCGGCGCCAAGGTGATCCAGTGGGCCTGCACCGGCGGCGGCAACCAGCGCTGGCAGCTCACCCCGGCCGCCGGCGGCTACCGGATCACCTCCCAGAAGAGCGGCCTGCTGCTCACCACCGCGTCCACCGCCGACGGCGCCCGGACCACCCAGCAGCCCGACACCGGATCGCCCCTCCAGGTCTGGACGGTCAACTGACCACCCGCCCGTAACCCCGGTCGGGGGCCGGGGCCGGGCACGCCGGCCCCGCACCTTCCGCAACCACCCGGCGGTATCCAACATCCCTTCCCCCTCGGTTAGTTGGCGAGAATCGGCCAGTGCGGAGGCGGGCCCGTTGACCTCCGGGCCGCTGGGCGTTTGGCTCTCCCCAACCAGTTGCGGGGGGGGGGGCCCCCCCCCCGGGGGGGCCCCCCCCCCCCCCGCGCCCCCCCCACGCGCGGCCCCCCCCCCCCCAACAAAAAAACAACCCCCGGCGGGGGGCGGGGCGGCGGCGGGGCCCCCCGC
>NZ_JBIUYQ010000006.1:13504-24347 GCF_044744605.1 Kitasatospora sp. NPDC087271
TTTTTTGTGTTTTATTCGGGGGGGGGGGGGGGGGGGCGTGTCCCCGGGGGGGGGGGTGGGGTTTGCCCCCCCCCCCCGGGGGGGGGGGGGGCCCCCCCCCCCCGGGGGCCCCCCCGCCCGCGCCGTCGTCACCCACCAAGGGGAGGACCCCACCTCATGACCACCACACGACCCCGGCGCGGGCTGCTGCGCGGCGGCTGCGCCCTGCTCGCCGCCGTACTGGCCGGCCTCGCCGCACCAGCCGCCGCCGAAGCGCATCCGCGCACGGGCGGGATCGTCCGGGTGAGCGTCGGCCTCGACGGCGCCCAGCCGGACGGCGCGTCCGCCGCCCTGGGGCTGAGCGCCGACGGCCGCTACGCGCTGTTCTCCTCGGACGCAACCAACCTGGTGCCCGGCGACACCAACGGGGCGACGGACGTCTTCGTCCGGGACCTGCACACCGGCCGCACCCAACGCGTCAGCGTCGGCGCGGACGGCGCCCAGCTCGACGCCCCCACCACCCAGGCGTCGATCAGCGGCGACGGCCGCTTCGTCGCGTTCAACACCAAGGCCACCAACGTGGTCCCCGGCCACCGGGCCAACAGCGGCGGGGAGGTCTACCTCCGCGACCTCCGGGACGGCGTCACCGAGCTGATCACCGCCGGCGACCCGGCGGCCACCGGCCAGGACGGCCGCATCTCCCGTGACGCGGTGGCCAGTTGGGACGGCCGCTTCGTGGCCTTCTCCTCCTCCCGGACGGACCTCGCGCCGGTCGGCACGTTCACCAAGGAGAACATCTACGTCACCGACCGCCGGGAGGGCACCACCCGCCTGGTCACCCTCGGGGTGAACGGCAAACCGGGCAACGGCGACTCCTACCTGCCCTCGATCAGCGCCGACGGCCGCGTCATCGGCTTCAAGTCCCGCGCGTACAACCTGCTCCCGGCTCCCACCCAGAGCCCCGCAGCCCCCGCAGCCCCCACCGCTCCCGAGGACCACGCGGACCACGCGGACTCCCCCGCGATCCTCGGGCACGCCTCCTACCCCTTCTACGTGTTCGACCAGCACACCGGGGTGATCAGCGGCGCGAGCACCGACCCCGCCGGCCTGCTCGCCAACACCGGCCTGGACGCCACCCTCAGCCCCGACGGGCGGTACGCCGTCTACACCCTCGAAGCGCCCGGCGGGCCGATCCTCGGCCGCCACCAGGAGCTCTACACCCGCGACCTGCGCACCGGCACCGTGACCAGGGTGACCACCCCGCTGCCCGGCACCACCACGGTCGGCTCCGCCGGCCGCGGCACCATGTCCTACGACGACCGCTGGGTCTACTTCGTCTCCGACGCCGGCAACCTCGTCCCCGGCGTCGACGGCGGGCAGCAGAACGTGTTCCGCCGCGACCTCGTCACCGGAGCCGTCGAACTCGCCGGCGCGGCCGAGGACGGCACCACGAGCACCGGCACCTCGGACAACCCGTACACCGACGCCTCCGGCAGCGCCGTGCTGTTCACCTCCGAGGACGGCACCCTCCTCCCCGGCGACACGAACCACGTCCCGGACGTCTTCCTCCGCCGGCTCCTCGCGCACTGACGGCGGGCGGGCTGTTGCGGGTGCTGACCAGGCGGGTTCCGGAATCCGCCGGTGAAGGGCGAGATCACCGGTCATCCCGGCCACGAGAAGCACGATCCGGCGGGGAGGAACAGCGGCAACACCCGTAACAGCCCCCGGGCGAAAACCGTGCCGCCCGGCGTCGCCAGCACATAATCACCACATACTTACCCCGAATTGTAAGGCCACTGTCAAGGCACCAAGGTGCGCCAGGCCACAGTGACTTCAGGACACTGTCGAGGATTTGGTTTTCAACATCCCTCGGGCGACGGATGCTTGTACGTACAGTCTCCGTTCTTTTGGCGCTGCCGTGTTATCCGCAGGCCAGTCCACGGAGTTTGCAGCAGGACGTGCTGCTCCCGGCGACGACTCGTGAGGTCGATCGTGACAATGAGAAAAGCCTCAGGAAGTCGACAGCCGTAGCTGTGGAGACGGCACCCAATCCAACCGTCCAAGGAATAGTCCGAGACGGAACGAGGGTAAAAGTGAAGGCCCTTCTCTACCACTTCCACGGAATCGATGACTTCGATTTCTCGACCATCTCGCCCGAGGACCTCCCCGAGGTCCAGAAGGCTGCGGAATCCCGTGAGTACGGAATTCTGCCGACCGTCTACCTGCGGCGGGAGAATCTCCCCCGTCTGGTGGAGGTCCTCCAGGAGTACCACCGGCTCGAACAGACGAACGCGGTTCCCAACATCGCCGGTTTCGCGATCGAGGGCCCGCTGCTGGGGCCGCAGGGAGGGATACCGCGGGCCGGACGGTGGTTCCCGTCGGCGAAGGAGTGGGACGTCATCGCGTCCCTCGGCCCGCTCGGGCTGCGCTACATCGTGGTGGCGCCCGACGCCATGGCCCTGGACGAGCGCATCGACGCCGGCCCCACCTTCGCCGACCTGCTCACCAGCTTCTACGAGCAGGGGCTCCGGATCGCCGTGGGGCACTTCCACCGGGAGGCGCCCGAGCGCAGCGCCGTCCGGCTGCGGGAAGTGCTCGAATTCCTGCACAGCCGCTACGACTCCTCCCCGTACCTGGTCCTGACCGACCATCTGTACAACGACACCCCGCGGAACTTCACGCATTCCTGGCGCACGCCGCAGGAGCGGGTCCACCGCGAAGTCGAACTGCGGCGGGTGCTCGATCCCGACTGGAACGAGACCGACCTCCGGGAACTGCTCGGCCCTGTTCCGGCCGAAATGCTGCGCTCCGCACGCGAGTCCCTCCTGTACCCGTGCATCAACTTCGACGGGTACCACGTCGACCTCGAAATCTGTCGGCGCACCGTCGAATACCTGGGCGTGGACCGCCTCATCGCGCTGACCGACCACACCGAGGTCGCCACGATGGCTCAGGAGCCGCTTTCCCGGAGTGACCACAATCCCCTGTGGCTGCGTGACGACGGGGCCGTGGCAGCGGGGTCGAGCGGTTATGAGCAGCAACGGCAGAACATTCTCTCCATCGGATTCGATGACACGGCGGTTCACCGCATGTTCGTCGACAACCCCGTGACGGCGATCGGATACCGCATCAAGAAGGGCGCCGCGTAAGGGCCTGGAGGGCCGAAAGTCAGGAAGACATCGGGAGAGGAACTCACGGCCACTCGGGCGTCGCGCCCCGGCCACTTCCCCGACCGTGTCGTGCGGGCCGGGGACACGGCCGCCGCCACCGCGGCGATCCCGGTCGTGTCCCCGGCAGCCGACGGCCCGCGCATCCTCCAGGACGACGTCCGGCTGCGGCGCGGCCACGCGGATCCGCCGGCGTGATCCGGCGGCGTGATCCGGCGGATCCGGATGTGAACCACATTGGCGAACCACGAGAGGAGACCAAGGCATGAGCAAGGTTGTCGTCACGGGTGGCGGCGGGTTCATCGGCTCGCACATCGTCGACCGGTTGTGTGCCCAGGGACACCGCGTCCTGGTGGTGGACGACTTCTCCACCGGCGATCGGGCCAATCTCGCCGAGAGCGAGGCCCGTTGGCCCGAGTTGAGCGTTCTCACGGCCGACGTGGTCGACGAGTCCACCGCGGCCGCGGTGGAGGACTTCGCGCCCGAGGTGCTGCTGCTGCTGGCCGCGCAGTTCAGCGTGAAGGTGTCGATGCGGGATCCCCTGCTGGACGCCCAGGTCAACGTCATCGGCCTGGTCCGGATGCTCGAAGCGGCGCGGCGCAGCCGGAGCCGCAAGGTCGTGTTCGCCTCCAGCGGCGGGACGATCTACGGGCCCGCCGGTGAGGACGGGGTGCCCATCAAGGAGTCCGCGGGCCGGGTGCCCAGTTCCTTCTACGGGCTGACCAAGTCCGTCGCCGTCGACTACCTGCGCCTCTACCACGAGACCTACGGCCTGGACTACGTCGCGCTCGCCCTCGGCAACGTCTTCGGCCCCCGCCAGACCCCGTTCGGTGAGGCGGGAGTCGTCTCCATCTTCGCGCAGCGCATGCTCTCCGGGCAGACCTGCGTCATCAACGGGGACGGCCTGCAGACCCGCGACTACGTGCATGTGAGCGACGTGGCCGATGCGTTCGTGCGGGCCATGGACCAGGGGCACGGTCTGATCAACATCGGTAAGGGCCAGGAGAGTTCGGTCCTGGACATCCATCAGGCGGTCGAGAAGCGGACCGGCCGTTCGCTGCCGCCCCGCTTCGGGCCGCCGCTGGCGGGAGAAGTGCGCAGGGGGTGCCTGGACCCCTCCCGCGCCCAGGCCCAGCTGGGCTGGACCGCCGGGACGACGCTGGAGGACGGGGTCGACTCCGTCGTGTCCTGGCTGACCGCACGCCCCCTCCGGAAGACGGACTCCGCCGAGGCGGGGCAGACCGGATGAGGCTGGCGGGGATGATCCTGGCAGCCGGGCGCGGCAGCCGGATGGGAGCACTCACCGCCCGGACGCCCAAGCCGCTCCTGCCCCTGGCGGGCAAGCCGCTGCTGGGACACCTGCTGGACCGGTGTGCCGAGACCGACGTCACGGACGTCTACCTCAATCTGCACTACCAGGCCGAGCAGGTCCTTCGCTTCCTCGACGGCACCACGGTGAAGGTGCCCGTCCACGCCCGGACCGAGCCCCGCCTCACCGGGCCCGCCGGGGCGCTGCGGCTGTTCCACGAGGAACTGGCCACCTTCGACGCCGTGCTCGTCACCTCCTGCGACGTCATCATGGGCGAGCCGCTCCAACGGCTCGTCGACGCGCACACGCGCGGAGGGTACGCCCTGACGTTCGCCTGTACGCGGATCCGGCAGGCCCGCCGCTACGGCGTGCTGGACATCGACCCCGGTGGTCGGATCCGCGGCGCCCGGGAGAAGCCCGACGTCCCCGACGACGAGACGCACTGGATCAGCGCCGGGGTCTACTGCCTGGACCCCCGCGTCATCGCGCACATCCCCGAGGACGTCGTCTACGACTACGCCAGGGAACTCGCCCCCGCGCTGATGGCCGCCGGCGAACGCGTGGGGGCGCACCGGCTCACCGGCTACTGGCGGGACGTGGGCACTCCCGATTCGCTGCGCGAGGCCGGCGAGGACGCCGGCCGTGGGCTCATTCCCTGGCTCACCGAAAGGGCGGACCGATGAAAGTCCTGATGCTGACCTCCAGTTACGAACCCCTGCACGGCGGGGCGGAGACCTATGCGCGGCTGTTGTGCGAAGGGCTGGTGGCCGACGGCCACGACGTCGTCATCGCGACCGACGGGTCGTGGCTGGACCACCTGCCCGGGGACCGCGAGGAGGACGCGGGGCGGGTCGTGCGGCTGCGCGACTTCGCGGACCGCGTGGACGCGCGGGACAAGGTGAGATGGCGGCAGATGCAGTACTCCGTCCTCGACGAACTCGGGGCCGTGCTCCAGGGCGAGAGCTTCGACGTCGTCCACGCCAACAGCCATGAGACGCTGATCCTCGCGAGCATCGTGGCGCTCGAAACGGACGCCGCACTGGTGTGCTCGCTGCACGAGCAGAACCCCGACCTGGAGCGGTTCGGCCGTGGCCGGTGCCGCCTGTCGTACCAGACCCTCCCCGTCGACATGCACTTCGTCCCCAGCCGCTTCTTCGCCGAGCGCGCCGCCCGCTTCGGCGCCCCAGCCGACCGCATCAGGCTCGTCCACAACGGCGTTCCCGACGCCCCGCCGGACGACGTGGCCCGGAACCTGCGCTCCGCGCTGCGCGCCGAACTCGGCGTCGCCCCCGACCAGCGGCTGGTCGTCCTCCCGGGCCGGATGTCCGCCCGCAAGGCCCAGCTCGACCTGGCCGCGGCACTGCCCCTGGTCGCGGCGGAGCTGCCCGAGGTGCGGGTGCTCCTGTCGGGGAGGGTCTCGGACTACGCGTACGAGAAGAGCGTGTGGGACCGGCTCGAACGCGGCGGTGTGGCAGAACTGGTCACCCTCCGCCAGGACTTCGGGGCCGAGACGATGCCCGCCGTCTACGCTGCGGCGGATCTGGTGGTCCAGCCCTCCCTGGCGGAGGGACTTCCGTTCAGCGTGGTCGAGGCGATGCGCGCCGGCAGGCCCGTCGTCGGCACCCGCGTCATCGGCATCAGCGACGTCATCACCGACGGCGTCGACGGCCTGCTCGTGCCGGCGGCCGACCCGCCCGCACTGGCCGAAGGGATACTGCGGGTGCTCACCGACGAGGCGTTGGCCGCCGAGCTCGCGGCCAACGCGTACACCACGGCGGAACGGGAGTTCAGCAGCCGCAGGATGGTCGCGGACACCCTGGACGGCTACCGGGTGGCCATGGCGCGTCGCCGGCAGTCGGCGTCCGCGGCCCCGACCTCGTGAAGGGGTGACCGTGTCCGACTACGCGCGACTGGTCAAGGCCTACGACATCCGCGGGGAAGTCCCCGCCGAACTCGACGGCGAGGTCGCGGAACGCATCGGCGGCCTGTTCATCCGCTTCACCAACGCCCCGCAGGTGGTGGTGGCCAGAGACATGCGCCCTTCCTCGGCCATGCTGGTGCGGGCGTTCAGCGACGGCGCCCGCCGGGCCGGTGCCGACGTCGTCGACGCCGGGCTCGGCTCCACCGACTACCTCTACTACGCCAGTGGATCGCTCGGACTTCCCGGCGCCATGATCACCGCCAGCCACAACCCCGCGAAGGACAACGGCATCAAGCTGTGCCTGAGCGGCGCGGCACCCCTGGGGGAGAACACGGGCCTCGGCCGGATCCGCGATTGGCTCGTCGCGGGGGAACGCGCCGCACCCGCCGCGTCCCGCGGCACCCGTACGGAAAGACCACTCCTCAAGGAGTACGCGGCACACCTGCGGCAGCTCGTCGACCTCACCGGGATCCGGCCCCTCAGGGTCGTCGCCGACGCGGGCAACGGCATGGCCGGCCTGACCGCCCCGGAGGTCTTCGCGGGCCTGCCCGTCGACCTCGTCCCGCTCTACTTCGAACTCGACGGCACGTTCCCCCACCACGAGGCCAACCCCATCGACCCCAGGAACCTCGTCGACCTCCAAGCCGAGGTCCGCAGGCAGGGGGCCGACATCGGACTCGCCTTCGACGGTGACGCCGACCGTTGCTTCTTCGTCGACGAAGGCGGTCAGCCGGTCTCGCCGTCCGCCGTCATCAGCCTGATCGCGGGCCGGGAGCTGGCACGGCACCCCGGCTCGGCCATCGTGTACAACCTGATCACCGCGGAGGCCACGGTGCGGAGCATCCGCCGCCACGGCGGACGCCCCTTCCGGTCCCGCGTGGGGCACTCCCACGTCAAGGCGCTCATGGCGCAGCACAACGCCGTGTTCGGCGGAGAGCACTCCGGGCACTACTTCTTCAGGGACTTCTGGCGTGCCGACAGCGGCATGCTCGCCGCGCTCCACGTGTTGGCCGCCCTCGGCGGACAGGACCGGCCGCTGTCCGCCGTGATCGCCGCGCACAGCCGCTTCGCGCTGTCCGGTGAACTCAACTGCGTCGTCGCCGACGTCGCGGCCACGATCCGGGAGGTGGAGGAGCGCTACCGGCACCGGGCCGGGGTGACCACGGACCGGCTCGACGGTCTGACGGTCGGCCTGCCGGGCGGAACCCGGTTCAACCTGCGCCCCTCGAACACCGAACCGGTCCTTCGGGTCAACGTGGAGGCGCACGACCAGGAGACCATGGAGCACCTCCGGGACGAGGTCCTCGCGTTGATCCGACCATAAGACGTTTCTGACGGTGCGTCGGGGCGTGCTCAGGTTGCGGCCGGTCGGCCGGTGACGCCGGTAGTCTGCTCCCGGATTGCGAAGCGGGTGATCACCTCGGCTCGGTGCCCGGGGGCGGGGCGGCCATCGGCGTGGGCGGCGGATTCCCGGCGGCCTGACCCGGCCTCGCCCCACCCCTGCCTACGGCACTTCGAAGAAGGGCATCCCATGGGCTTGGCCCCGTCCTATGACCATGTCGACGGCGGCGCAGGGGTCTCGCCATGACGGCGCCCGTCCCCCCGGGCACCGCACGGCTGTTGACCGTGGGCGTCGCCTCCGTCGGAGGGCTGCTGTTCGGCTACGGAATCGGGGTGATCGCCGGAGTCCTGCGGCTGGTCGCCACCACCTTCGCCCTGTCGTCGTGGCAGCAGGGGGCGGTCGTGTCGGCCGCCCTCCTCGGCGCGGCGCTCACCGCCCTCACCAGCGGGCGGCTGGCGGACAGGTTCGGGCGCCGACCGGTCATCGGCGCCGCCGCGGCCGTGTACGCCCTCGGAACGGCGGCGTCGGCAGCGGCCTCGGGCTCCACCGCGCTCCTCACCGGGCGCTTCCTCGTCGGACTCGCCCTGGGGGCCGTCTCGTTCGCGGTCCCGCTGTACATCTCCGAGATCTCTCCGCCCGCCCGACGCGGCGCGCTCGTCACACTGAACCAACTCATGATCACGATCGGGCTCCTGCTGTCCTACGTGGTGGCCTATCTCCTGGAACCCGCGGGGGCCTGGCGCTGGATGCTCGCTCTCGGGCTCCTGCCCGCGTGCGTGCTACTGGTCGGCATGTGCCTGGTGCCCGAGTCGCCGGACTGGCTGCACTCCAGGGGAGACACCGCCCGGGCGGCGAGCGCCGCCCGGCGCCTGTCCCCGCCCGACCCGGGCGGCGCAGCCGCCCGCCCCGGTGGCCGCCCCGCGACGGCGACCGCCGCACGGCCCACCGCCGGCCCCGCGACCGCAACCGTCACACGGCCCACCGCCGCCCCCGCTGCGAGCCTCCGGCAGGCCTGCGCGCTGGCCGGTCCCCGCTGGGTCGCGCTGGGACTGGCGATCGCCGTCCTGGTCCATCTGACCGGTCTGAACACCGCGATCTACTACGTGCCGACCATCCTGGGCGGAAGCGGCATGACCGCTGCCGGAGGCATCCGGGGAGCTGTCCTGGTCGGACTGTGCAACGTGGCCGCCACCGTCGTCACCATCGCCCTGCTCGACCGGGTCGGCCGCCGGAAGACGATGATCGGAGGGCTGCTGGTCATGGCGGTCGCGGCCGTCGGCATCGCGGTGGCGCAGCCGCTCGGGCACACGGGGGCGCCGACCGCAGCGCTGCTGTGCGTCTTCATCATGGCGGGAGCGGTGGGCCCTGCGGCCGTCTTCTGGGTCTACATCGCCGAGATCTACCCGGCGGGTGCCCGCGGCGTCCTGATGAGTCTGGCCACCGCGGCCCACTGGGCAACGGACTTCGTCGTGGCGACCACGTTCCTCCCCCTCGTGCAGGAGTTGTCGCTCGGCGGGGCGTTCGGTGTGTACGCGGCGATCAGCGCGGCGTCCGCCCTGGCCCTGGCCCGCTGGATGCCCGAGACCCGCGGCCGTCTGCTGCTGTGAACGGGACCGGGCGCGAGGCTCCTGCACTCGCGCCCGGGCTGGGCTTCACCCGCCGCCACCTGACGATGCGCCAGAATTGCCGTCAGCCGAGCAATCAGCCGCGCGTCCCCGAAGGTAGGCATCATGACCCGCTACAGCGTCGACCCGAACCGGCACGAGCTCATCGCCACCTGGGGAACCGGCGAAGGCGACCTCGCCACCCGGATCACCGCCCTCCCGGCCGACGCGGCCGGCGCCACGCTCCTGCGCCTGGCCGGCGCGCTGACCCGCCTGTCGGAGGCGGCCTGGCGCACCTACACCCACCCCGCCAGCGCCGCCGGCTCCCTCGAACCCGACACCGAAGGCTGGCGCCGCGAGCAGGAACGCGACACCTTCAGCGAGGTCGCCGAAGCCGTGGCCGCGCCGAACCTGCCCCACGGCGGCCTGCTCACCGTCTCCTACAGCCCGCTGCTGGAATCCGCCCACCAGGCCGGCCGCGCCCTGCACGCCCTCGACGAAGCCGAGTTGACGAAGGCCGTCCTCGCCGAGACCGTCACCGAACTCACCGCCGTCGAGAGCGCCGAACTCGGCAACCTCACCGGCCGCGCCCAGCAGGCCGTCCTGCTCAGCCGCGAGGACGCCTCCCCCGTCCAGGTCGCCGCCGCCGACCACCTGCTGGAGCAGAACCCCTTCGGCTCCCTCGCCCTCTTCTCCGACGTCGACCCGACCGCCGCCGCCGTCGCGGCCGCGCACTGGCTCGCCGCCGCGGCCGAGGTCGCCGCCGGCGCCTCCGGCCACGACGCCACCGCCGTCCTGCTCGAAGCCGACAGCATCGAGGACCTCCCGCACCAGACCCCCACCCTCGTCCTCGAACTCCTCGACGCCGGCCACACCCCCCACGACGCGGTCACCGGCCTCGTCCGCCACGCCCTCCACATCGCCGACGGCCTCCTCCCCGACCCCGCCGGCCTGCGCGAACAACTCGAAGACCTCGACGGGGCCCTCGACGACTACACCGAGGACTACACCGACGACGAGGAGACCGACCCGGAGGACACCGGCCTGCGCCTCACCCCCCTCGACCCCAGGCGCCCCGCCCGCGACCTCCTCGAAGACCTCCTCGCCGGCATCCACGGCTGCTGGGTCCTCCACACCGAGTACGACGACCTCGACGAAGAGCACCTCGGCACCGACGACGCGGGCTTGGCCGACGCAGGCCCGGACGATGCGGGCCCGGACGACGCGGGCCCGGACGACGCGGGCCCGGACGACGCGGACCTGGACGACGAACGGGCCGAACAGCACCGGCACCACAGCCGCGAGAACTTCGCCCGTCTCGTCCGCGAAACCGCCGCCCGCCACCGCGACCGGCTCCTCTGACCGCACCTCACCGCCCCGCCGGGGACAGCGGGCGACCGCCCCCGCCCCCCCCCCCCCCCCCCCCCGGGGGGGGGGGGGGGGGGGGGGGGGGGGGGGGGGGGGGGGGGGGGGGGGGGGGGGGCGGGGGGCGCGGGCGCGCGCCGGGGGGGGGGGGCGGGG
>NZ_JBIUYQ010000006.1:24357-378413 GCF_044744605.1 Kitasatospora sp. NPDC087271
ACAACACCCCCCCTCCCGACCGCGAAACCCCCCCCCGCCACCCCCCCCGCCTCCCCCGCCCCCACCCCCCCCCCCCCCCGCCCCCCCGGGGCCCCCCCCCCCCCCCCCCCCCCCCCCCCCCCCGCTCCCCGCCCCCCGAGCAGCGGGGAGCGGGGAGCGGGGGCAGGGGCGACCCCGACGGTGCGGTCAGCCTCTGCGCAGGCCGCCGTCGCCGCTCTGCTTGCGCGCCTGCTGCGGGTCGTAACCGGGGAAGGGGCGTTCGAAGAGCCAGTTGTAGAGCAGTTCCCGGGAGATCTCCGGCTGGTACGCCGGCACCTGGTGTCCGGAGTCGGGCACGCTGACCTGCGTCAGGTTGCCGTGGCGGCGGACGAATCCCTTCGGGTTCCCCTGGGCCTGCGTCCAGACCAGCCGGGGAGCGTTGCGCCACTCCGCCTGCTCGCCCTCTCGTGTCATGAGGTCGTCCAGGATCTCCTCGGTGCTCCGGTACCCGCAGGCGGCGTCGAAGTTCCCGGTGTAGAGCAGGGTCCGGTATCCCCTTTCGATGATCTGGGCGTACTGCCCGGTGCAGTCCGCCATTTCGCCCTCGTCCGCGTTCTCCTGACTTCTCCGCCGTTTCCCGGCGGCGCTTCGAAGTCCGCTGCTCCGCACCCTCCCCGGGACCGGCCGATTCCCCGCTCAACCCGACCGGGCTACATCCGGGCGGACCGGCTCGGCCCGAACGCCTACGGCCTTCCGGTCCCCTTCCTCGGCTTCCCCGGCGCCGGGACGGTGCTCGGCGGTCCGCTCGCGCTGCGGCTGCGCCCGGCCCTCGCGCCGGCCTCCCCCGGGCGGCTGCTGCTGGTGCCGACAGGCGCGGGCCCGGCGGGTCGCCCGGCCGCCGCCGACCGCTGGAATCGCTCCGTGCCGTCCGGACGGCCCAGCACCGCTCGTGGTCCGGGCGTGCAGAACAAAGCATGGAGAGCACGAACCGGGCGGCTGCGGGCTTGCACGTGCCCACCGACGGCCGAGCGGATGACGGGATGACCGGAGGGTTGTGCGTGATGCGTACGCTGTACACCAGCCAGGGCGGCGGCCCCCGGCTGCCGCGAAGAGTGGGCGCCCTGGCCGCGGCGGCAGGAACGGCCGTCCTCCTCGTGGCGTCGTGCTCATCCGGGAGCTCGTCCGGGCCCGCGACGCCGACGAACGCGGCGGGGGCGACGCTGTCGGAGGCGCCCAACCCGTCGAGCTTCTCCGGGGAGCCGCCCTCCGCCTTCGCCTCCGCGCTGGAGTCGGCCTCGGCCGCGGCGTCCGCGCGCTCGGCCTCGGCGGCGGCCGCCGCCTCGGCGTTCGAGGCATCGGCGGACGCGCAGGCCGCGCAGAACCGGGCGAAGGCGACCGAGGTGCTCAAGACCGTGGAGGGCCCCGGCAACGCCACCTCCGACATCACCCTGACCGGCGTGCCGCGATCCACCACCGGCGGCCTCCACGCCGCCGTCGTGACCATTGTCAACAGCACCCGCGAGGCCGCGTCCTACGCGGTCCAGGTGGACTTCACCGATGCGTCGGGCCACGCCGTCGACTCGGCGATCGTCGGCGCCGAGAACCTGGCCCCGGGCGGGAAGGCCAGTCCGATCGCCTTCAGCCGCCAGCCCGCCGACCTGGCCCTGGTCCCGGTCGTGGTGAAGGCCCAGCGCTACTGAGCCCGGCGCTACCGGGCACACCCCGACCGGGCAACGCCCGACGTCCCGCCGGCTTCCCGTGCACCGGTGCACGGGAAGCCGGCGGGACGTCAGCGGGACGTCAGCGGGTGATCAACGACCCTGGAGGGACTTCACGTTGTCGCCGAAGCTCCAGCCCTTCGAGCCGTCCCAGTTGAGCGACCACGTCATGAGCCCCTTCAGCGAACCGCCGAACGCGTTCCACGACTGGCCGACCAGGCCCGGGTCCATGTAGCCGCCGCCCGCGCCGGGCTGGGCCGGCAGGCCGGGCACCTGCTTGTCGTAGGGCACCTTGACGGTGGTGCCCTGGATGGTCAGGCCGTTGTTCAGGCAGGTGGTCTGCGCGGTGAAGCCCTGCACGGTACCGGCCTGGTAGGAGTCGCCGGAGCAGCCGTACATGCTGCCGTTGTAGTACTGCATGTTCAGCCACCACAGTTGCCCGTTGTCGGCGTACTTCTTGACGATCGGCAGGTAGGCGCCCCAGATCGAGCCGTAGGTGACGCTCCCGCCGGTCACGTACGCGGTTTCGGGGGCCATCGTCAGGCCGAAGCCCGCGGGCATCTGCGCCAGCACGCCGTCGATGATGCGCATCAGGTTGGCCTGGGAGGCGGACAGCGTGCCGATGCTGCCGCTTCCGGACAGGCCGGTCTCGATGTCGATGTCGATCCCGTCGAAGTTGTACTTCTTGAGGATCGGGACGACGGTCGCCACGAACCGGTCGGCGACGGTGCTGGAGCTCAGGTCGATGCCCGCGGCGGCACCGCCGATCGACATCAGGATCGTCGCCCCGGCCGCCTTGGCCTGGCACATCTCGGCGGGGGTCGAGACCTTGACGTTGGTGTCCATGCCGTCCTGCCACTGGACGGTGCCGTCCGAGAGGATCACCGGGAAGGCGGCGTTGATGACGTTGTAGCCGTGTGCGGCGATCCGGCTGTCCGTGATGGGGACCCAGCCCATGCCGGGGTGGACACCGTTCGCGGCGCCGTCCCAGTTCTCCCAGTACCCCTGGAGGACCTTGCCCGACGGCTTGGGCTTCGTGGGACACGTGTCACCCGGCGCCGGGGTGGTGGGCGGCGGGGTGGTGGGCGGCGGAGTCGTCGGAGGCGGCGTGGTCGGCGGCGGCGTGGTGGGCGGCGGGGTCGTCGGCGTGGGGCTGCTGCCGCCGGGGCCGGTGAGCGACACGTCGTCCGCGTAGTACGCGGGCTGCCCGTACCAGCCGTGCAGGTAGACGGTCACCGAGGTGGTGTTCGGCCCCGTGGTGAAGCCGACGCTGAGCTGGCTGTACGCCGCGCTGCTCGGCGTCCAGGTGGACGGGTCGCTGCCGGCGCCGGTGCCGGTGGCGCCCAGGTAGACGTAGCTGCCCTGGACGTAGGCGCTCAGCGTGTACTGGGAGTTGGGCTGCACGCTGACGGTCTGGCTGCACTGGGCGCTGTCCGGGCCGGTCGGCGTGGCCTTGAGCGCGGCGGCGCCGGAGTGGACCGGACTGCTGACGACCGCGCCGGAGCCGCCGGAGCAGGTCCAGCCGGAGAGTCCGCTCTCGAAGCCGGGGTTGGCCACCAGGTTGGGGGTGGCGGCCCCGGCCGTGACGGAGCCGGCCGCGGCGATGCCGGCACCGATGACGGCGACGGCGCTCACCCCGGCGAGGGAGCGCCGCAGGACGCTCGGCCCGTGCTGGGCACGGCTGGTCCGGTTCGCCTGCGCTGCGCGTTCCACGCCCGCCCGCGGCTGCGGGCGAGGGGTCCGGAGCGGCTCGCTCCCGGCCCGGTCGCCTTCGGGGCGGCCGGGGTCCGGACAGGGGCGGACATCGCCCGACGGACGTGGAGTACGCGACCTTCGACGGAACATGCTGCGCTCCCTTCCCGCCGAACGTCATGGACATGACCGACGCGTGGGGGGCGCGACGCCCGGCTGTGGGTGAGGTGGGGACATGTGGGGCTGTGCCGGACCGGATCGTAGGAGGGGCGGCGCGGCTCGTCAATAGGTCTGGACCAATCGCGAGGTACGGCCCGGTCGGCCGCAACAGAAGCCGACGTCAGGCCGTACGGCCCCGCCCGGTCGACCGGGCCGGGGCCCGGGCGCGGCCGGCGGGCCGTCCGGATCGGACGGCCCGCCGGTTCGCTACTGGGCGGTCACCGGGCCAGGCTCTCCGGGCTCCGCCAGCTCACCAGGCGGGCACCGTCCGGCGGGAGGTCCACGACCTCGTTCCCGAAGACCCGGTTGATCGAGCTGCCCCCGTTCAGCGCGATGTCGGCGCCGTAGACGTGCAGGGAGACCGCACGACCGGTGCCGCCGTTCGACACCCGGTGGATGTCCTCGTCGGGCGGCACCAGGAGCTGCACCCGGCCGGGAGAGCAGGTGGTCCGGCCGGACGGCACCAGCACCCGGCGGCCGGTCCTGGAGGGCCGCCACAGCCGGAACGCCTCGTCCACCTCGACGCCCTCCACCACACCTGACACGCACCAGGCGACATGGTCGTGGATCGGGGTGGACTGCCCGGGCAGCCAGGTCAGGGCCACCACGGAGTGCGTCCGTCCAGCGTGCAGCAACCGCTGCGAGTAGCCGTCGGTGTCACCGGCGCACAGGTCGTCGGGCACGATCAGCCCGGACCGCAGGTACTTGCGCAGGGTGTCCGCGGTGAGCTGCGCGGTCAGCACGTCCGCGGCGGCGTAGCGCGCGAGGTCGGAGAGGAACTCGTCGAGGTTGGAGCGCGGTTCCACGGTCTACCGCCCCACCCCGGTGAGCGCGCGCAGCGGCACCGTTGCGGCGATGACGCGGGTCACCGCCACCAGGGCGACGAACAGGCCGATGGTTGTGGCACCGCGCGACGACGCGGCTTGGTCGATCATGGGAATCCTTCTGAACGGTGCGGAACTTGCCGAAGGCCCGACCGTAGGAATCCATGGCAGACAAGTGATCAACGCGCGGTCGGCGGCGGCGCCGGCGCCGGCCCGCATTCACCTCAGCTGCATTTCGGCCAACTGTGCGAAAGGTCTGTTCGCAACCACGGCACCCCCCTAGAGTGGCGGCAATCCTCCACAAGTGGCCTTTTCTTCACGCCAGTTCACTGGATCTTCACATCAGTGCACCGGCCTCGGGACGTTCAGCGCAGTCTGTTCCCACCATCGAGCCGAAAGGGCCGGGTCCGTGACACAGGCGTTCCAGTCCCCCGGCTTCGCCGCGCTGGCGGCCGACCGCGCGGTCGAGACGCGGCTCGTCGACGAGCGCTGGCAGGCGGTGGCCTGGGACCTGGGGACGGGTCGGCGCCGGGTGGTCACCGACCGGCCGGGGGGCGTCCATCTGAGCGAGATCGAGCCGGACGGCGACGCCATCTGGTGGTTCGACGCCGACAACGCCGGGGAGGGCCGGTGGTGGCGCGAGCCGTTCGCCGGCGGCGCGGGCGGCGAGGCGCTGCACGACGTGCCGCGCGGGCGGGCGTACGGCGTCGCCTTCGACCGGACGGGCTCGCTCGCCGCGGTGGTCGTCGGTGTCGACGGCGCCTCGCACTGCTACGTCGGACCGCCCGCGGGCGAGGCCCGGCTGATCGGTTCGGCGCCGGGGTACCTGAGCCTGGCCGACCTGTCGCCGGACGGTCGGCTCCTCGCCCTCGGCGGGCGGCCCGACGGGGACGACTCAGTGGTCCTGTGGCCGACAGGCGCCCCGGCTGGCGCGCAGGCGGACGCGCAGGCGGACGGTCCGCTGCGGATCGCCGGAAACCGCCGACTACGGCTCTGGCCGATCGAGTTCAACCCGCTCGCGGGACTCGAACCGGAGCTGCTGCTGGTGGTCGAGGAGGACGAGCGGTACACCGTCGCGACCTGGCGGGCCGGCACCGGACTGCGCCGGTACCCGGGGCTGTCGTTCGACTCGCAGATATCGGCCGGCTGGTACCGGGGGCCGCGCGAGGTGCTGATCCAGCACGAGCGGGCCGGGCGGAGCCGGCTGCTCCTCGCCGACCTCGACCCACCGGAGGGACAGGGGGCGACGCGGCAGCGGGTGACGCCGCAGGGGGCCGCACAGCAAGGACCGGCCGAACAAGCCCCGCCCGTCCGGGAGATCAGCACGCCGGGCGGCACGATCCACGACCTGTCCTGCGCTCCGGACGGCACCTTGCACTGCGTCTGGAGCCGCGAGTCGACACCGCCCCGCCCGCTGGTACTGCGCCCCGGCACGGAGGCTGCGCACCACCCCGGACAGGGCCTCGACCCGGACCGGGGCGACACCTCCCGCAGCCGGCGCTGGACGCCCCGGCCGTACGGACGGATCCACAGCTTCGTCAGCGCCCCGGTCGGCGAGGGCCCGTGGCCGACCCTCTTCCTGGTCCACGGCGGCCCCGCCACCCACGACCGCGACTCCTACGACCCGCGGGTGAACGCCCTGGTCGGCCGTGGCTACGCGGTGGTGCGCACCAACTACCGCGGCTCCACCGGCTACGGCGCCCGCTGGCAGCACGAGTACGGCCACCGGGTCGGGCTGGCGCAGATCGAGGACCTGGCCGCCGTCCGCGCGGAGCTGGTCGCCGACGGCACGGCGCTCGCGGAGCGCACCGGCCTGTGCGGATTCTCGTGGGGCGGCTACCTGACCCTGCTGGCGATGGGCGCGCAGCCGGAGTTGTGGTCACTCGGCATGGCCGCCCAGCCGATCGCGGACTACCCCGCCGCCTACCGCACCACCACCCCCGCACTGCGCGCGCTCGATCGGCAGCTCTTCGGCGGGACCCCGGACGAGGTTCCCGAGCGCTACCGCGCGGCCGACCCGCGATCGTACGTGCACCAGGTCCGCTCGCCCGTCCTGCTGGTCGCCTCGCGGACCGACGAGCGGTGCCCACCCGACCAGGTCGCCCGGTACGCCGCGGACCTGCGCCGGCTGGCGGTGCCGCACGAGCTGCTCTGGGTGGACGGCGGCCACTACAGCCGCCGGACCGCCGACCACCGATCGGTGCTGGCCACGATGGTCCGGTTCGCCGAGCACGCCTGGCCGGCACCGCTCCCCCTGCCACCCCGGGGCGACCGCCCCGGGGTACCCGCCGAACTGGTGGAAGGAGGTGAACATCCATGAAGCGACGCAGCATTCAGAACGACCCGATCAGCACCCCGGAGCGTGACCGGGGCGCCGTGGTGGTCCAGGCCTTCGCACTCGACATCACCAAGGCCGCGGTGGTCGCGCCTGCCCTCAAGGGGCAGCCGAAGCCGAAGCCGGAGACCAAGGGCAAGTGATTCTCCGTCGCTCCGGGGCGCCTGCGGTGCCCCGGAGCGACACCTCATCGACCGCCGGCGATCAACAGAAGTGGCCACCATGCGTATCGTCCTGCTGCACATGCCCTGGGGCGCGATCGACGTGCCGTCGCTGGCGCTCGGGATCATGCACACCGCCGCCGCACGCGCCGACCACCAGGTCGAAGTGCGGTACGCCAACCTGGACTTCGTGGACTGGGCCGCCGAGACCGCGGGTTTCGGCGTGGACGACTACCAGTACTTCTCCGAGAAGTCCTACTTCCAGGGCGCGGGCGACTGGGCGTTCGCCGGTGCACTGTACGGCGACGACGGCCCGGCCCCCGGCATCGACGCCCACGTCGACGGCGAAGTCGACGACAGCGACGGCGATTTCGCGGCCTACTTCGAGTACCTGGCCACCAGCGGTGCGAGCGAGCAGGAGATCGCACTGACCCGGGCCACCCGCGCGATCGCCCCCGCGTTCATCGCCCGACTGGTCGACGAACTCGCCGCCGACCCACCGGACCTGGTCGGCTTCACCACCACCTTCCAGCAGAACACGGCGAGCCTCGCCGCCGCGAGGCTGCTCAAGCAGCGGTGCCCGCAGGTGCGCACGGTGTTCGGCGGCGCGAACTGCGACGGTCCGCAGGGCGCCGCGCTGCACCGCAACTTCCCCTTCCTGGACTACGTGGTGCGCGGCGAGGGCGAGGCCGCCTTCCCGGCACTCCTGGAAGGCGGCGACCTCTCCGCCGTCCCCGGGCTGTGCTGGCGGGACGGCTCCGGGAAGTCGACGGCCAACGAGATGACGAGGCGTCCGCTGCCGCCCGCGGCGATCCTGGCGCCCCGCTACGACGGCTTCTACGAGCGGCTCGACGCCTCCGTCGCGGCCGGCTGGGTCGATCCCAAGCTGGTCGTCGAAGGCTCCCGGGGCTGCTGGTGGGGCGAGAAGCACCACTGCACCTTCTGCGGGCTCAACGGCTCCTCGATGGAGTTCCGCTCCAAGCCGCCGGCCGACTTCCTCGCCGAGGTGCTCGCGCTCGCCGAACGCCACCAGCTGCTGGACGTCTACGTGGTCGACAACATCCTGGACATGGGCTACTTCGACACCGTCCTGAAGTCGCTCGCCGAGCTCCCGGTGGATCTGCGGCTGCACTTCGAGATCAAGGCCAACCTGCGCCGCCACCAGTTCCAACTCCTCGGCGACTCGGGCGCGGCCCAGGTGCAGCCCGGCATCGAGAGCCTGAGCACCCGGGTCCTGCGGATCATGGACAAGGGGGTGACGGGCTGCCAGAACGTCCGCGCGCTGCGGGACGCGCAGAGCGCCGGAGTGTCGGTGAGTTGGAACTACCTCTACGGCTTCCCGGGCGAGCAGCCGGCCGACTACGAGTCGGTGATCCGCCAACTGCCCGTACTGCACCACCTGGACCCGCCGACCGGAGCGGGCCGGATCGCGATCGAGCGGTTCAGCCCGTACTTCGACCGCCCCGAGCTGGGCTTCGCGATCACCCGACCGGCCTTCCAGTACGGCGCGACCTACCGTCTGCCGGAGAGCGAACTGGCCGAGCTGGCCTACGTGTTCAGCGCACCGCCGCGCGGGATCGGCGGCGACCTGGCGGAACGGTTGAGCGCGGCGGTGGGCACCTGGATCGCGCGGTTCCCCGACAGCCGGCTCAGCTACCGGGACGCGGGCGGGCGGATCGCGCTCGTCAACACCCGCCCCGGGTACGACTGGCGGGTGGTCGAGCTGACCGATCCGGTGGAGCTCGCCGCCTTCCGGCTGCTGAACCAGCCCCGCTCGACCGCCGCGCTGGCCGCCAAGCTGCCCGGCGGCGCGGCGGCGGTCGAGCCGGTGCTGGAGCGCTTCACCGCGCTGGGCCTGCTGTTCCACGACGGGGACGGTTTCCTCCAGGTCGCCGTCGAGTCCGACAACCAGGTGCTGATGCGGATGCAGCACCGGCACGGCCCCGCCGCCGCCCGCCCTCGTGCCGAGGAGGTGCTCGATGCCGTCACGATCGGCTGAACGGACCGATACCGGAAGGGCCGACCCCGGAAGGACCGTTGCGGAAAGGACCGTTGTGGGAAGGACTGTTGCGGGAAAGGCTGTTGTGGGAAGGACCGATGCCGCCTCCTGGCGCGCGGCCGGCCCGGAGGTCGAGCTCTGGCTCGACTACGACCCCGACGCCCGGGAGTTGCCGGGCTTCGCGCTCGGCCACCGCACCCTGTCCGGCCCGGCGGAGGCGGAGGTCACCGAACTGCACCGCGCCGGGGTCCGCTGCCTGCGGCTCACCGAGCCGGTGCGGCTCTGCGCGGACGCGCCGGCGGCCTCCGCGCGGGCGCTGATGCTGCTGCGCGAGGCGACCGGGCAGGGGCTGGCCGTGCTCTGGCAGGCCGACTGCACGGACGGCTGCGCGGCACAGCGCCGGTTCCACCACCTCTACCCGCCCGAGCAGTTGACCGGCGGCCCCGAGGACGTCGTCGCCGACTGGCGCGCCACGTACTACCCGAGCAAGTGCGTCTTCCGGCGCGGCCCCGGCTTCGTCGAGGTGCGCGACCGCCGGTTCGGGACGCTGGAGCTGTTCACCATCGACGAGCCGGGCCACCTGGCGCAGGTCGAGGCGCTGGCCGACGGCGTCGAGGTCGGCCGGCTGCCGGACGCCGTCCACCGGGACTTCGCCTCGGCCGGCCTGATCGCCGAACAGGCCGGCCGCGCCTGGTTCCTGCCCATGCGGGTGCGCCGCTGGCCCTTCCCGTCGCTGACCGTGTAGTTGCCGGAGTTCGAGCCCGAGGAGTGATCCATGACCACCGCGGTCGACGACGCCGCCGCGCGGATGTCCGCCTTCATCCGCGACCCCTACCCCACGCTCGCCCGGATCCGCGAGGCCGGCGCGGTCTCCGTCGTGGAGTTCGGCGAGGGCCTGCCCGTCTATCTGGTGACGCGCCACCAGGACGTCCGGGCCGCGCTGATGGACCCGCGCTTCGGGCAGGACGTCCGCCGCAGCCAGGCCATCGCGAGCGGGCGGGGCTCCGGCCTGACGCTCGGTTCGGAGGTGGTCCACATGCTCAACAGCGACCCGCCGGACCACACCCGGCTGCGCCGGCTGATCCAGGGCGTCTTCACCCGCCGGCGGGTCGATCTGATGCGACCGCTGGTCGAGCGCATCGCCGGCGGCCTGCTGGACGGGCTGCGCGGGCGGGAGACCGCCGACCTGGTGACGGACTTCGCCTTCCCGCTGCCGATCATGATCATCTGTGAGCTGCTGGGCTTCCCACCGGAGGACATGCAGGCCTTCCGCACCTGGTCGACGGCGATCCTCACCCAGGGCGGCGACATGACCTTCGACCAGGCCACCGCCGAACTGAACGACTACCTGCGCGAGTTGATGACGGCCCGGCGGGCGTCGCCGAGCGCGGACATCCTGACCGACCTGGTCCAGGCCTGTGACGCCGGTGAACTCACCGAGCGGGAGGTGTTCTCGATGGTCTTCCTGCTGCTGATCGGCGGCCACGAGACCACCGTCAACCTGCTCGGCACCGCCACCCTGGCGCTGCTCCACCACCCCGACCAGCTCGCCTGGTTGCGCGCCAACCCGGCGGCGATGCCGGTCGCGATCGACGAGTTCCTCCGCTACGAGTCTCCGGTGAGCATGGCCACGCTGCGGTTCACGAACGCCGACGTGATGGTCGACGACGTGGAGATCCCGGCGGACGAGCTGGTGCTGCTCTCGCTCGGCGCGGCCAACCGGGACCCGGCCCGATTCACCGATCCCGACCGGCTGATCCTGGACCGGGGCGATCCGGGCCACCTGGCCTTCGGGCAGGGCCTGCACCGGTGCCTCGGCTCCTTCCTCGGCAAGCTGGAGAGCGAGGTCGCGCTGACCGGCCTGCTGGAGCGCTTCACGCGGATCGAGCTGGCCGCCGCGGAGGAGACCCTGCCCTGGCGCAACACGATCATGCTGCGCGGCCTGGAGTCGCTGCCGGTCTCGCTCGATGGCTAGCGGCGCGGGAGCAAGCGATACGGGGACGGACAACGCGGGGACGGGCAGCACAGGGACGGGCGGCACGGGGACAGGCAGCACGGGGACGGGCAGTACGGGGACGGGCGGCGCGCGAGCAGGCGGCGCGGCGGGGCTGTTGCGGTTCCGCCCCCGGATCAGCGTCGCACCCCTGCGTGCGCGGGGCTTCCGGCTGCTGGTGATCGGGCAGGGCACCTCGGAGTTCGGCAACGCGTTCCAGGTGGTCGCCCTGCCGCTGCTGGTCTACTCCCTCGCCGGAGGCGCCCGCCAGCTGAGTCTGGTGGTCGCCGCCTACGGCGCGGGACGGCTGGCCGCCACCCCGCTCGGCGGGATGCTCGCCGACCGGTTCGGCGCCCGCCGGGTGATGCTGGCCGCCGACCTCGGCCGGCTGCTCGCCACCGCCGGGCTGTGCGCGATCGCCGCCGGCGGGGCGGCGAACTTCTGGCTGATCGGCGGGCTCGCGCTGCTGGTCGGCCTCGGAGCAGGGGTGTTCCTGCCGGCCGCCTGGGCGATCACCCCGACCCTGCTGCCCTCCGAGGACCTGCACGCGGGCAACGCACTGAACAGTACGGTCACCTTCGGCGCCGGTCTGCTCGGTCCGGCGCTGGCCGGCCCGCTGGTCGCCTGGCTCAGCCCGGCCGCCGCACTGGGCCTGGACGCGGCCACCTTCGCCGTGTCGGCGGCCACGCTGTTGCTCATCGGTCGCGGCAGCCTCGTCGCACCCGCCAGCCCGATCTCCGAACGTGCCTCCGTACCGAAGAACTTCCGTGGCCTGCTGCGGGAGTCGCCGTTGCTGCGCGCGGTGCTGACGGTGACGGTGATCGCGAACCTGACGGTGGGCGGCGCCACCCGTGTCGCCCTGCCGACCCTGGCCACCCACGGCTTCGGCGCCGGTGCCGTCGGGCTGGGCCTGCTGCTGGCCGCGTTCACCGGCGGTGCGCTGGTCGGCGGCCTGTTCGCGGCCGGCCTCACCGAGGTGCGCTCGCGGGGCCGCACGGCGATGCTCTCCGGTCTGGTGATGGGTGCGGCGATCGGGCTGGTGCCGTTCACCGGCCTTGTCGGCGCCGTACTGCTGCTCTGCCTGGCCGGCGGCGCCAGCACGGTGACCAACGTCCTGATCGTCACCGGCGTGCAGAAGAGCACCCCGCCCGCCTTGCTGGCCCGGGTCATGGCGGCCGTCACCTTCTGCGCGCTGGGAGTCTTCCCGATCTCGGTGATCGCGGCCGGCGCGGCGGTGGACGCCTTCGGGAGCCGGGGGGTGTTCGCGACGACCGGGCTCTGTTTGACGGGCGCGTTCGGGTACGCGCTGACCAGGCGTGAGATCCGCGAGCTGTGAGCGCCCAGCCGGCCGCCGGGCCCGCCTCCCGCCACCGGGAGGCAGGAGGCGGGAGGCGGGGGCGGGCTGCGGCCCCGTCAGCGCAGGGTCGCGGTGACGACCGTCGCGTCCAGGTCCTCGCACCAGGCGTCGACGGCGTCGAGGCCGGCCGCGCGGGCGACGGCCAGGGCCGTCGGGGTCTGCCGTTCGCTGGTCTCGAACAGCAGCGACCCGCCCGGGGCCAGCCAGTGCGGCGCCTCGGCGGCCACCCGGCGCAGCACGTCCAGACCGTCGGCGCCGCCGTCCAGCGCCGGCCGGGCCTCGTGCAGCCGGGCCTCCGTCGGCAGCAGCGCGATGTCGGCGCTGGGGACGTACGGGACGTTGGCGAGCAGGACGTCGATCCGGCCGCGCAGGGCGGCGGGCAGCGCGACGAACAGGTCGCCCTCGAAGACCGGGGCCCCGGGCCCGGTGAGGTTGCGGCGGGCGCAGCGGACGGCGACCGGGTCGACGTCCGCCGCGTAGAGCTCGACCGGGTGCGCGGCGGCGGCCGCCACGGCGGCGCCGAGGGCGCCGCTGCCGCAGCAGAGGTCGACGACCACGGCGCCCGGGCCGGTGAGCTCGGTGGCCGTGGCGGCCAGGAACTCGCTGCGGCGGCGCGGCACGAACACGCCCGGGTCGACGGCGATCCGCAGCCCGGCGAACTCGGCCCAGCCGACGACGTGTTCCAGCGGCCGGCCCTCGGCCCGGGCCCGGACCATCACGGCCAGGTCGGCCGGTGTCGCGGCGGCGGCGAGCAGGACCCGCGCCTCGTCCTCGGCGAACACGCAACCGGCGGCACGCAGCCGGGCGACGACCGAGGAACGGAGAGCTGCGGAGGCAAAAACCGACAAGATGACCCCTTGGGGGAATCGGGAGGAGGACGAACGACTCCGTCAGGGCTCCCGCAAGGGCCGGCACCGCGCCGACGCGTCCGCGCTACGCGCGCGACGCGCCCGCACGGCCGCGCTCCGGGAGCACCCGCTCGGACATACCGGTAATGGGGCTCACCTCCTTGAGTCGCGGTCGTACACGGCGTCGGCCACCCTACCGCACCCTTGGCGCGGGCGATCAACTGGTCTTCCGGGCCCAGGTCCTGTCCGGCTGTCCGGCTGTCCGCCCGGCTGGCCGGCTGGCCTAGCCGAGCTGCTCGGCGACCAGGGCGGCGAACTCCTCCGGGGTCATGACGGGCACTCCGAGCTCCTCCGCCTTGGCACGCTTGGAGCCGGCCTTCTCGCCCGCGACGAGGAGGGTGGTGCGCTTGGACACCGACGAGGAGGCCTTGCCGCCGGCGCGTTCGATCAGCTCGTTCATCGCGTTGCGGGAGAGCTCGGCGAGGACTCCGGTCATGCTGCCGGTGACGACCACGCTCTGGCCGGCCAGCGGGCCCGCCGCAGTGTCGCCCGCGGACGCCGCGCCGCCGTCCGCGGCCCGGTCGGCGGGAGCCGTCGGCTCGGTCACCGCCGTGCCGACACCCTGCGCCAAGAGTCGGTCCAACAGCGTTGCCACATCGGCGAGTTCGGCGACGATCACGGCGGCCTTCTCGACGCCGATGCCGTCCACGCCGGCCAGCGCCGCGGCGTCGGCGGCGCGGATCGCGGCCATGCTGCCGAAGTGCGCGGCGAGTCGGCGGGACATCGTCCGGCCGGTGCCGCGGATGCCGAGGGCGCAGAACACCCGGTTCAGCGGGCGGCTGCGGGCGGTCTCGATCGCGGCGAGCAGGTTGTCGGCGCTGGTGTCGCCCATCCGCTCCAGGGTGAGCAGCTGCTCCCGGGTGAGGGTGAACAGGTCGGCGAGGTCGCCGACCAGCCCGGCCTCGACCAGCTGGACGGCGCGGGTGCCGCCGAGGCCCTCGATGTCGAGCTGGTCGCGCCCGGCCGCGTAGATCACCGAGGCGACCGTCTGGCAGGCCCGGCCGCGCACGCAGCGCCAACGCTGCTCGGAGGTGTCGATGGCGTCGCCGCAGCGCGGGCAGACCTCGGGGAAGGCGATCGGCTGCTCGGCGCCGGTGCGCTGGTCGACCAGGGGCGCCTCGACCCGCGGGATCACGTCGCCGGCCCGGTAGACGAACACCTGGTCGCCGATCATCAGCCCGCGGCGCCCGATGTCGGCCGGGTTGTGCAGGGTCGCGTAGGTGACGGTGACGCCGTCGATCACCACCGGTTCGAGGACGGCCCGGGGCGCGATGATCCCGGTGCGACCGACGTTCCACTCGACGCCGAGCAGCCGGGTGACCTTGTGCTGCGCCGCCAGCTTGCGGGCCACCGCCCAGCGCGGCGCGCGGGAGCCGGACCCGGCCACCTCCTGGTCGGCCACCGCGTCCGCCTTCACCACCACGCCGTCGATCCCGAAGGGCAGCGCGGCGCGCAGGCCCGCGATCTCGTCGATCCGCTGCTGTGCCTCGGCGAGGGTCGCGCAGCGGCGCGGCGCGGCGTCGGTGCTGGCGGCGGTGTTGGCGCCGAGGACGGCCAGCCGGGCGAGCAGGTCGGCGTGGTCGAGGCCGGGCAGGCCGAGGGCGTCGTAGGCGAAGAAGGTGAGTTCGACGCGGTAGGCGCGGTCCTTGGCGCGCAGGGTGCCGGCCGCGCCGCTGCGCGGATGGGCGAACGGGGTGGCGCCGTGCGCGGTGCGGACGGCGTTGGCCTGCTCGAACTGCTCGTGAGTGAGCAGCACCTCGCCGCGCAGCTCGACGTCGACCGGTTCGGCGAGCCGGGCGGGCAGGCCGAGCACGGCGTCGGCGGCGGCGATGATGTCCTCCCCCGCCAGGCCGTCGCCCCTGGTCAGCACCTGGGTGAGCCGGCCGGCCCGGTAGCGGGCGGCGACGGCGAGGCCGTCCAGTTTCGGCTCGACGCACCAGGCGGCGACCGGCCGGCCGAGCCGGCGCTCCAGGCCGGCCGCCCAGGACTCCAGCTCCTCGGCCGAGAAGACGTTGTCGAGGGAGAGCATCGGCGCGCTGTGCGGGACGTCGCCGACCGCCGCGCCGCCGGCCACCTTGCCGGTGGGCGACTCGGGCAGCGCCTCGTCCGGGTGCTCGTGCTCATAGGCCTCGATCGCCCGCACCAGGGCGTCGTACTCGTCGTCGCCGAGCGGGGCGGAGCCGTCGGCGTAGTACGCGGCGGCGGCCCGTACGGCGGCGGCGACGGCGTCGGCGTAGGCCTGAGGGGAGGCCAGGGCGGCGGGAGGGGCCAGGGTGGCTGCGTCCTTCATACCGCCATCATGGCGAGCCGCACTGACATTCGGCCCGTTCGAACGCGGCTCGCACGGACCGGGCCCGGGGGGTGCGGCCCGCACCGGCCAGGGGTGTCGACCAGGGCCGTCGGCGAGGGCGCCGGTCGAGGGCGCCGGCCCGGTCAGTCGGGCTGGGGCCGGGTGCGCCGGGCGTAGGCGCGGGCCGCGCGGGCGCGGTCGCCGCAGCGGGTGGAGCACCAGTGGCGCCGGCCGTGCCGGAGGAGGTACCGGGTGCACGGGGTGGAGCCGCAGGCGGTGAGACGGGCCGCTTCGGGCCCGGTGAGCAGGTCGGCGGCATCGGCGGCGAGGGCGGCCAGGGCGTGGTCGACGATCTCGGTGGTGGGGTGGGGGGCCGCGCGGTAGGGGCCGCTGCCGTCGTCCCACCGCAGCAGCCGGGCCGTGGGCAGGCGGGTCAGGGCGTCGTTGACGGCGGCCAGGGCGGAGGAGGGTGCGGGCAGCTCCGCGACGCGGGCGGCGAACAGCGTCCTGACCTGTTCGCGCATCGAGCGCACCTGCGCCGTGCACATCTCCTGAAGGCCCGCGTCGGCCGGGGCGAGGCCGTGCTCCAGGAGCCACCGGCCGGCGGCGGCCGGCGTGCCGAGGCTGTCGACGACGTGTCCGCCGGGCAGCGTGACGGCGCTGTTGACCAGGGCCAGCGAGGGGTACCGCTGCTCGCCCGGCGCGGGTGGCACGGCGGTCTCGTCAGTGGCGGTGTCCGCGGCGTCCGTCATGAGTCTCATGGTAGCGCTTGCACTCATCCGTGAGAACCGGCTAGCTTTCCTCACGGATAAACCGCTCTCAACCGTGAGGTGTGCTTCACCATGGCTTCTTCCGACACGACCGCCGAGCAGTTCCCCGTCCGCCTCTTCGGCGGCCCGACCGCCCTCTTCGAGTACGGAGGCCTGCGCTTCCTCACCGACCCGACCTTCGACGGCCCGGGCGACTACCAGCGGCCGGGCGGCCCGCTCCTCACCAAGACCGCGCCCTCCTCCGGGAGCCCCGCCGACGCCGGCCGCGTCGACGTCGTCCTGCTCTCCCACGACGAGCACCCCGACAACCTCGACCACTCCGGCCGGGCCCTGCTCGCCGACGTCCCGCTCACCCTCACCACCCCCGGCGGCGGCCTGCGCCTCGGCGGCACGGCCCGGGGACTGGCCGACTGGGAGTCGGTCACGCTGGACCGCCCCGGCGGCGGCACCCTCACCGTGACCGGCGTGCCCGCCCTCCACGGGCCCGGGGCCCGCGAGGAGGTGGAGGCCGCCACCGGCCAGGTCGTCGGCTTCGTCCTGACCGGGGACGGGCTGCCCACCGTCTACGTCAGCGGGGACAACGCCTCCCTCCCCGCCGTCGGGGAGATCGCCGAACGCTTCGCCCCCGTGGACACCGCGATCCTCTTCGCCGGGGCTCCCCGCTTCGCCGCCCTCTTCGACGGCGCGCCCATCGTCCTGGACAGCGCCCAGGCCGCCGAGGCCGCCGCGATCCTCGACGCCCGCCGGGTCGTCCTCGTCCACCACGACAGCTGGGCCCACTTCACCGAGGACCGCGACGACCTGGTGGCCGCCTTCACGGCCGCCGGCCTGGCGGAGCGCCTCCACACGGCGTGACCGGCCCGGGGCGGGGCGCGCCGCACCAGGCGGCCCCGCCGGTCCGCCCCTGAACCGCCCGCTCAGCCCGGCAGCGACGTCAGCGGCCTGGTCCGGTAGGCGCTTGAGGAGTCCGGGGGGACGAGGCAGGGCAGCAGCCACTCCCACAGGGCGCCGACCCGGCGGGCGCGCTCCTCGCCCGGGCAGCCGTCGCCGAAGACGACCTCCAGCCCGCAGGCCGCCGCCACCACCAGGGTCTCCGGGCCGGGATCGCCCGAGCGGTCGCGCAGCTCGCCGGCGCGCCGGGCACCGGTCAGCAACTCCCGGACGACACCGGCCCAGACGCCGTGGAAGCCCCGCACGCCCGCGACCGGCGCGCCGGGGGCGGGCGTGGCGGGAGCGAACGCGGCGGTCCTCGACTGCCAGCCGCCCTCCCGGCCGAGGCGGAACGCCGCCCGGACCACCGCGTCCGACCCCAGGGCGTCGACCAGCCAGTAGCCCACGTCGATCAGCGTCTGCAGGGGGGAGGAGGTGGCCCGCAGACCGCCGCAGGCGCCCCGCAGCGAGCGCTCGGCCCGCTGGAACACCGCCTGCGCCAGCTCCTCCTTGGACGCGAAGTGGAAGTAGAGCGCACCCTTCGTCACTCCCGCGGCGCCGGCGATCTCGCCGAGCGTGGCCCCCGCATAGCCGCAGCGGTCGAACAGCACCGCCCCCGCCTCGACCAGCCGTCCGCGTGTCCGTTCCGACCTCTCCTGCACCACCCGACCCACACCCCTCACAACGACGAGCACGTTCCGACCACACACGAGCAGCGCCCCGGCAGCGACGGCGCCTGCCGCGCGTCCTCAGCCGACCCGGGTGAACCGGGCCGCGGACCCCTCCGGCGAAGCGGTCGCGGCCGCCTCGCGCTCCGGGCGCTCGGGGCGCTCGGGCCGCTCCGGGCCGGCGAGCAGGATGGAGCGCTGGAGCCGTCGCAGTCCGGTGGACGGCTCCATGCCCAACTCCCGTACCAGGGTGTTGCGCAGGCGCTGGTAGGCCTCCAGGGCCTCGCCTCGTCGGCCGGAGCGGTGCAGGGCGATCATGTACTGGCCGTGCAGGCTCTCGTGGGTGCGGTAGCGGTCGACCAGGACGGTGAGTTCGGCGAGCAGGACGCGGTGGCGGCCCAGCCGCAGGTCGGCCTCGATCCGCTGGTCCAGCGCGCAGAGCCGCGTCTCCTCCAACCGCTTGGCCTCGACAGCGAGTTGGCCGCCCGCCGGGACGTCGGCGAAGGCCGGACCGCGCCACAGGCCGAGCGCCTCGCCGAGCATCCGGGCGGCCAGCGGGTGGTCGTCGCCGTCCATGGCCCGGTAGCCCATGCCGGCCAGGCGCTCGAACTCCCGGACGTCCGTCAACCCGCCGCCGCTGTTCAGCATGTAGCCGCCCGGCGAGGTCACCAGCACGTCCTTGGCGCAGGAGACCCCTGCCGCCGGGGCGACCTGCCCGAGCGCCCGGTCGATCATGTCGCGCAGTTGCAGCACGTACGTCTGCACCGTCGTGCGCGCGCTGCGCGGCGGGCGGCCCGACCACAGCTCCTCGGCCAGCACCCCGGCCGACACCACCTGGTCGGCCCGCAGGGCCAGCAGCCCCAGCACCTGCCGCGGTTTCGGCGCCGATGGCACCACCGACACCCCGCACACCCGGACGTCCAACGCCCCGAGCACCCGAATTTCCACGATGACCACCCCAATCACACGGAACGCCGCAGGCCGATCCGCCGCGGCCGGCACCCGGGTCGACACCCCTAGGGCGACTGTCACCAGTCAAAAACAGGACGCGCGGTTTGTCAATACAAAACCGAACGTGCTGTTTGTTTCTTGGGATGGGCGGCCCGCCTCGGACAGACGGGCGCGGCGGCCACCCTGCGCCACGAACCGGCCACCACGCGCAGCGGAGTGCGGGCAAACCGAAGGCGGCGTCGGACCCCCGTGGATCCCGCGCCGCCACCAATTCGCCCGCACTCCGCGCGCACCGCCGGTCGGCTGACCCTCGGACCGACCATCAGACCGACCACCGGGCCGACCACCGCCCGGATGCCCCCGCGCGCAGGGGGCCACCGAGTCCTGGTCAACTCCGCACCAGCCAAAGCGATTTCCGGCCGGTGCCGGACCGTCAGCCCACACCGACCTCGTCCGCGACCGCGACCGGCCGGGCGGCCGACCGCGCCCCGCCCTGCACCCCGGCGCCCTCCGCCGCCGCGCGGGCGGCCGCCACCTCGGCGACCACCTGGGCACCGCGGTCCGGGCCCATCTGCAGCGAGCCGAGCACACCCGGCACCGTGATGCTCGGCATCAGGTGCTGGAACAGCCCGGCGGCCCGCCGCTCCAAGTCCGCGCGCCCGGACAGCTTCTGCGACTGGATCTGCACACCCGTCCACGCCGCCGTGACCAGCCACGCGGTGTCGGCCGGGACGACGTGCGGCAGCAGTTCACCCCGCTCGCCGGCCGCGACCAGCAGCGCCTCCAGCCGGCTGATCCAGCCGGGGATCGCGCCGCCGCCGAGGTCGTCGAAGACGTCCTGGCCCAGCGAGAGCCGGGCCCCCGCGCTCAGCAGCGGATCACGTGGCATCAGATACGCCACCACCATCCCGGTGTCCACGAACTCCTGGAGTTTGCAGACCCGTTCGGGCACACCGTCCTGGACGAACTGCTCCTCGACGACGCCCTGGGCCAGATCCCGCTTGGAGGCGAAATGGAAATACACCGCACCACGCGTCACACCGGCCCGCGCGACCACCTCGCCGATGGTGGCGCCCTCGTAGCCGAACTCGTCGAAGACCGACGCCGCCGCCTCCAGGATCAGCCGACGCGTCCGGACCGCCCGCTCCTGCCGAACCACCGCAACCACCCCACCCAGAGCTCCCGGAAAACAAAACCAAACACCCCGTATCTTAGCTACCGGTGGCCTACGGACGACAAGATGATGTCGGGGAATCGCCTCAAACGCTTCTCCCCTCCCGCCCGCATCCTCCGCATTTCGCCTACGGGCCGCCGTTCCTTCGCCGGACGACCGAAAGCGGCACCACCCCCACACCTCACCTATCCGGGGAAAAACCGAACGATCGGTTTCCTAATCGGGACACCGGGAGGCTGGAAGGCGTCACGGCAGGACGGCCACCGCCTCCACCTCCACCAGCTGGTCGTCGTAGCCGAGCACCGACACCCCCAGCAGCGTGCTGGGGGTGTCGTGCTCCCCCATGTAGGCGCGGTACACGTCCCACACCGCGACCAGGTCGGCCTGGTCGGCGGAGGCCACGTACACCGTCGTGCGGGCGACGTCGGTCAGCCCGGCACCGGCGTCCTCCAGCGCGGTTATCAGGTTCCGCATCACCTGGTGCGCCTGGCCCGCGTAGTCGCCGACGGCGACCGTCCGCCCCTCCGCGTCGAGCGGGCAGGCGCCGGCGAGCCAGAGCGAACGGGCCGGGGCGTCGACCAGGGCCGCGTAGGCGTAGTCGACGGCCGGGGTGAGGCGGGAGCTGCGGATCAGCTTGACTGCACTGTTCAAGGGGCACTCCGAAGGGTCGCGGCCGAACGTTCGCGCCCATCGTTGGCCTCTCCTGAACGACCGTCAAACCATTTACCAGCGCTTTCCCGTCCGCCACGGGACCGTTGCGTCCACGATTCACCGTTGCGGGTGATGGCGGGCCGACCCGCCCGGCCGGAATCCTGGTGGCCGCCACCCGCACGCGCCGACGCCGCGCCGACACCAGGAGGTCACCCATGGAATCCCGACCGCCGTACCGCGACGAGGCCTCCGGGGTCCGCCGGCGCCGGATGCTGGGCCTGGCGCTCGGGGCGGGGCTCGTCCCGACCCTCGCTCCGGTCGCGGCCGCGACCGCGACCGCGACAACCCGGTCGGCCACCCCGGCGCCCGCGTCCGCCGCCCTGGGCCGCCGGGTCGCCGAGGTGGCCACCGCCCAGCTCGGCGTGCCCTACGCCTGGGGCGGCGGCGACCGGCTGGGGGCGAGCCTCGGCTTCTGCGACGACGAGAACGGCTACCTGGACGGCGTCTGCGTGGGCGAGAGCACGGTCGGCTTCGACTGCAGCGGCCTGTCCCTCTACTGCTGGTACCGGGCCAGCCACGGCACGGTCGAGCTCGGGCACTACACCGTCGCCCAGTTCCACCGCAGCGCCCCGGTGGAGCGTGACGCCCTCGCCCCGGGCGACCTGCTGTTCTTCTCCCGCCCGGACGCGCCGCTGCACCACGTCGGGATCCACGTCGGCGACGGCGCGATGATCCACGCCGAGCGCACCGGGACGCCGGTCGCCCGGGTCGAGCACGTCCTCGACGTCCCGCGCTGGGCCGGCGAGTTCGCCGGTGCCCGCCGCCCCGGGCCGGCCGGCTGAGCGGGCCTCAGAGGCCGCGCCGCTCCCCCGGCCCCTGGTGTCCCTGGTGGACGCGCAGCAGCAGGCCGTGCAGCAACTGCCGCTCCCGCGCGTCCAGCGGCGCCAGCACCTCGTCCTGCACCGCGCGCGCCCGGGCGTCCAGCTCCGCGAGCAGCACCCGCCCGGCGCCGGTGACCGACACCGAGACCCGCCGCCGGTCCGCCGGGTCGCGGACGCGCTCGACGTACCCGGCGGCGGCCAGCTGGTCGGCGACCTTGGCGAGGTCGCTCGGGTCGATGCCCAGCCGCTGGACCAGGTCCCGCTGGGCGTGCGGCCCGAAGTCGGCGAGCGCGGCCAGCACGGCCATGTCCCAGAGCCGGAGGCCGTGCTCGGCGAGCTGCTCGGCGAGGCGGCCCCGTGCCGTCCGGCCGATCCGGGAGAGCAGGTAGGTACTGAGGTCGAGCAGCGTCGGCGGCAGGGAGGGAGTGGACAGGGGAGGGTCGGACAGGGAAGGGGCGGGCAGCGGGGATTCGGGGAGCGGGGGTTCGGGGGCCATGGCGTCAGTCTAGGGTTCATCCCTATAGTGGGTGCCGACCCACTGATATCCGACTGATCCGACCCGCTGAATCCCCGAACCCGGGAGCTTCGACCGTGGACGCCCTGTACCCCCGCCTGCTCGTGACCCGTTTCGCCGAGTGCTTCGGGTTCTACCGGGCGGTCCTGCCGCCCCTCACCGGCGCCGCCCTGGTCAAGGGCGCCCCCGACGGCCCCTACGCCAACTGGGACGTCGACGGGCAGGCCGTCCTGGTGCTCTTCGACCGCGCCGCGATGGCCGCCGCCCTGGGCACCACCGGCCTGCCCGAACGCCCGGCCGCCCCCGCCCAGGACGCCGCGATGCTGGTCTTCAGGGTGGCCTCCGTGGACGACGCGTTCGCCCTCTGCCTGCGCCACGGCGGCACCCCGGTCGTCGGCCCGACCGACCGACCGCAGTGGGGCCCGAACCTGCGCAGCGCCCACCTGCGGGACCCGGACGGCCATCTGATCGAGCTCCAGTCCTACTGAGCCGCCCCGCCCGGCCGGCGCGCGGGGTCGTCCGCCCAGAGGTCGGCGCTGCACGCCGCCACCAGCGCGCCGATCCTGGCCCACGCCTCCTCCGCGGGCAGCGGTTCGAGCCGGCGGCCGTCCCGCAGCCGCAGCGCGACCCGGTCGTCCACGGCCTCCTGGGCCCCGATCACGGCCTGGTACGGCACCAGGCGCGCCGCCCGGATCCGGGCGCCCAGGCTGCCGTGCCCGGGCCCGGCGACCTCGGCGCGCAACCCGAGGTCGAGGCAGCGCCGCCGGAGCCGCTCGGCCTGCGGCAGTTCGCCCTCGGAGACCGGCAGCAGCACCACCTGCGCCGGGGCGAGCCAGGCCGGGAACGCGCCGCCGTACAACTCGATGAGGTGGGCGACCACCCGCTCCACGCTGCCGATCACGCTGCGGTGGACCATCACCGGCCGGTGTTTCGCGCCGTCCGGGCCGATGTAGTGCAGGCCGAAGCGCTCGGGCTGGTGGAAGTCGATCTGCACGGTGGAGAGGGTGAACTCGCGCCCGGCGCCGTCGGCGATCTGCACGTCGATCTTCGGCCCGTAGAAGGCGGCCTCGCCCTCCGCGGCCTCGAACGGCACGCCGGAGCGCTCCAGCACGTCGGTGAGCAGCGCGGTGGCCCGCTCCCAGAGGGCCGGATCCGCCACGTACTTGCCGCCCGCGCCGGGCAGCGAGAGCCGGTAGCGGACCGGTTCGATGCCGAGCGCGCGGTGTGCCGCGCGGATCAGCTCCAGTGCGGCGACGGCTTCGTCGGCGGCCTGCTCCGGGGTGCAGAACACATGCGCGTCGTTCAGCTGGATCGCCCGGACCCTGGTCAGCCCGCCCAGCACGCCGGACAGTTCGGAGCGGTACATGCCACCCAACTCGGCCATCCGCAGCGGGAGTTCCCGGTAGCTGTGGGGTCGGGAGCGGTAGATCAGGGCGTGGTGCGGGCAGAGGCTCGGCCGGAGCACCATCTCCTCCGAGCCCAGCTCCATGGGTGGGAACATGTCGTCGCGGTAGTGCGCCCAGTGGCCGGAGATCTCGTACAGCTCGCGCTTGCCGAGCACCGGCGAGTACACGTGGCGGTAGCCGGCCCGCCGCTCGCGCTCGCGGATGAACTCCTCCAGGGTGTGCCGGATCGCGGCGCCGTCGGGCAGCCAGTAGGGCAGGCCGGAGCCCATCAGCGGGTCGGTGTCGAACAGGTCGAGTTCGCGGCCGAGCTTGCGGTGGTCGTGCGCGGGGTGGTCGTGTGCAGGGCGGTCGTGCGCGGCGTGGTCGTGCATGGGGTGGTCTCCACTCGGATCTGCGGGCGAGTGGTCCGGAAACGGCGAAGCCCCGGGGCACTCGCCCCGGGGCTTCGGACTAGGTCAGCAGTCAGCGCACCGGGACTCTCTCCGGCGTCGTCGTGGCGAGTGCAGCGCGCTTCATGCGATCCACGATAACAGGGCGCCGACCGCCGTGGTGATCTTTATCCGCGGCCGCTCAGAACAGGACGGCGCAGCCGCGCGCGTCGAGCGCGCCGAGCAGTCGCGGCGAGGGGCGCGCCTCGTTCCACCGCAGGTCCAGCTTCTCCAGTGCGGGCAGTTCGGCCAGCCAGTGCGGCAGTTCGGTGATCCGGTTGCCCCGAAGGTCGAGCCGGCGCAGCAGCGGCAGCCCGGCGAGCACCGGCGGGACCTCGGCGAGCGCGTTGTCCCGCAGTTCGAGTTCGCGCAGCGCGGTGAGGCCGCCGAAGGTGTCCGGCAGGGTGGTCAAGTGGTTACCGCACAGCCAGAGTTCACGCAGGGCGGTCAGTTCGCCGAGGCGGTCGGGCAGCGCCGCGAGCCGGTTGCGCTGGACGCGCAGCTCGACCAGGGCGGTCATGTCGCCGATGGTGGCGGGGAGTTCGGTGAGCCGGTTGTCGCCGACGTTGAGGTAGCGCAGCGCGGTGAGGCGGCCGAGCGCGGCCGGCAGCGCGGTCAGCGCGTTGTCGTGCAGGTAGAGGAAGTCGGCGAGCCCGGTCAGCTCGCCCAGTTCGGCGGGCACGCCGGTGAGCCGGTTGTGCCCGAGGTCGAGGGTGCGAAGCCGTCGCAACCCGCCGACCTCGGGCGGCAGTTCGGTCAGGCCGGTCTCGGCGAGGATGAGCACGGTCAGGTCGGTCCGGTCCCACACCTCGGCCGGCACCGCGCCGAGGGGCCGGCGCCAGAGGTTCAGCGTCACGTCGGTCACGCCCGTCATTGTCCCGTCCACGCGCCCGCTGCCGACGGGCGGTCGTGACGACATGTGAACGGATCTGGCGCCTTCCTTCACTGCTCCGATACGTTCTGGATCACTCAGCGGTCAGCAGCCCCTCCGGGAGTCGTCATCAACGCTCAGCCCGTCCCCGTGCCCCTCACCCTCCCCGCCCTGCTGGACCACCGGGCGGCGCTGCACCCCGACCGGGAGGCGCTGCTGGTGCCGGGCGGCGGCAGCCTCACCTACGGCCGGTGGCGCGAACGGGCGGTGCGGGCCGCGCACGGGCTGGCCCGGGCCGGGGTACGGCCCGGGGACCGGGTGGCGCTGCTGCTCGACAACCGGGAGTGGGACGCGTACGCCGTGGCGTTCCTGGCCGCGCACTACGCGGGCGCGGCGGGGCTGGTGATCCGCGCGGACCTCTCCGGGGCGGACGTCGCGCGGCTCGTCGACGCCGCCGGGGCGCGCTGGGCGATAGCCGGGAACGGGCCGCGCACCGCTCTGCCCGCCTTCACCCTCGACGGCCTGGAGAACAGCGGTGACGGCAAGGGAAGCGGTGACGAACCGCCGTATCGGGCCGCTCCCGGGGACCTCGCCCAGATCATCGGCACCTCCGGCACCACCGGCACCCCGAAGGGCGTCCGGGCCGCGCACGCCAGCCTGACCGCCGGGCTCGTCCTCAACCCCCGCCCCCGCCCGTACGCGCACTCGCGCTACGCGGTGCACGCCTTCCCGATCGGGACCAACGCCGCCCAGGTCGTCCTGGTGAACGCGCTGACCGCGCAGCCGGCCACGATCTGCCTGCCGCGCTTCGACGCGGAGGAGTTCGGCCGAGTGGTCGAGGAGTACGGCGCGGGCACCGTCTTCCTGGTGCCGTCGATGGCGGTGGAACTGCTGAACTCCGGGATCGCCGAGCGCCGGGACCTGAGCAGCGTCCTCCTGGTCAGCTCCTCGGCCGCCGCGCTCCCGCCCGCCGTCGCCGCCGGGCTCTGCGCCGCCCTGCCCAAGGCGACCGTCGTCAACACCTACACCTCCGCCGAGGCCTCCCCCGCCCAGATCTCCGCGATCGTGGACGCCGGCCGCCCCGGTTCGGTCGGCCGCCCCACCGACCCGGCCGACCTGCGGATCCTGGACGAGGCCGGGCAGCCCGTCGCGCCCGGCGACACCGGCGAGCTCTGGCTGCGCCAGCCGGGCCCGCCCCGGGGGTACGTCGGCGCGGACTCCGGCGCCGTGTTCCGCGACGGCTGGGTGCGGATGGGCGACCTGGGCCGGCTGGACGGGGACGGCTACCTCCACCTGGTCGACCGGGAGAGCGACATCGTCAAGTCCGGTGCGCTGAAGGTCTCCACGCTGCGCATCGAAGCGGTGCTGCACGAGCACCCGCAGGTCGCCGACGCGGCCGCGCTCGGGCTGCCGCACCCGGTGATGGGCCAGGTGCCGGTGGCGGCCGTGGTCCCGCTCCCGGGCGGGATCGACCTCGACGGGCTGCGGCTCTTCCTCGGCGAGCGGCTCGCCCGGGCCGAACTGCCCGTACGCCTGCTGGTGACGGACTCGCTGCCGCGCAACCCCAGCGGAAAGGTCGTCAAGCACCGGCTCCGGGCCAGGTTCGAGGAGCCCGTGCCCACCGCCGGCACCGCACCGGCCACCGCCCGGGAGCGCGCGCTGGCCGAGCTGTGGCGGGGCGTGCTGGGGCGGCCGGTCCGGGCCGTGGAGGAGGAGTTCTTCGCGCTCGGCGGGGACTCCTTCCGGGCCGTCCAGCTGGCCGCCGCGATCTCCGCCGAGTTCGGCGTGGCGGCCGGTACGGCCCTGGTGTTCGAGCGGCCCTCACTGCGGGCCCAGGCCGCCTGGCTGGAACAGGCGGCGGCCTCGACCGGCTCCGCCGGGCCGGTGGAGCCGGTGGAGGCCGAGGCGACGGCGTTCCTGCGCTCGCTGCGCGCCCAGCCGCACGAACTCCCGCTCACCGCGCAGCAGGAGAACTTCCTGCGCTGGATGGCCGAGGCCGCGGGCCGCAACGTCGGCTCGGTGGCGGTGATGTTCCGGGTGCTGGAGGAACTGCGGACGGACACCCTGGCCGACGCCCTCCACCAGGCGATCCGCCGCCACCCCGCGCTGCGCACCAGGTTCGTCCCGGTGCCGGACGCCGAACCGGGGGTGCTGCGGGCCGTGCTCGACGACGAGCCGCGCGCGGACGTGGTGCTGCTGGACGCCCCCGGCGCGAGCGATGCGGAGGTGTCGGCCCGGCTCGTCGCCGAACGCGACCGGCTGACCGACCTGGCCTCGGGGGCGATGACCAGGCTCGCCGTGGTGAGCCGGGGTCCCGGGGACCACGTCGTCATGCTGGCGGTCCACCACATCGTCGCCGACGGCTGGTCGCTGGGCGTGCTGCTGCGCGACCTGGGCGTGCTGTACTCGGCGCTGCGCGGCGGCCGCCCGGCGCCGGCCGCCCGGCCCGGCCCGGCGTACCGGGAGCTGGTGGAGTGGTCGAACGCGCACTGGCCGGCCACCCGGGCGCACTTCGCGACGGCGCTCGCGGGCGCCCCCACGGCGATCGACCCGTTCCCAGGGCGGCAGGACACCGAGGTGGTGCTGAGCGCCGTCCGGACGCTGGAGGTGCCGGCCGAACGGGCGGGCGCGCTGCGGGCCCGGGCGGCGGAGCTGGGGGCCACCCCGTTCCTCGCGATGGCGGCGGTGTGGAGCGGGCTGCTGGCCGCCCGCAGCGGACAGCGGGACTTCGTCCTGATGACCCCGGTGCCCGGCCGCACCAGGCCGGAGGCGGAACGCGCGGTCGGCTGCTTCGTCCAGTCGCTGCTGCTGCGGGTGGACGCCGCCGGGGAGCCCGGGTTCGCCGAACTGCTGGACCGCGTCCGCACGGCCGCCACCACCGCGCTGGACCACCAGCTTTACCCCTTCGCCGAGTTCAGCCCGCTGGTCCCGTTCGCCGCCTGGCTGCGGTACGAGAGCTGGAGCGCCCCGGCACAGCTGCCCGGAGTGGCGTGCGCCGCGTGGGAACTGCCGCGCAACGCCACCGTGCCGTACCCGCTGCCCGGCGGCGACCGGCACGTGCCGGAGCTCGCCGTCACCGAGCAGCCGGACGGCTCGCTGCGCTGCTGGCTGCGGTACAACGAGCACGCCTTCACGGCCGAGGCGGTGGACGCGCTGGCCGCGGACCTCGCCGCCGCGCTGGCCGGCGCCGCGCGGGTGTGAACCGGGGCCCCCGCCCCCGCGCTGGGGGCGGGGGCGGGGGCCGTGCCCTCAGCCGGTGAGCCGGCCGGCGGCCTCCGCCTCGGTGAGGCCGTCGATCTCGGCGATCAGCAGCGCCTCGATCCGGGCCGCCAGGACGGCCGGGGTGCTGCTCTCGAAGACGTCCCGGATCGGCACGTCGAGGCCGAGCCCGGCCCGGATCCGCGCGGCGACCCGGGTGACCAGCAGGGAGTCCCCGCCGAGCGCGAAGAAGTCGTCGAGCACCCCGACCCTGGGCACGCCCAGCACCTCCTGCCACAGCTCGGTGACCAGGTGTTCGGCGTCGGTGCGCGGCGCGAGGTAGCGGGCCCCCGCGGCCGGTTCGGGGTCGGGCAGCGCCGCCGGGTCGGGCTTGCCGTTCGCGGTCAGCGGCAGCCGGTCCAGCAGCACCACGGCGTCCGGCACCAGGTAGGCGGGCAGCCGCCGGGCCAGGTGCTCGCGCAGCTCCGCCGGGCCGGGCCGGGCGCCCGGGCGGGGCACCGCGTACGCCAGCAGCCGCCGCCCGTCGCGCAGCAGCACCGCGGCCTGGGCGACGGCCGGGTGCGCGGCCAGGGCGGACTCGATCTCGGCGGGTTCGATCCGGTAGCCGCGCAGCTTCAGCTGGCCGTCGCCGCGCCCCAGGTACTCCAGCTGCCCGTCCGTGCGCCAGCGGACCCGGTCGCCGGTGCGGTACATCCGGCCGCCGGTGAGCGGGTCCACGGTGAGCGGGTCGCCGGTCGACGGGTCGGCGGTGAACGGGTCGGGCACGAAGGCGGCCGCCGTCAGGTCGGGCCGGCCCAGGTAGCCGCGCGCCAGCCCGGCGCCGCCGAGGTACAGCTCGCCCTCGGAGCCGCGCGGCAGCAGGGCACCGCGCTCGTCCAGCACGTGGAGCCGGACGCCGGGCAGCGGGCGGCCCAGCGCAGGCTGGCGGGCGGTGTCCGCGGCGGTCAGGTCGGTCGCGGTGACGATGACGGTGGCCTCGGTGGGGCCGTAGGTGTTGACCAGCCGGACGGCGTCGCCGTGCCGCTGCCGCCACCGGCCGACGGCGTCGGCGCCCACCTGGGAGCCGCCGAGGATCTGCAGGCGCAGCGCGGCCGGCCAGCGGGTCTGCTCGCCGAGGCCGACGAGCTCCTCCCAGTAGGCCGTGGGCAGGTCGAGCACGGTGACGGTGTCGCCGTGCGGGCCGCCCAGCAGGTCGGGCAGGGTGCGGCCGCCGCCGGGCAGCAGGACGACGCAGGCCCCGGAGGCGAGCGCGGGCCAGAGCTCCTCGACGTGGGTGTCGAAGCCGAGCGAGGCGAACTGGACGATCCGGTCGGCGGGTCCGAGCGCGTAGCCGTCGGGCCCGGCCATCCAGGCCACCCGCGCGGCCAGCGCGGCGTGGTCGACGGCGACGGCCTTGGGCGCGCCGGTGGAGCCGGAGGTGTAGAGCACGTAGGCCGGGCCCCAGGGGTCCGACGGGACGGGGTCGGCGTGCCCGGGGTCGGGGTCGGCGTGGTCGGGACCGTCGTGCCCGGGGCCGTCGATCGCCGGGTCGACGCCGGTGAGGACCAGGGCGGCGTCGGCCTCGCGCACCATCAGCCGGCGGCGTTCCTCGGGGTGGGCCGGATCGAGCGGCAGGTAGGCGGCGCCGGCCTTCCAGATCGCGGTCAGGGCGACGACCAGGTCGAAGGAGGGCGGCATCGACACCGCGACGACCCGGCCCGCCACCCGGCCGAGCCGTCGCGCCAACGCGCTGGAGCGCCGGTCGAGTTCGCCGTAGGTCAGGCTCCGGCCGTCGCACTCCAGCGCCGGGGCGTCCGGGCGGGCGGCGGCCTGCTCGGCGAACCGCTCCAGCACCGTCCGGGCCTCCTGGGCCTCCGGGCCCGCTCCCAGTGCGAGCAGTTCCGCCCGCTCCTCGGGCCCCACCAGCCAGTCCCCGTGCAACGGGAGCTGCGGGTCGTCGACCACCCGGGCGAACAGGGCGCGGCACCGCCGGCCGAGGGCCTCGACGGTCTCCCGGTCCAGCACCTCGCGGTCGAAGCAGAAGGACAGCGCGATCCCGCCGTCGGCGGTGCGCCAACTGTCCAGCAGCAGGTCGGTCTTGGCCTGCTCGAAGCCGGAGTCCATGCTCGCGGTGCGGACGCCCGCGGGCAGGGCGGGCGCGCCGGGGCCGCCCGCCAGGTCGTACTGGCTCTGGTGGACGAAGACGGCCCGGTACAGCGGCCCGGCGCCGGGCTCCGCGGGCAGGCCGAGGTGGCCGGCGAGCCGTTCGACCGGCACGTCCTGGTGGCCCAGGGCGGCGAGCGTGGCCGAGCGGGTGCGCCGCAGCACGGTGCGGAAGTCGGGGTCCCCGGTGTCGGGGTCGCCGGTGAGGTCGGCCCGGATCACCGCCGTCCGGCTGAAGTAGCCGAGCAGCGCCTCGTGCGCGGCCTCGTTGCGGCCGGCCAGCGGGGTGCCGACCACGAAGTCCCGGCAGCCGGTCCAGCGCGCGAGCACGTACTGGTACCCGGCCAGCAGCACCATGAACGGGGTGCACCGCTCCTGTCGCGCCAACCGGTCGAGGGCGGCGGTCAGTTCGGGGTCGAGGCGGACGGTGGTGAACCCGGCGGGCCGGGCCGGGTCGGCCGGCCTCGGGTGGTCGAGCGGGAGGCGCAACGCCCCGGTGCCGGCCAGCCTCTCCACCCAGTAGCGGAACGCCTCCTCGCCCGCCCCGCCGGCCGTCCTGGCCTGCTCGGCGCGGGCGAAGTCGCCGTACTGGAGCGGGAGTTCGGGCAGTTCGGCGGGGGCCTCGCCGATCGCCTCGCGGTAGAGGGCGAGCAGTTCGCGCCACATCGTCCGGAACGACCAGCCGTCCGAGACGATGTGGTGGACGACGACGCAGAGCGCGTGCTCCCCCGCCCCCGCGCTGATCAGCGCGGCCCGCAGCGGCGGCCCGGCGGCGAGGTCGAAGGGCGCGTTGACGTACGGGCGGCAGGCGTCGGTGAACTCGGCCTCGGCCGCGCCCTCGGGCAGCCGGACCAGGGCGAGGTCGATCTCGGCCGGGGGCTGGACGAGTTGGACGGGTTCCTCGCCGTCCGCGGCCGCGGGCCCTGCGGCGGCGCCGAGCGCGAAGCGGGTGCGCAGGATCTCGTGCCGCGCCGCCAGCCGGTGCAGCGCGGTGCGCAGGGCCTCCGGGTCGATCGGCCCGGTCCACCGCCGGTTGAGGTACATGTTGAAGCCGGCGTCGTCCGGGTGGAGTTGCTGGAGGAACCAGAGCCGGCGCTGTTCGCCGGTCAGCGGGTGGATGGCGGTGGTCACCGGACGGTCACCTCGGTCTCGGAGCGGCGCGGGGCGGCAAGGGCAGCGGGAGCGACAGGAGCAGCAGGGGTGGCAGGAGCGGCGGGGGCAGCGGGGGTGGCAGGAGCGGTCGCGGCCCGGTCCTGGAGGGTCTTCAGCCCGACCAGGTCGTCGGGCTCGGCGTCGGGGACGTCCCGGTCGAAGTGGCGCAGCACGGGCACGGCCAGGCAGACCAGCACCAGGGCGGCCATGGCGAGGCCGAACAGCAGGTAGAGCAGCCCGATGCCGCGGCCGTCGCCGGTGCCGATGAGCCGGCCCACGGTCGGGGCCAGGGCGCCGTCGTGGTCCATCAGCGGCTGGAGCAGCCGGGGCCCGAGCGGGGCGACCAGGGCGAAGCCGACCGGCAGGGTCGACCAGGCGACCATGGTGTTCACGGCGATCACCCGGCCGTGGAAGCGCAGCGGCACCTTGGTCTGCACGATGGTCGCGTAGACGCCGTTGACCAGGGCCAGGCCGAAGGCCATGCCGAACGCACCGAGGGCGACCACGACCAGCGACGGGCGCAGCCCGGTGACCAGGCACGCCCCGGCCAGGGCCAGGGTGGCGAGCAGCACCCCGCGCAGCCGCAGGTGGCGCGGCCCGCCCCAGGCGAGCAGGGTGAGCCCGCCGAGTACGGCCCCGAGGCCGGCCGCCGTCGACACCCAGCCGGCCGCCGCGAGCGGGGCGAAGGAGAGCACCAGCGGGGTGGTGAGCAGGAACAGCGGGGAGAGGAAGATGTTCAGCACCGCGAAGAACAGCAGCATGGCCCGGAAGTGCCGGCTGCCGAGGGCCCGCCGGAAGCCCTCGCGGATCTCGGCGGAGACGCTCTCGCGCCGGCTGGCGCCCATCAGGTCGGGGAAGCGGACCGCCAGGGTGACGGCGAGGGCGGCGGCGTAGCTGACGACGTCGAGGGTGAGGATGCCGCCGAGCCCGATCGCGGCGAGCAGGCCGACGGCGAACAGCGGGACGAGGAACTGGGCGAGGCCGAAGGCCATCTGCACCAGGCCGTTGGCCCGGCCGAGGTAGCGCTTGGGGACGAGTTGGGGCACCGCGGCGTTCCAGGCGAGCCGTTGGAAGGTGAGCGCGGTGGAGAGCACGCCGATGAGCACGTAGGCGTGCCAGACCTGGAGGCTTCCGGTGAGGTGGAGCAGGAGCAGCAGCGCCTGGGTGGCGCCCGCGGCGAGGTCGCCGTAGAGCATGATCCGGCGCCGGTCGCCCCGGTCGACGACGGCGCCCGCGATCGGTGCGGCGAGGATGCCGGGGACGAGTCCGCAGGCGGCCAGCAGCCCGAACTGGGCCAGGGAGCCGGTGCGCAGGTAGATCCAGACCGGGAGGGCGAACTCGGTGAGCGCCGATCCGATCATCGACACCTGCTGCCCGGAGGCGACGGTGAGGAAGCGGCGCATGGTCGGTCGCAGCGGGGCCTGCTCCGCCCGTGGCGCGCCGTCGCCCCGGGAGAGCCCGGCCAGCCACCAGGTCGCGCCGTCGCTCCGGTGGTGCCGTTCCTCCTGGCCGTCGGCGATCGAGCGGTGGACGCGGGTGAGGATCTCCGCGAGTTCGGCGGCCCGGTACTTGAGGTAGAAGTGGCCGGCCTCGTCGAGCACGACGACCGCGGCGGTGTCGGTGAGCCGGTGCCACTCCCGGTAGCGCTCCTGGTAGAAGTCCGTCGCCGGGTCGCGCTCGCCGCAGACGGCGATGATCGGGGCCCTGATCCGGCCGTCCTCGCTGTCGAACAGCCGGGTGAAGTAGCGTTCGGCGTCCTTGGTGCCGGTGCGGCGGTTGCGCACGATCAGCCGCAGCTGCTCGGCGTCGACCTCGTCGGTGTCCAGCCCGGCGGCGGCCAGCGCGTTGATCATGCCCTGGTCGTTGCGCAACCGGTCGGCCAGGTCGGCCCAGCGTTCGCCGACGGCGGCGCCGCGCCCCCGGGGGCGGGCGAAGGGGAAGATGCCGCCGAGGTGGACGGCGTCGATCTCCCGGCCGGCGGCCTCGACCTGCCGGGCGATCTCCACGGCCAGGCGGACGCCGACGCCGCAGTGCCCGTACAGCACGATCGGGCCGGGGACGTTCTCGACGATCTCGCGGGCGCAGGTCGCGGCGACCTCGTCGATGTCCATCGCCTCCTCGCCGAGTTCGTGCCCCGGGACGGCGATCGAGTACAACGCCCAGTCCTCGGGCAGGGCGTCGGCGAGCGGCTTGTAGATGAGCGCGCTGCCGCCGCCGTAGGGGGCGCAGACCACGCTGGCGGTGGTGCGCGGCCTCGGCGGGGTGAGCCGGTGGAGCAGGCCGCCGGGGCCGCGTTCGGCGGTCGGGTCGGCGACCAGGGCGGCGAGCCGGCGGACGGTGGAGTGGGTGAACAGGTCCATCACGCCGATGGGGGCGGGCAGGTCCGGGAACGCCCGGCGCAGGCGGGCGACGACCTGGGTGGCGAGCAGGGAGTGGCCGCCGAGGTCGAAGAAGTCGTCGAGCGCGCCGACCCGTTCGACGCCCAGCACCTGGGCCCAGATCGCGGCGATCGCCGTCTCGGCCTCGCCGTCGGGTTCGACGTGTCCGCCGGTCGGCGCCGGGTCCTCGGGTTCGGGCAGCGCCTTGCGGTCGACCTTGCCGTGGGCCAGCAGGGGCAGCGCGTCGAGGACGACGTAGCGGGCCGGGACGAGGTAGTCCGGCAGGACGGCGCCCAGCGCCTCCCGCAGTTCGGCGGGTGTCGGGGCGGGGGCGGCGCCGGGGTGTTCGAGGTAGGCGACGAGGTTCTGGCGGACGCCCTCGCCGCGGAGCGTCACGAGCGCCTGGGTGATGCCGGGCAGCGCGGTGAGCGCGGCCTCGATCTCGCCGGGCTCGACCCGGTAGCCGCGGACCTTGATCTGGTCGTCGGCGCGGCCCAGGTACTCCAGCGTGCCGTCCGGCCGCCAGCGGGCCAGATCGCCGGTGCGGTACATCCGCCCGTCGGCGAACGGGTCATCGACGAAACGTTCCGCCGTCAGGTCGGGGCGGCCCAGGTAGCCGCGGGCGAGCCGGTCCCCGCCGAGGTAGAGCTCGCCCACCACCCCGGGCGGCACCGGTCGGCGGGCCTCGTCCAGTACGTAGCAGCGGGCGCCCGCGAGCGGGGTGCCGATCGGCGTGCTGCCGGGTCCCGCCGGGCCCGGCAGGACCTCGTGGACGGTGACGCCGACCGTCGCCTCGGTCGGCCCGTAGTGGTTGAACACGGCGCAGCGGCCCCGGCCGGCGAGGTCCGCCGCCCAGGCCCAGGGCGACGCCTCGCCGCCGAGCACCAGGGCCCGGCGCGGGAGCAGCCGCTCCGCGTCCACGTCGGCGGTCAGCGCGGCCAGGTGCGACGGCGTCATCTTGAGGTAGTCGATGCCCGACTCCTCGATGCGCTCGGCGAGTTCGGCACCGGCGATGCGGCGCGGCAGCAGGTGCACCCGGCCCCCGGTGGTCAGCGCCAGGTACAGCATGGTGATGCTGAAGTCGAAGGACAGGGACTGCAGCAGCCCGTAGGCCGCACCGGGCTCGATCCGCAGGCGTTCCCGCACGCCGGCCAGGTAGTTGAGGATCTGGCGGTGCTGCACCGCCACGCCCTTGGGCTGCCCGGTCGAGCCGGAAGTGTAGATCACGTAGGCGAGGTCGTCCGGCCCGGACGCCTCCGCCAACGGGGCCTCGTCCGGCAGGATTTGACCCTCGCCGACCGGCTCCTGGTCGACGAGCAGCTCGGCGCCGTCGTAGCCGGCGAACGCCGTCCGCAGCCGCGAGTCCGTGACCAGCACCCGCACGCCCGCGTCCGCCACCAGGTGGGAGAGCCGCGCGGGCGGCTGTTCCGGGTCCAGCGGCAGGTAGCCGCCGCCGGCCTTCAGGACGCCGACCAGGGCCGCCGCCAGTTCCGGGGACTGCTCCAGGCACACCGCCACCCGGTCGTCCGGGCCGACGCCCAGCGCCCGCAGCCGGCGGGCCAGGCCGGTGGCCCGGGCTTCGAGTTCACGGTAGGAGAGGGTGCGGCCGTCGAAGACCAGTGCCGGGCGGTCGCCCGCGCCGCGCGCCGCCTCGGCGAGCAGCCCGGTCAGCGTCCCGGGACCGGCCTCGGGCGCGGGCAGTTCGGGGCCCGCCGCCCAGCGCTCGACCACGTCCCGACGCTCGGGCCCGGTCAGCATGGGCAGGCCGTCGACGGGCTGCGCCGGATCCGCCGTCGCCGCCGCCATCAGCACCTCGAAGCGCTCGGCGAGCCGCCGTACGGTGTCGGCCTCGAAGAGGTCGGTCCGGTAGGTGATCAGGCCGTAGAGCCCGCCGTCCTTCTTCTCCCGCAGGTAGAAGGCGAGGTCGGCGTGGGTCGTGGTGGCCTCGTAGCCGAACCCCTCCGCCGCCGCGGCGGGCGCGGTGGAGGCGGCGCGGTCCCCGTAGTTCTGGAACGCGAAGGTCACCTGGAACACCGCCGAGCGGCTGACGTCCCGTTCGACGTCCAGGTCCGCCACCATCTGCTCGAACGGCACCTCCTGGTGGGTGTAGGCGTCGAGCGTCGTCTCCCGCACCCGCCCGATCAGGCGCGCGAAGCTCTGCCCCGGCTCCAGCCGGGCCCGGATCGGCAGCATGTTGACGAACGCCCCGACCACGCCCTCCAGTTCGCGGTGGAGGCGGCCGGCCACCGCCGAGCCCACGGCGAAGTCCCGCTGCCCGGAGTGCCGCCCCAGCAGCACCTGGAGGCCCGCCATCAGCACCATGTACGTCGACGCCCCGTGGGCGCGGGCGCACTCGGCGACGGCCCGCACCAGCTCCGGGCTCCAGTGCAGCTCCAGGGCGGCGCCGTCGAAGGTGAGCACCGGCGGACGCGGGCGGTCGACGGGCAGTTCCAGTGCCGGGACGTCGGCGAGTTCGGCACGCCAGTGGTCCCGGGAGGCGGCCAGCGCGCCGCCGGCCAGCCGCTCCCGCTGCCAGTGCGCGTAGTCGCCGAACTGTACGGGTAGCTCCGGGAGTTCGGCGGGGGTGCGGTGGGCGTGCCGGGCGTAGAGCGCGTCCAGTTCGCGGTTGAGGATGTCGATGGACCAGCCGTCGCAGACGATGTGGTGCATCACCAGGGCGAGCACGTGGTCCTCGTCGGCGAGCCGGACCAGCAGCGCCCGCAGGAGGGGGCCGTGCGCCAGGTCGAAGGGGCGGGCGACCAGCGCGCCGATCTCGTCGGCGGCTCTTCGCCGGGGGTCCGGATCGTCGGCCGCGTCCACGAACTCGGCCGGGAAGGGGCCCGGTTCGGCGATGGCGACCTCGGCGGTGCCGTGCTCCGTGGTCGGGAACGACATCCGCAGGCCCTCGTGGCGGTTCACCAGGTCGGCCAGGGCGCGGTCCAGCGCCGGGCGGTCCAGCGGCCCGCGCAGCCGGCGGGCCGGCGCCAGCGCGTAGGCCGTCCCGCCCGGTGTGAACTGGTCCATGAACCAGAGCCGTTCCTGCCCGCTGGACAGCGGCGGTGCGCTGCCCTCGGGGCGCGGCTCGACGGTGCGCCGGGGCGCGGCGGCGCCGCGCAGTCGCTGGGCGAGCAGGGCGCGTTTGGTGGCGGACCAGTCGGCGGGCGGGTCCTGGGTGTCGGTCATCGGCGGTCCATTCGGGCGGGAGGCGGGGCGGGAGGGGGAGCGCAGGGGTACTCGCCCGTGGTCAGCGGCGCTCGCGGACGGCCGCGGCGATCCCGGCCGGGGTCGAGGCGTCGAAGAACAGGTCGAAGTCGAGCTCCACCCCGAGCGCGGCGCGGATCCGCGCGGTGATCTGGATGATCGTCAGCGAGTGCCCGCCGAACTCGAAGAGGTCGTCGTCCGGGCCGACCTCGGGCAGGCCCAGCACCTCGGACCAGATCGCCAGGACGGCTTCGGCGACGTCGTCGCGGACCTCCGCCTCCGCCGGGGAGGCACCGGGGGCGGCCGACGACGGTCCGGCCACGGGCGGCGGGGCGGGCAGGGCGCGGCGGTCGAGCTTGCCGTTCGGGGTGAGCGGCAGGCGGTCCAGCGCCACGAACCGCCGGGGCACCATGACGGCGGGCAGGGTGCGCAGCAGGTGGTCGCGCAGGTCGGCGGCGCCCGTCGGCCCTGCGCCGGGCGCCGGGACGTGGTAGCCGACCAGCCCGGGCTCCCCCGGGCTCTCCTCGTACACCGTGACGGCCGCCTCCGCGACCGCCGGGTGCTCCAGCAGCGCCGCCTCGATCTCGCCGGGTTCGATCCGGTGGCCGCGGATCTTGACCTGGTCGTCGGCCCGGCCGTGGAAGGCCAGTTCGCCGTCCTCGGTCCAGGCGGCGAGGTCGCCGGTGCGGTACATCCGGCGGCCCGTGGACGGGGCGTCGGCGGACAGGCCCGCAGCGGACGGGGTGCCGGCGGGCGGGGCGTCGGCGAACGGGTCCGCGGTGAAGCGCTCGGCGGTCAGGTCGGGGCGGCCCCGGTAGCCGTCCGCGACCCCGTCGCCCCCGAGGTGGAGCTCGCCGGGCACCCCGACCGGCAGCGGCCGGTGGTCCGCGTCCAGGACGTACGCCCGCGTGTTGGCGATCGGCCGGCCGATCAGCACGGCCTCCGGCCCGGCCGGGACCTCCGCACAGGTGGACCAGATCGTCGTCTCGGTGGGCCCGTAGACGTTGAACAACCTGGCGACGCCGGCCCGCAGTTCACGGGCCAGCGGCAGCGGCAGCGCCTCGCCGCCGACCAGTGCGGTCAGCCCCGGCGGCAGCGTCCCGGCGCTGAGCAGCACCCGCCAGCCGGAGGGGGTCGCCTGCACGTGGGTCACGCCCTCGCGACGGACCAGGTCGCGCAGGCCCGGGGCGTCCAGGGCGGCGCCGTCCGGTGCGAGCACCAGGCGGCCGCCGGTGGTCAGCGGCAGCAGCAGTTCCAGGCCGGAGATGTCGAAGGAGAGCGAGGTCAGCCCGAGCCACACGTCGTGGGGCCCCGAGCCGAGCAGGTCGGCGAAGGAGGCCAGCAGGTTCACCAGCGCCCGGTGGCCGATCTCCACGCCCTTCGGCCGCCCGGTGGAGCCGGAGGTGTACAGCACGTAGGCGAGGGCGCCCCGCGTCGCCGCCGGGGCGGTGGTGGTGGCCGCCGGTGCCGGGTGGTCCGTCCCGAGCCGGAGCACGGCCGGCGCCGCCGCCGCCAGTTCCGGGGCGGGTTCCCGGTCGGTGACCAGCAGCACGGCGCCGGAGTCGGCGAGCAGGTGCGCCAGTCGCTCGCCGGGATAGCCGGGATCGAGCGGCAGGTAGGCGGCCCCGGCGGCGTGCACGGCGAGCAGCACGGCCGGCAGGTCGGCGGAGCGGTCCAGGTGCAGGGCGACCAGGTCGCCCGCCGCGACCCCGGCCCCGCGCAGCACCGCCGCCAGTTCGTCGACCCGCGCCACCAGGTCCCGGTAGCTCAGCCGCCCGGTGGCGGCGCTGACGGCGGGGGCGTCCGGTGCCCCTGCGGCCCGCTCCCGCACCAGGTCCAGCACCGTGCGGTCGCTCGGGTAGGCGCGGGCGGTGGCGTTCCACCCGGTGGTCACCAGGCGCCGCTCGGCCTCGCCCAGCAGGGCGAGGTCTCCCAGCGGCGTCTCCGGCCGCGCCGTCGCGGCGTCGAGCAGCGCCCGGTAGTGCCCGGCGATGCGCTCGGCGGCGGCCGGCGGCAGGACCGCCGGGGCGTACTGGAGGGAGCAGTCCAGGGCGTCGGCGGTGTCGACCACCTGGAGGTGGAGCGTATTGCGGGCGGCGCCGTTGAACACGGCCCGGTCCACGCGCGCGGCACTGCCCGGGAACACCGGGTCGGCGCCCCGGGCGCGCCGGTACCCGAACGACACCGGGGCCAGGCCGACCCGGGCCGTCAGCCCGCCCACCGCCGCGCCGAACGGCACCGCCCGGAACGGGTACCCGGCGCGCGCCTCGGCGCGGACGGCCCGGGCGTAGCCCGCGAAGGAGTCCCGGACGCTCGCCCCGGACGGCGCGTGGACCGGCAGCTCGTTGACGAACAGCCCCGGCTCACCGGCCTGTTCCGGCGCCCGGACGGACAGCGGCACGGAGACCGGGACGGCCTCGCCGCCGTAGCGCAGCAGCAGCCCGTGCAGCGCGGCGAGCAGGAACTCGAAGACGGTGACGCCGCTGCGCCCGGCCGCGTCGGCCAGCCGCGCCCGGGCCGGACCGTCCAGTCGCCAGCCGACCGACTCCCCCGGCCCCGCCGCCGTGACGGCCTGCCGCAGCCCGGGGAGCACCGGCGCCGTCGCGGCGGCCCAGCGCGGGCCGTACCAGTCGGCGGCCCGGCGCACCAGCTCCGGAGCCGGCGGGGCGGGCGAAGAAGGCGGGCCGGGCGGCGTGGCGGCCTCGACGTCGGCACAGGCCTCGGCGTAGGCGTCGGCGTAGGCCTCGGCGAGGCCCGCGACCAGGACGTCCTTCGACTCCCCGTCGAACACCGCGTGGTGAACGACGATCAGCAGCTCCGCCGCTCCACCCCCGCGGCGGTAGAGGGTGAACCGCGCCGGCGGTCCGGCCGGCAGGTCGAACGGCCGCGCCACCTCCTCGGCCAGCCGCTTCTCCAGGTCCTCCACGCGGTCCCCGGAGGCGTCGACCACCTCCAGGCCCGGGGCGGGCCCCCGCTCCAGCAGCACCTTGCCGTCGCGCTCCACGAACACCACGGACAGCGCACTGTGACGGTCGGCCAGCGCGGACACCGCCCGGCCGAGCACCCCGGCGTCGACCCGGTCGAAGGAGATCCGGACGGGCATCTGGAACGCCCCGTGCACGGGCCCGAGTTGCTCGGTGAGCCAGATGCCCTGCTGGAAGGACGACGCGGACACGGGGAACGACTCAGGCATCTGCGGCTCGATTCGGCAGTCGGCGAAACGGTAGGGGCACGCGACCGGGCAGCGACGCTGCCGCCACGGATCCGCTGGTGACGCGGCCACCGAATACCGCCCGGCCCACCCCTGGCCGGCCGACCGGCCGCACCGGCCCCCACCCTCCCGGCCGCCCAGATCCCCCCTGCGCACGCCCGGGCCGGAGCCGGTCTTCTCCCCCGCGAAAAAGACCTTGGTCCAAACCTGCCGAGAGATTCGCAGAGAACCCACCCCTCGTCAAGGGTTCTCCACCCGCCCCACCAGGCGTCATGTACGCGCCCAGCCTGCGGAAATCCCGCCGTTCCGACTCCGTCCACGAGCCCGCCATGGACGGCGGGGCGACGACGGCGGCTCCGCGCCGGAGCGGATCAGGCCCGGAGCAGCTCCGCGCCAGAGCGGATCAGGCCCGGAGCGGATCAGGCCCGGGCCGGGCGGCCCCGGCTCACCTGCCCGGGGCGGCGGCCGCGAAGCCGCCGAGGAAGGCGAGCGCCTCCTCGGCCGGGCTCCCGGGGGCGGCCGTGTAGACGACCAGGAGGTGGCGCGCGGCGCCCGGCGCCTGGAAGGTCTCGTAGTCGAGCGTCACGTCGCCGACCACGGGGTGCCGGAAGCGCTTGGGGCCGTGGGTCTTCTCGTGCACGTGGTGGCCGGCCCACAACCGGCGGAAGGCGGCGCTGCCGAGTGCCAGTTCGCCGATCAGGCGCACGAGTTCGGGATCGTGCAGCTGCCGGCCGGAGGCCATCCGCAGGATGCCGACGGTGGTGCGCGCGGCGTCCTCCCAGTCGAGGTGGACGTCCGGCGCGCCCGGGTCGAGGAAGATCCGGCGGGCCAGGTTGCGTTCGCGCGGCGGGAGTTGGGGGAAGTCGGCGATCAGCGCGGCGGCCAGCCGGTTCCACGCCAGGACGTCGTTGCGGTCGTTCATGATCAGCGCGGGGGTGGTCGGCATCGCCTCCACGACCCGACGCAGGGCGGGGCGCAGGGCGTCGCCGTCCGCTCCGGCAGCCGCCGCCCTGGCCGCCGAGCGGCGGGGCGGGCGGGCCAGGTCGTACAGGTGGGCGCGCTCGGCGGGGCCGAGCCGCAGGGCGCGGCCGAGCGCGTCGAGCACCTCGTCGGACGGGCGCTCGGCGCGGCCCTGTTCCAGCCGGACGTAGTAGTCGGTGCTGAGGCCGACCAGTTCGGCGACCTCCTCGCGCCGCAGGCCGGGCACCCGGCGGCGTCCGGTCGGCGGCAGCCCCGCCTGCGCGGGTGACACCAGCGCCCGCCGGGTGCGCAGGTAGTCGCCGAGGCTGGCGGCGAGCGTGATCGGTTCGGCCATGCGTTCCAGTATGGGGCGCCCGGCCGGGGGTGCGGGGGCCGGAGGGTGGCCCTGTCACACCCAGGGAACGGGGCTCTCTTCATCCGGCGGCGGCGCCCGCGAACGATCGGGGCCATGACTGTTTCTCCCCGCCTCGACGACGCCCCTCCCGAAGACGCCCGCCGCGCCGCGCCGCCCCGGACCGAGCACCCGGCGGGCACGGCCGCTCCCCCACCGCGTACCGACGGCGGTCCGGGCGGCTACTGGGCGACCGTCACCGCCGTCGGCTGCGCCAGCATGATGCTGCCGTTCTCGGTGACCGGGGCCGCCGTGGCACTGCCCAGCATGACCGCGCAGCTGGGCTCCTCGGTGGGCGCCGCCCAGTGGATGCTGAACGCCTTCAACCTCACCTTCGCCGCCCTGCCGCTGGCGGCCGGCGGCCTCGCGGACCGGATCGGCCGGCGGCGCGTGCTGCTGTCGGGGATCGCGCTGGTCGGCGCGCTGTCCGCGGTGGTGGCGCTCGCGCCGTCGATGGCCGTGGCCGACGCCGCCCGGGCGGTGCAGGGGTGCGGGGCGGCCGCCGTGCTGGCGGCGGGCGCGGCGGTCCTGGCCCAGTCCACCTCCGGGCGGCGCCGACGGCTCGCCTTCGGGATCCTCGGCACCTCCTTCGGCACCGGCCTGGCGATCGGGCCGCCGGCCGCCGGCCTGCTGGTGGAGGCGGCCGGCTGGCGGTCGGTCTTCCTGCTCGTCGCCGTCCTGGCCCTGCCCGCGTGGCTGTGCGCCACCCGGGCCCCGGAGTCCCGCAACCCGGACCACCCCGGGATCGACCTGCCCGGGGTGGTCTGCTTCACCGGCGGGCTCGCCGCGCTGTCGTACGCGCTCGTGCAGGCCGGCACCGCCGGCTGGACGGCGCCGGGCACGGTGCTGCCGCTGGCGGGCGCGGTGCTGCTGCTGGTCCTGTTCGCCGGGGTGGAGGTCCGCCGGGCCGGGCGCGCCATGGTCGACGTCCGGCTGTTCCGCAGGCCCGAGTTCCTCGCCGTGGTGTGCCAGCCGTTCACCGTCACCCTGGGGTTCGTCGTGCTGCTGGTCTACCTCCCGGCCTACCTCCAGGGCGTGGGCGGCAGGAGCGTCCTGACCAGCGGTCTGCTCCTGCTGCCGATGACGGCGCCCGTCCTCCTGCTGCCGTTGGTGGCCGGGCGCCTCGCCGCCGCCGTCTCCGTCCGGGCGGTGCTGACCGCCGCCTCCGCGCTGATCGCGGCGGGCTCCCTACTGCTGGTGACGGTGCGCGGCGACGGGTCGTGGCTCGCGCTGGCGGTGCCGCTGCTGCCGTTCGGGGCCGGGGTCGGACTGGCCTTCGGGGTGATGGACGACGCGGCCGTCGGGACCGTCCCCGCCGAGCATGCCGGGGCCGCCGCGGGCGTCTTCAACACGATGCGGATCACCGGGGAGTCCGTGGCCGTCTCCGGGGCCGCCGCACTGCTCAGCACGCTGACCGCCGCGCACCTGGGCGGCAGCGGCCTCGCCGCCGACGAGGCGGCGCAGCTCGCGGGGCAGGCCGTCCAGGGCAGGGTGGCCGCGGCGCACCAGGCCGCCCTGGCCGCCGGGTTCACCGACGCCCTGCACGTCCTCGGGCTGGTCCTCGCCGCGCTGTCCGCGCTCGGCGCGGTGCTCACCTACCTCGCCCTGGCACCGGACGAGTCGGCCTGACCTGCCGTCGGAGCCGGTGCCGGGCCCGGGGCCGCCGGAACACGGCAGGACCCGCCCGGGAGGTCGGGCGGGCCCTGCCGTCATGCGGTGCGCGTCACATGTTGATCATGTGGCCGGCGAGGCCGTGGATGGCCTCCTTGACCGCCTCGCCGAGGGTGGGGTGGGCGTGCACGTTGCGGGCCACCTCGTGGACGGTGAGGTCCCACTGCTGGGCCAGGGTCAGCTCGGGCAGCAGCTCGGTGACCTCGGGGCCGATCAGGTGGGCGCCGAGCAGTTCGCCGTACTTGGCGTCGCTGATGACCTTGACGAAGCCGATCGGGTGACCGAGGCCGTGCGCCTTGCCGTTGGCGGTGAACGGGAACTTGGCGACCTTGACGTCGTGGCCCAGCTCGCGGGCCTGCGCCTCGGTGTAACCGAAGGAGGCGATCTGCGGCTGGCAGTAGGTGGCGCGCGGGATCATGGCGAAGTCGACCTCCATGGTCTCCGCCCCGCCGATGGTCTCGGCGGCGATCACGGCCATCGTCTCGGCGGCGTGCGCGAGCATCAGCTTGGCCGTCACGTCGCCGATCGCGAAGATGTGCCCGGCGCTGGTGCGGCCGCGGCCGTCCACCGCGATGGCGCCGCGGTCGGTCAGCTTGACGCCCGCGTTCTCCAGGCCGTAGCCGTTGACGCGCGGCGCGAAGCCGATCGCCTGGAGCACCTTGTCGGCCTCCAGCACCTGCTGCCGGCCGTCCCTGGTGACGGTGACCTTGACCTTGGCGTTCGGGTCGCTGTCGTCGATCGACTCGACCCGGGTGGAGGTGAGCACCTCGATGCCGAGCTTGCGGTACTGCTTGGCCAGTTCGGTGGAGACCTCGACGTCCTCCAGCGGCACCACGCGGTCCAGGAACTCGACGATGGTGACCTTCACGCCGTAGTTGTGCAGCACGTACGCGAACTCGACGCCGATCGCGCCGGCGCCCGCGATGATGATGCTCTCCGGCAGCTGCTCGGTGAGGATCTGCTCCTCGTAGGTGACCACCCGGTCGCTCAGGCTGGTGCCGGGCAGCAGCCGGGTGGTGGCACCGGTGGCGATGACGCAGTGGTCGAAGGTGACGACGTCGAAGCCGCCGCCGCTGAGCGCGACCTGGAGGGTATGGTCGTCGACGAAGGTGCCCCAGCCGTCGTACTCGGTGATGCCGTTCTTCTTCATCAGGTAGTGGACGCCCTTGACCCGGCCGTCGGCCACCGAGCGGCTGCGGCGGAAGGCCTCGCCGAAGTCGAAGGTCACCTGGCCCTCGACCTTGATGCCGAAGGTCTTGGCCTCCTTGGTGAAGATGTGGGCGAGCTCGGCGTTGCGCAGCAGGGCCTTGGAGGGGATGCAGCCGACGTTCAGGCAGACGCCGCCCCAGTACTTGGCCTCGATGACCGCGGTCTTCAGGCCGAGCTGAGCGGAGCGGACGGCGGCGGTGTAGCCGCCGGGGCCGGCGCCGAGGACGACGACGTCGTAGTGCGTGCTCATGTTGCTGACTCCTCCGAGGGTGTCACGGTCTCGTGATCTCGGTCCCATGGTGTCAGGACCGGGTTCGACGCACCCACCGGGTCTCGGCGGATGCGCTCCGCGCGGCACCGTACCCGGCCCGGAGCCGGATTGTCAGTGTCCTCGGCTACGGTGCTCGCAACCTCGCCGGGCAGGGGCGAGGCCCGGGGGAGGTCCGGGGGAGGTCCGGGCCGGGGCTCGGGCCGGGGCCCGGGGGTGCGAGCGGGAGGAGGGGCCGAATGGCGGACGAGCACGGCGGAGCCGGCGGGTGGGGCGGGTGGGCCCGCCGCCCGAGGACGGCAGCGGGCCCACCCGGGCGTCAGGCCGTCACCTCGTGGGCGTGGCCCCCGCTCATACCGCCGCCGCCCGCCTGGCCGGCGGGGCGCTGCGGCGGCACGGGCCGGTTCAGCGAGGAGAGATCCCAGGCGTAGGTGCCGACGGCATGGGCGATCACGTCGATGTTGACGTCGAAGGCGTCCATGTCGATGTTCTTCAAGCCGTCGCAGGCCTTGTGGTAGCAGGCGTCGAAGGCCACGCCCGCCGTGCCGCCGTAACGGTCCTCCTGCGCCGACGACTTGACCACCTCGGCGCCGGTGTCGGTGCCGCCGGCCGGGATGCCCGCGTCGATGAACGGGCCGTAGTCGGAGCGGCCGTCGAAGGCGGTCGGCTCGTGCGGCAGGCCCCGGCCGTCCAGGTAGCCGGTGAGGTCCCGCTCGATCTGCGCCGAGCCCTCGGGGCCGGCGCCGCCGCCGGTGCTGCCCGAGCCGTCGTAGACGAACTGCGCGTAGTTGGGAGAGGCGATCATGTCGAAGTTGAGGTAGAGCCTGATCTTCTTCCGGTCCGCCTCGGAGAGCGACTTCACGTAGGCCTCCGAGCCCTTGAGGCCGAACTCCTCGGCGGACCACCAGGCGAACCTGACCTTGTTCTTCACCGGGTGGACGGTCAGGTTGCGCGCGACCTCCAGGATGCCCGCCGCACCGGAGCCGTTGTCGTTGATGCCGGGCCCGGCCGCGACGGAGTCCAGGTGCGCCCCGACCATCACGGTGTCGGCCGGGTCGCCGCCCCTGGTCTCGGCGATGACGTTCCAGGTCTTACGCGGCTCCATGACGGTGCGGATGTCGAGGTTCAGCCGGACCTGGCCGGCGGCGGCCTTCGCGGCCAGCGCCTCCCCGGCGGCCCGGGTGATCCCGCCGACGGGGATCCTGCCGGCCGCGGGGTCCCCGAGAGTGCCGTTGAGGTCGCCGTCGGTGTTGTTGTAGATGATCGCGCCCACCGCGCCGGCCGTCGCGGCCGCGGCCTGCTTGACGGCGAAGCCGCAGCCGCCGCGCTGGATCAGCGCGATCCGGCCGGTGAACGCGCCGGCCGGGTAGTCGGTGGGCGCGCAGCCGGTCGTGGCGCTGACCGGGGCGACCGCCAGGTCGGCGGTCAGGCCCGCGTCCGGACCGCCGAGCGAGTACGTCATGGCGGTCAGCGGGATGCTCTCGGCCTGCGGGGACAGCACCCGCAGCCGCTCCGAGCGGGCCTCGAAGAAGGTGTACTCGAACTCCTGCCGGGACACCTTCAGCCCGGCCCGGCGGGCCTGCTCGTAGACGTAGCGCGCGGACTCGTCGTGCCCCTTCGAACCGGCCACCCGGGTACCGCCGTTGCGGTCGGCGATCCGCTGGAGCACGGCCAGGGTGTCGTGGGCGCTCTCGGCGTCGGCGGCCTCGACCAGGCGCGCGGCGAGCCTCTCGCCTCTGCGCACCGGGTCCGGGTCGGCGGCCGCGCCACCGGCCCCGGCCAGCAGCAGCGGGGCGGCCAGGGCGGCGACGGTCAGTACGGCGCCCGCGCTCCGGACGGTGGCAGTGCGCGGGCGCTGGTCCCGGCGCTGCTGGTGCGGTATCGGGGTGGACTGGTCGAGCGGGCTGGTCGGGCGGAGGGGCAGGGAGATCGGGCGGCGGGCTCGGGGCTTCAAGGCGACTCCTTCCGGCGGTCCGTGAACTCCCGATTTGACATGACCGGCATCACGTTGCCAAGGCCGCCGCGCGGCCGCGGGATGCGGACGGCGGCGGAGGCGGTGATCCTGGAGGGGTGGGGCCGTCTCTTCCAGGAGCGTGACCAGATGTCCATGTTGGATAAGCTCAAGGGCCTGCTGAAGGGCCACGAGGACCAGGCCGACAGGGCCGTCGACAAGGCGGGGGACGCCGTCGACGAGCGCACCCAGGGCAAGTACAGCAGCCAGGTGGACGCCGCCCAGGAGCAGGCGAAGAACCAGTTCCGCGACCAGCCGCCGCAGCAGTAGACCGAACCCCGCCGTACGCCTGCGGCCCCGGTCAGGCCCGCCCGGCCGCACCGGGGCCCAGCCGTTCCGGGCCGTCGTTCAGCTGTTCCGAGCCGGGGTTCAGGCGTTGCGGGTCCGCGTTCAGCCCTTCCGGGCCGGGGTTCAGGCGTTGCGGGTCCGCGTTCAGCCCTTCCGGGCCGGGGCCGATCCGTCCTGGACCCGCGATCAGCCGTCCCGCTCCGGCGCGGCCTCGGCCGCGGGCTGCCGGGCCCCCGCCTCGCCGCCCGTGCCGTCCGCGCTCCCAGCCCCGCAGTTCTCGCACGGTTGCGGCCCTGGCCGCTCGCGCAGGCGCCCGCACTCGGGGCACACCCGGTCCAGCCAGCAGGCCGCCTCTCCGCCTTCGCCCATGCCTCCGAATTCTGCCCGGAGCGCCCGCACCGACGCGAGTAGACACTGTCTACGGCAGCCTGGTAGACAAGGCCCATGACCGATCAGGACAAGGACCTGCGCGCGCGCCTGGTGACTGCCGGCGTCGAACTGGTGACCAGGGAGGGCGTCCACGCCCTCGGCCTGCGCGAGATCGCCCGGCAGGCGGGGGTCTCGCACGGAGCCCCCCGCCGCCACTTCCCTACCCACCGCGAACTGCTCGCCGCCATCGCGCGGCACGGGTTCGGCAGGCTCACCGACACCCTGGCCGGCGCCGACGCGATGGCCGCCACCACCGGCGCGGCCCCCCGCACCCGGCTCGACGCGCTCGCCCGCGCCTACCTCGGCTTCGCGGCGGCCAACCCCGGCATGTTCGAGCTGATGTTCCGTCACGACCTGCTGGAGGGCAGCGGAGCCGAGCTGCGGCACACCACCCTGCCGATGTTCCACACCGTCGCCCGCCTGGTCGGCGAGGCCCGCCCGGAGTCCACCGATCCCGGACCTGCGGCCGCCGCGCTGTGGGCGAACCTGCACGGCCTGGCCCAACTGCGCGCCTGGGGCAGCCTGCGGCTCATCACCGGCGGCGAGGACGTCGAACCGCTGCTGCGCGCCGCCCTGGACGCCCACCTCGGCCCGGCCCCCGGGGCCCTCCCCCGGGGAGCCGTCACACGCCCGTGAAGCCGTCGATGCTCTCCCGGAGCAGGTCCGCGTGGCCGTTGTGGCGGGCGTACTCCTCGATCAGGTGCACCAGGATCCAGCGCAGCGAGACCGTCTCCGAGCCGAACACCGCCGCCGCCCGCTCGGAGAGGCGTCCGGTGTCCTCCAGCGCCGCCGCGGCGGCCAGTTCGCGGCCCTGCTCGACCTCCGCCCGCCAGTCGGTCAACGCCTCGGGCATCCCCCGGTCCGGGGTGAGCGCGTAGCCGCCCTCGCCGTCCGCGCCGTACAGCGGCGGCGCCTCCCGGCCGGCCAGCACCCGCTGGTACCAGGTGCGTTCGACCTCGGCGAGGTGCTGGACCAGGCCCAGCAGCGTCATCGTCGACGGCGGGAAGGCCGCCAGCCGGACCTGCTGGTCGTCGAGTCCGGCGACCTTCTGCACAAGAGTCGCCCGATGGAACTCCAACCAGCCTTCCAGCATGGCGCGTTCGTCTGCGTGCGGGGACGGCAGCGGCCGCCCGTCGAGTGTCGGTCCCATGGCTTCCACTGTGGCACAGCCGGGCGACCGGAGTCGATCATCCGACCGGCTTCGGGGCCCGGTCGCCCTGGTCCGCCAACGGCGCGGGCCGCAGGGGCCCGCGCCGGGCCAGGAGCAGCAGCAGGCCGAGCTGCACGGCCGTACCCACGGCCGGCCCCGCCCACACCCCGGTCACCCCGAGCGGCCCCGACAGGGCCGCGGAGGTGGCGAGTTGGGCCGTACCGACGGCCATCCGGGCGGTGAAGTCCAGGCCGAACGGCGCTCCCGCGCGGACGATCCGGCCCGCCGCCGCGCCGGTTCCCCGGCGGGTGCGGGCAGCCGTGGCCCCAACCGCAGGGTGACGGCGGCGACGGCCGCCCCGCCGAAGGCCGGCCACCCAGAAGGTGCCGATCACCGAGGCGATCACGCCGGACAGCAGTTCGGCGTAGACCGGTCCGGCCAGCGCGGCCAGTCGTCGCGACGGACGCCCGCGCATGCCTCCTCCCCCGTTCCGCCGCCCGCCGACGGCATGCCTCGAATAGAGCTACCTCTTATCGAGGCACCTCGACGAGAGGTATCATGGGGCGCGCCACAGGGCGCACTCCGACGAAAGGGCTTCGACCGTGCTGACCCTCGCGATCCTCGGCTTCCTCTACGACCAGCCGCTGCACGGCTACCAGCTCAAGTCCCGGATCACCGGCCTCACCGGCCACGTCCGGCCGGTCAGCGACGGCGCGCTCTACCCCGCCATCGCCAGACTGGAGAAGGCCGGACTGCTGCGCCGCCGCACCGAACCGGGCAGCGGGGCCGCACCGCGCCAGACGCTGGAGCTCACCGAGGAGGGCCGGACCGAACTGCGGCGCCGGTTGGCCGACCCGGAGCAGGCCGAGATCACGGACCAGATCCGCTTCTTCGCGCACGCCGCCTTCCTGCACCACCTCGCCGACCCGCCCGCGCAGGCGGCCGTGCTCCGGCGCCGGCTGGCGTTCCTGGACGAGCCGAGCAGCTTCTCCTACGACGGTGAGGGCCGCGCGGTCACCGCCGAACTGGAGCCGAACCCCTTCCGGCGCGGCCTGCTGCTGGTCACCCGGGCCTCCACGGCGGCCGAGCGGGCCTGGCTGGCGGAGACCATCGCCGAGCTGGACGGCCCGGCGCACTGACCCGTGAGGCCGGGGACGCGACCCCGCGCGCGCCTTCGCACAGCAGCGCGAACGCGCGAAATCGCGCCGTTCCGAGCCGGCTCCCAGTCGGCCTCCGCGTCGCTATGATGATCGGCCTCACGTCCACGGCGTCCCCTCCGCGGCGTGAACCCGCCACCGCGCCCCGCCCGCCCTCCTGGAGGCCGCCGTGCCCACCGCCGAGACCGCAGCCACCCGCCCCGCGCCACTGACCCGGGACGACATCCCCGGCTGGTTCTTCCGTCTCGACCGGGCGGCCTTCGGCCACCTGCTGGCGGCCCAGACCACGGCGGGCGCCACCGGCGACATCCTCGAACTCGGCAGCTACCTCGGCCGCAGCGCCGTCCTGCTCGGCGACCACCTCCAGACCGGCGAGCGGCTGACCGTCTGCGACCTGTTCGACTCCGAGGCGGGCGACGCGGACAACGCCGCCGAGATGGCGATGTCCTACCGAAAGACCCTCACCCGGAGCGCCTTCGAGGCCAACTACCTCGCCTTCCACGACGAGTTGCCGGAGATCGTGCAGGCGCCCACCTCGGTGCTGGCCGACGGCCGGATCCCGGCCGGGAGCTGCCGCTTCGTCCACGTCGACGCCTCCCACCTGTACGAGCACGTCGCCGGGGACATCGCGGTGACCAGGGCGGCGCTCGCCGAGAACGGCGTCGTGGCGCTGGACGACTACCGCTCGGAGCACACCCCCGGAGTGTCGGCGGCGGTCTGGGAGGCGGTCTTCACCGGCGGCCTGCGGCCGGTGCTGCTCACCCCGATGAAGTTCTACGGCACCTGGGGCGACGCCGCGGCCGTCCGGCAGGTCCTGCTCGCCCGCGACTGGCGGGCCGAGGGCTACACGGTGGACGACGACACCATCGCCGGGGAGCCGGTGCTGCGGCTCAACTACCAGGTCAAGGCCCCCGTCCAGCAGTCCACCTCGCGCCGGCTGGCGCTGGACCTGCTGCCGCCGGTCGCCACCCGGGCGACCCGCCGGGTGCTCCGGACGCTGCGCGAACGCCGCGCCGTCCGCCCCGTTCCGGCGTCCTGACGCTCCGGCGGCCGGGCCCGACCGGATCAGGGCGGTGGCGTGGATCTTCCACGCCACCGCCCTTTTCATATGTCTGACATATCTTCAATTCAACGCCTCACTCGAATGAGTGAATCTCCCTTAAAGATTTGCCCACGGAACGTTAAAGGTCGCATAGTGATGGAGCCTCAGTTGGGTCTAGGGAAGACCAAGTCCAGGCAAAGCCACCGCGAGTGAGGAGAAGGCCTTGTTCCACGGAACCACGGCGTCGGGCCACGGGCAGCGGCTCCGCGAGGAGATCACGAGCCCGGGAGCCACGCCCCTCATCGGCGTCTACGACATGTACTCGGCCTCCATCGCGGCCGAGCACTACAACGGCATGTTCGTCTCCGGATTCGGCTTCGCCGCCTCCTACTACGGCCTGCCCGACATCGGATTCATCGCCTGGCCGGACATGGTCGGCTTCGTCGAACGGCTGCGCGGCGCCTTCCCCCGGCACCATCTCCTGGTCGACATCGACGACGGCTACGTCGATCCCGAGGTCGCCTGCCACGTCGTGCGCAGGCTCGAACGCATCGGCGCGTCCGGCGTCATCCTGGAGGACCAGAAACGGCCGCGCCGCTGCGGCCACGCCGACGGCAAACAGGTCCTCCCGCTGGAGGAGTACCTGGAGAAGCTGGACCTCGTCCTCGCCAACCGGACGGACCTCCTGGTGGTCGCCCGCACCGACGCCACCGAGGAGGAGGACATCCTGCGCCGCGCCCGAGCCCTCGCCGCCACCGACGCCGACGTGGTGCTGGTCGACGGGGTGCGCAGCGAGGACTGGATCCGGCGGATCCGGCGGGTCGTCGGCGACAAGCCGCTGCTGTTCAACCAGATCGCCGGCGGCAAGTCCCCCCGGTTGTCGCTCTCCGAGCTGACCGAGCTGGGGGTGGACGTCGCGATCTACAGCACGCCCTGCCTGTTCGCGGCCCACCGGGCGATGGACGAGGCGCTGGCCGGGCTGAAGGTGGCCGACGGGCGGCTGCCGGCCGGCGCCGGGGAGAGCCGGCAGATCGGCGTGCGGGAGTCCACCGAACTGCTGGAACGGAACATCGCGCGCTCGCGCCCGCTCACGGGGGTGACGGTGTGACGGCCGGGCTGCGCGGTCCCGCCCCGCCCCCGGCGGCCGCCGTCCTGCGGGCCACCGCGTTGGGGCTGGCCGGGGCGTGCTGCCTGCTCGCCGGCGCGGCGGCGCCCGCGGCGGCGGGCGGGGGGCTGATCACGCTCGTCGACAACTCCAACGCCGATTCCTGGGTGGAGATCGACCGCACGGCCAACGTCCAGAACGGCAGCGGCTCGGCGGGCAGCGACCACGACGGCGCCGGGTCCCTGGTGGGCGGCCTGCTCGGGTCCGGCCCGGGCGGGGCGGCGATCGGGGGTGGCCGATGACCGACGACACCGCCCGCCGGGGCCGGCGGCGCGGGCCGCGGCCGCGTCGGCTCGACCCGTACCTGGTCGCGCTCGCCGGGGCGGTCGGCCTGGCCGCCCTGTTCCCGGCCACCGGGGGCTCGGCGCGGGTGGCCGCCGTGGCCTGCAACCTGGCGGTGGCGCTGCTGTTCTTCCTCTACGGCGCCAGGCTCTCCGCCCGCGAGACGCTGGCCGGGCTGCGCCACCTGCGGCTGCACGGGCTGGTGCTCGCCGCCACCTTCGGCCTCTTCCCGCTGCTCGGGGCGGCCACCGCGCTGCTCACGCCCGTCCCGCTCAGTGGACAGTTGCAGACCGGGGTGCTGTTCCTCTGCCTGCTCCCGTCGACGGTGCAGTCCTCGGTGGCGCTGACCGGCGCCGCCGGGGGCAACGTCCCGGCGGCGATCTGCGCCGGGACGTACTCCAGCCTGGCCGGGCTGCTGCTGACCCCGCTGCTGGCGGCCTGGCTCCTGGACGTGCACACGGCGCTGTCGGCCGAGGGGCTGCTGCGGATCGGGGCCCAGTTGCTCGCGCCGTTCCTGCTCGGGCAGGTGCTGCGGCCGTGGATCGGCGCCTTCCTCGCCCGGCACAGACGGGTGCTGACGCCGGTGGATCGGGGCTCGATCCTGCTCGTCGTCTACACCGCGTTCAGCGCGGCGACGGCCCAGGGCAGCTGGGGCCTGGCCACCCCGGGCGCCCTGCTCGGCCTGCTCGCGGTGCTGCTCGCCCTGCTGGCCGCCGCGCTCGCGGTCACCGGGCTCGGCGCACGGCTGCTGGGCCTCGACCGGCCGGCCACCATCGCGGCGGTGCTGTGCGGCTCGCAGAAGAGCCTGGCGAACGGCCTGCCGATGGCCGCCGTGCTCTTCGGGCCCCAGGCCGGGCTGCTGGTCCTGCCGCTGATGGCGTATCACCAGCTCCAGCTGGTGGCCGGCACCGTGCTCGCCGGCCGTTGGGCCCGCGCGCCGGACACCACACCAGCCGGGCAGGCCCCGCCCGCCGATCGGGTACCGGCCGCGCTCACGGGGCCGGGCGGGCCGCCCGTTCCCGGGTGAGTCGACGCCTGGGGCCGGTGCCTGGGCCCGACGTCTGGACTCGACGTCTGGACTCGACGTCTGGGGCCAGCGCCTGGGGCCGGCCGGCAGCCGCTAGCCGTTCCCGCAGGTCCGTACCGCGGCGGCGCGCGCGTAGTAGTCGGCGGCGTCGGCGGTGAAGCCGTCCTGTTCCGCGAGGCGGCCCGCGCGGTCGAAGTGGTGCCACGCCTCGCCGTTGCGGTCCAGGGTGGCCAGCGCCCTCCCGCAGATGTCCAGGAGCATCGCGCGGCGCGCGACGACCTGGTCCTCCGGGGCGAGGTCGAGCGCGTGCCGCGCGAGGGTGAGCGCCTTCGCCGGTCGCTCGTTCAGCAGGTGGTACCGGGCCAGGTAGTAGGTCGTGAGCATCTCGGTCTGCGGGCTGCCGGCCCTGCGGGCGAGCTGCGCGGCCCGCTCGTAGCCGAGGCCGGCCAGGTTCGTGTCGCCGAGTGCCTCCCGGGCCTGGGCCAGGTTGGCGGTGGCGATCGCCTCGCCCTCGGTGTCGTCGGCCCGCCGGGCCAGGTCGGGTGCGCGCAGCAGGTGCGGCAGGGCCTCCTCGTACCGGCCGTTCTGCCCGAGGACCCAGCCGAGCAGGCTCCTGACGCGGGATTCCGCGTCGGCCTCGGCCAGTTCGACGGCGGAGCCGAGGGCGTGGCCGAGCGGAGCCTCCCAGTCGGCTCCGGGCTGCTGGACGACCAGGGGCCACAGCAGCAGGGCGAGTCGCCACGCCCGGTGGTGGTGCCCGCCGGCGGCGGCCGCCGCGGTGGCGGCGACGAGGTTGCGCCGTTCCCTGGCGTACCAGGCCATGGCCTCCTCCCGGTCGGCGAAGACGGGCGTCGACACCGGCGTCCGGAAGTCCTCCGGGAGCCGGCAGCAGGGTTGGCTGCCCGCCACCGCCGCGCTCGCGGCGGCCAGGGCGGCGTACAGGTAGTGATCGAGGAGCGGAAGGAGGCGGTCGTCCCCGGGGGCGGGGCCGAGCGAGCGGGCGAACAGCCGGATGAGTCCGTGCAGGGCGTAGCGGTCGTGCCCCCGTTCCTCCACCAGGTTGGCGGCGACGAGGCGTTCCAGCACCGCGCGGCTACCGGCCGGGCTGTCGTCCGCCAGCGCGGCGACCGCCGCCACGTCGATGTCGGGGCCGAAGTGGTGGGCCAGCAGCCGCAGGACGGCGACCGCGTCGGGCGGGAGGTGGTCCACGCTGACGCGCAGGACGGAGGCGAAGTCGATGCCGTCCACCGCGAGGAACGAGATCCGCCGCTGCCCGTCGCGGAGTTCCTCGACCGCGTCGCCGAGCGAGCGCTCGGGCCGCACCGCCAGCCGGGCCGCCGCCAGTCGCAGGGCCAGCGGCAGCCCGTCGCACAGCCGCACCAGGCGCCCGGCCGCGTCCGGCTCCGCTCCGACCCGGTCCGGGCCGAGGATGCGGGCGAACAGTGCCTCGCCCTCCCCCGGCCCGAGCCGGTCCAGCAGCAGCGGGCGGGCGCAGTCGCCGGCGACCAGGCTCTCCAGCCGGTTGCGGCTGGTGACGACGGTGGCGCAGCCGTGGGCGCCGGGGAGCAGCGGGCGGACCTGGTCGTAACTCAGCGCGTCGTCGAGGATGACCAGGAGGCGGCGGTTCCGGAGCAGCGAGCGGTAGAGCGCCTCGGCTGCGGCGGTGTTCTGCGGGATGTCGTCGGGCTGGATGCCGAGCGCGCCGAGGAAGTCCCGGATCACGAAGGCGGGGTCGGCGATCGGGGCGGTGTCGACGAAGCCGCCGAGCCGGGCGAAGAGCACGCCGTCCGGGAAGTCCGCCGCGGCCTGTTGGGCCCAGTGGGCCACCAGCGCGCTCTTTCCGATCCCGGCCGGCCCGGTGACCAGACAGATGGGCGAGTCGTGTGCGGTGTGCCGCACGGCCGCGTCGAGGGCGGCGAGTTCGCGCTTGCGCCCGGTGAAGCCGGCCGGTCGGCGGGGCAGCAGGAGCGGTCGCCGCAGGTCGTTCGCGCCCGACTGGCCCGCGCCGCGGTATGCGTCCGCCTGACGGTGCGCGTCAGCTCGGCGGTGCGCGTCCGCCTTGCGGCGGGCGGCCTCCTGCCGGTCGGCGACCTCCTGTCCGTGGGGGTCCCCGGGCCGGTGCGTGTCCTCCCGTCGGCGTGCGGCGCGTGGCGGGCCGAGGATCCGGTCGTAGGCCTCGACCATCGCGGGGCCCGGGTCGACGCCCAGTTCGTCACCGAGCAGTCGGGCCGTCCGGTGGTAGAGCTCGATGGCCTCGGCCTGCCGGTTCGTCGACAGCAGGGCGTCGAGCAGGAGCGCCACCAGGGACTCGCGCAGCGGATGCCGGTCCGCCGGTCCGCGCAGCACCGCGACGGCCTCTTCGGCGCGCCGGCCGGCGGTCAGCGCCTGGCCGAGCTCCTCCACCGCGCCGAGCCTCGCCTCCTCCAGTTCCGCTGCCGCGGCGACGACCGGGGGTGTGCCGCAGAGTCCGGCGAGCGCCGGGCCGCGCCAGAGCGCGAGGGCCTTGCGCAGCGCCGGGATCCCGGCCGGTGCGCCGTCGCCGGTGCGCGCTTCGGCGACGGCGGCACGGAACCGCTCGCCGTCGATGTGGTCGGACGGCGTCTGGAGGAGGTAGCCGTCACAGGCGGTGGCGATGGTGACCGGGCCCACGGGGTGCAGCAGCCGGCGGAGTTGGGAGACGTGCCCCTGGATCACGGTCTTGGCGTGTCTGGGCGGCTGCTCGCCCCACAGGGCGTCGGTGATGCGGTCGTTCGTGACCAGCGCGTCGTTGGCGAGGAGCAGCATCGCCAGCAAGGTCCGGCGTTTCGGTGGCCCGATCTCGACGAACTGCCCGTCGCGCCGGACTTCCACTGGTCCGAGCAGCCGGAATTCCAACAAGGGTCCCTCCCCACTGCCGATCACCTGCGCAATGGGTAAGGCTACCCTTGTCAGTGGACACTCACGAGCACACCCCCAGCTGCGGAGGAGCGGTCAGGGGTGCACGCGAGAACGGCGCCAACGGTCCGCTGCCCGCCCGCTCAGGTGGTGTCGACCCTGACCGTAACCCGCCCTCGGCGGGCGGGCACATCACCGGACGTAGTAGGCGCGGTTGTGGGCGGCGACCGGCGGGGACTGGTAGGTCCAGACCCCGGCGGCCGGGGCGTCGGCGATCAGGTGGGCGAGGTCGCGGGCGGACTCCTCCGCGGGGTTGCCGAGGTCGAGCCGGACGCGGTCGGCGGTGCGGTCGTCCAGGGAGTAGTAGCGGTAGGGGTGGTAGACGTTGAGCGGGCCGGCGAGCAGCTTGCCCTCGTCGTCGGTGCCGTAGCCGGTGATCGGGGTGTTGTTGACGGATTCGGCGGTGAGGCCGATCAGGTTCACGTCGAGGGCGAGGAGTTGCTCGTCGTGGCGGCGCAGCCCGTCCGCCCCGAGGGTGGCCCGGCGACAGGAGACGGACCAGCGCTCACGCACGGCGGGGGCGTTGAGCGAGGGCAGCGCGGTCTCGAACCAGCCTGGGTGCTTGGGCTCGGCGTACAGGCGGCGCCCGGCGTCGATGGCGAGCGGGTTGTCGCACAGGACGTGCAGACGGGCGATGCCGAGCAGCTTGGTCTGGTCGTAACCCCGGGCGTACTGGCCGTAGTTGAGAACCGGCAGGCGGTCCCCGGCGAACACCGGGTGGGCGACCAGGTTGATCTCCAGCTCCTCGGTGATGCCACCGCCGTTCGGGTACTGGGCGAAGTACAGCTGGTAGTTGAGGGAAACGCAGGCCCCGCCGTCGAACACGGCGGCGGTCAGGCCGGGGTGGCGCTTGCCGAGCAGCTCGCGCGCCCGCTCGGGCTGGACCAGGTAGTCGACGCCGATGTTGTGCAGCGCGCCGTAGTGGAAGGGCAGGTGGTACGGCTCCGGTACGGGCGGGAGCGGCAGGCCGGTCATGGTGTCTCCGGAAAGGCGGGCGAACGGGTGGCGGGCGAACGGGTGGCAAGCGAAGGAGCGACGCACGAAGGGGGGCCGGGCGAAGGGAGCACGGGCGAGCGAGGCGGGTCGGGGGTCGGCAGCCTGGAGCCGACGGACACCGGGCGGTGCAGGTCCAGCAGGTCCTGGTGGATCCGGTCGGCGCTGCGCAGGGCCAGGGCGGCCATGGTGAGCGAGGGGTTGGAGGTGCCGAGCGAGGGCATCGAGCCGCACCCGACGGCGTACAGGTTGGGGTGGTCCCAGCAGCGCTGCCAGTGGTCGACGACGGAGGTGGCGGGCGAGTCGCCCATGACGTGGGTGCCGCCGGCGTGGCCCGCGCCCCGGTAGCCGTAGGCGGTTCCCAGGTGTTCGAGGCGGCCCGGCCACTGCGGACCGGCCGGGTAGGCGGTGTGGTCCTCGGCGCCGAGCAGGGCGAACAGTTGGTCGGAGACGGCCCGGGCCGAGACCATGCCCGCGCGGACGTACTCGTCGAGGTCGTAGCGGACGGCCGGGCCGGGGAGGCCGAGCGGATCGCGCCGGTCCGGGTCGAGGGTGACCCGGTTGGCCGGGTCGGCGGGCTGCTCCAGTTCGAACTGGAGCGAGAACTGACGGCCGAGCCGGTCGCCGAGGCGCGCCCGCAGCTCCTTGCCGCGCAGCCCGGCGGCCAGCAGTGCGGCCGTCTCCGCCTCGGGGGAGCCGCCGGCCCAGGACCAGCCCCAGTTTCCGATCTCGATCCGGAACGGGGCCCGGCGGGCCCGGGCCGGGCCGAAGCGGAAGGCCTCCAGGCCGCTGGTGGAGCCGGGCCCCCGGTAGGGGCCGACCTGGCCGGGCATGAGCCCCCAGGTGAGCAGTGCCGGGTGGTCCATCAGGTTGCGGCCCACCTGGTCGCTGCGGTTGGCCAGGCCGGACAGGAGCAGCAGCCGGGCGTTCTCGACGGCGTGCGCGGCGAGGACGACCAGGTCCGCGTCCACCCGGTGGGCCGCGCCGCCGGCCAGGTACTCCACCCCGGTGGCGCGCCCGGTCACCGGGTCGGCGAGCACCTTGGCCGCCACGGCCCCGGTGCGCAGTTCGACGCAGGGCGCCCAGCGGGCCTGGGTGCGCAGCGGCGTGTACTTGGCGCCGGTCGGGCAGACCGGGACGCAGCTGGCGCTGCCCGCGCAGGGCGGGCCGAAGCTGTCGCCGGGCCGGGTGGGCAGGCCGTTGCGGGCGTGCGGGGTGCCGGTGACGGCGAGCCGGGCGGGGCCGGGCATGGCGGGGTCGCGGACGGTCCGGCCGTCGAGGGCGTGGGCGAGCCGGCGGTCGAGGTGGCTGGCCGGGATGGCCCGCATGGGGAAGGCGTAGTCGTCCGGGATCGGCAGTCCGACGGCGCGGCGCTGCTCCCCGGCGTCGGCGGCGACGCCGAGTTCGTGTTCGGCTGCGCGGTAGTACGGCTCCAGGTCGTGGTAGCCGATCGGCCAGTTGCGGCCGCGGCCGAGGTCGCCGGTGCGGAAGTCCTCCGGGTGCATGCGCGGGGTGAGGCCGGTCCAGAGCAGTCCGGTGCCGCCGTTGGCACGCAGGTAGCCGCTGGCGTAGGGCAGCGGGCCGTCCTGCCGGAGGTGTCCGGTGGCGGTGAAGCCGCCGCCGGGGAGCCCGGTGAGGTCGGTGACGTCGAGGGACGGGGCGTCGGGGTCGTGCGGGTAGGGCGAGGTGGGCGGGCCGCCGCCGGCCGCGCGGAAGGCGGCGGCGGTCTCGGGCCCGGAGGGCGCTGCCCGGCCGGCTTCGAGGACGAGGACCCGCCGGCCCTGCGCGCCGAGGCGGTGGGCGACCAGCGTTCCGGCGAAGCCTGCGCCGACCACGACGACGTCCCAGCGGGCGGTCACCGTTCCTCAACCCCTCGGGGGGCTTCGGCCCAGCTGCCGTGGCCGGGGGCGGCGGCGCCGGGTGGGTCGGCGCGGAAGGTCCGCCAGGCCAGGCCCTGGTCGTAGGCGCGGGCGGAGCTGGGGGTCTCGCCCGGCCAGGCGCCGACGTACCAGAGGTGGACCAGGGCGTGGTCGTCGCGGACCCGGTGGGCCAGGGTGGTGCGGTGGTGTTCGTGCGCCATGCCGGTGGCGCGCAGCTCGGGCTCGTCGAATCCGGTCAGTTCGGCGCAGACGCGCAGGAACTCGTCGAAGTCGGCGAGGTCGTCGGGCGCCCCGAACTCGGCGAGGCAGTCAACGGCAGGATGGTCGTCTGGCACGGACAAGCGGGCACCCCCACGGTCGTCGACGGTGGCCAAGACATGACAGACCGTGGGGTGGGTGGAAACGGCGGCCCGTCACGGTCTGCCAGCGCGATCCTGCCGCCCGCCGTCGCCACCGGGAACCCGTTGCCCGAATGTGCCCGGTCTTGGCCGTCTCCTGCCCGATCTGCCGCCCACCGCGTTCGGTCGGCGGCTGTTTCCGGTCGGGCTACGGGGGCTGGCGCGGGTACGGCGAGGGGTCCGGCGGGACCGGGCGGAGGTCCGGCGAGGGTCGACGAGGGTCGATGAGGGTCCGACGGAGCTCAGCCGAGGGCGCGGACGGCCGCCAGGACGTCGAGGCCCAGCTCCGGGTCCGCCTCCTCCGGCAGGCTGACGGACAGCCGGTCGACCAGGCCCGCGTACCGCCGGGTCAGCTCGCGGGCGACGTCCTCGACCGGACCGGACACCGCGAACGTGTCGAACACCTCGTCGTCGATCAGCGCGGCCATCTCCGCCCAGCGGCCGCGCACCGAGTGGGTGTGCAGTTCCTCCTGGAGCCCCTCCCACCCGTGCTGGGCCAGCACCGGGCGGTAGGCCGGGGTGGAGGCGTAGAACGCCAGCCGCTCCCGCACCCCCGCCCGGTTGGCCGCCAGTTCCTCCTCCGTCCGGCCGGTGGCGGTCAGCACGCTGCCGGCGACCTCGAACGGCCGCGCCGTCCACGGGGCGCCCTCGGCCTCGGCCTGCGCCCGGGCCCCGGTCAGACCGGGCAGCACCTGCTCGGCCAGGTAGGCGGGCGACGAGAACGGGTGGCTGAGGAACCCGTCGGCCACCGCCCCGGCCGTACGGGTCATCAGCGGTCCCACGCCGGCCAGCAGGATCCTCGGCACCCCGGCGGGGACGGGGTCGGGCGAGAAGACCGGCGTCATCATCGTGTGGGTGTAGAACTCGCCCCGGAAGCGCAGCCGTTCGCCGGTCTGCCAGCTGTGCCAGATCGCCCGCACCGCGTGCACGTACTCGCGCATCCGCGCGGCCGGCCGGTCCCAGGGCATCCCGAAGCGCTTCTCGATGTGCGGCTTGACCTGCGAGCCCAGCCCGATGACGGCCCGTCCGCCGGAGGCCGCGTGCAGCCCCCAGGCCTGGTAGGCCAGCGTCATCGGGGTGCGGGCGAAGGCCACCGCGATGCCGGTGGCCAGCTCGATCCGCTCGGTCCGGTCGGCGGCGCGGGCCAGCTGGAGGAACGGATCGTACGCGGTCTCGGCGACCACCAGGCGGTCCATGCCCCGGCTTTCGGCCCGCTCGGCGGCGTCGAGGATCCCCGCCGGGTGCCCGGAGGCGGTGGCGTCGAGACGGAAGGCGGGGGGTCGGTGCATGGCGGTGCTCCTGGGCGCGGGCTGCGGCGGTACCCGGGTAGCCTCCCACGCCGGCGCCCGGGCCCACCCCCGCAGCCTGCCCCTCAGCGCTTGAAGAACTCCACCTCGGCCAGCGCGATGGGGATTCCGGGCCCCGTCCCGGCGGCGGCGCGGACGACCAGCGTCACCTTCACGACGTCGCTGACGCCGGTCAGCACCGTCTGCGGGCCCGGCTTGTCGTTCAGCGTCACCTTCTGCTCGTGCACCTTGCCGTCCGAGGTCGTCATCCGGAGGTCCAGGGCGGTGGGCCGTGCCTGCTGCTGGAACTGCTGCGGCTCGGTGGAGGAGCCGGTGTGGATGATCACGTCCACCAGCCGGAACGGTCGGGCGAAGGGGAAGCTGATCGAGTCCCCGACGTTCGGCGCCCCCCAGTAGGTGTTGCTCAGCCCGTCGACGGTCAGTTTCGCGGGATGGCCCTCGACCTCCGCGCTCGCCGCCGCCCCGGTGGGGGAGATCGCCGAGGCGTCGCGGAGCTTGTCCAGCACGTCCTCGTAGATGTTCCGCCCCGCCGGGTAGAACAGCACGCCCGCGACCACCAGCGCCGCCAGCACGAGCAACGCGATCATCCGGCGCAGGGTGCTGCCGGAGCCGCCGATGCGCACGCGGCGCCGGAACGGCCAGCGGGTGCGCCACCACGGCAGGGCCGCCACGAGTTCGGTGGGGGTCAGCGGCTCCGCGCACCGCCGGCAGAACTTCCGGTCGGGCCGGTTGGGCGTGCCGCACCGGGGGCAGGGTGGGCCGACCTGGGCCTCGTCGGCCGCGGCCGGGCGGACGGTCGGGCGGGGCGCGACGGGCTTGGCGGGCTGCACCGCCACCGGGTCCGCCGCCGCCGGCTGCCGGGCGGCCGTGGGCTGCGGCGGCACCGCGCCGGGGCGGACCGGCGGCACCTCGGCGGCGGGTGCGGGCTTGGGCGCGGGCGCAGCAGCGGGCGCGGCGGCGGACGGCCTCGCCGGCTCGGCGGGCCGCGCGGCAGGCGGTTCGGCGGGCGCCGCGGACGGCCGCACGGGCGGTTCCTCGCGGGCCGCCCCGGCGGGCGGAGCAGCGGGCGACGCAACGGGCGGATTGGCGCCAGCGGGCGGGGCGGCGGCAGGGCTGGGTGCCGCGGAGGCGGGAGCCGCCGAGGTGGCGGCAGCCGTCCCCGACCAGCCGAGGTAGGCACCGCAGTTGCCGCAGAAGTCGTCCCCGTCCTCGTTGGCCACTCCGCACTCGGGACACGTACGCATTGCTCAGCTCTCTTCCGCACCGAGTGGACCGAGTGGACCGGATGGATCAGGTGGACCGGATGGACCAGGCGGTCCGGGCAGGACCTCCACCCGGCAGGTGAGGTGGACCGGGCAGGACGCCCGGACGACCGCCAGCACCTGCTCCTCGTCCACCGCCGGGGTGCGCTCGGGCCAGACCCGCACCAGCAGTTCCCCGGAGGGCGCGGGCGGCAACTCCGCGCCCGCGGTGGTGGACCAGGCCACGCCGCCGCCGTCCACGATCTGCGCGCCGACGCCGAGGATCAGCCGCAGCCGTTCCCGGAGCCCGCGCCGGGTGCCCCGCCACCGGTGCAGTTCGACCGCGCGGCCGACCACGGCCCGGCGGACCTCCTCTGGCCAGGCCGGGTCGGTCTCGACGGCGACCCAGTCCGCCAGCCACTCGACGAAGTCGGCCGGGGCCAGGCGCGGTTGGAAGTAGGCGGGCAGGTTGTCCAGGGTGGCGAAGACCGGGGCGAGGACGGTGTCCAGGCCCGCGGTGAACCGCTGGGCGAAGTCGTCCTCGGCGTAGAGCGCGGGCAGGAGTTCGCCGATCGGATGCGGGCTGGGCAGCCCGGGGACGGCCGCTCTGCTCATCGCGGACCGTCCGCCGGGAGCGCGGCGACCACGACCTGGTGCTGGTGCGAGAAGACCAGCGCGTCCGGGGCGACGTCGACCCGTTCGGCGGGCGCGCCCCGGCGCCCGGTGATCGGATCCGCCGGGAAGAGCCGCAGTTCCTCGACCGCCGTGACCCCGGCCACCTGCTGGAGCACCGCGAACACCTCCCCGTACTGCACGGCCCGGCCGAACGGCCAGCCCCTTCCGTCGGCGCCGCCGCGCAGCGGGTTGAGGTGCCGGAACAGGGCCGCGAGCGCCGCCTCCCGGACCCGGTCGCCGTCCGGGGAGCGGGTCGCGAGCCGGGCGACCACCGTCACCCCCTGGTAGTCGGGCGGTTGGACGACGAGCCGGGTGCCGACGAGCCGCCGCTCGTCCAGGGCCGTCGCGATGGCCGACAGCACCTGCTCGCCGGGGATCAGCTGCTCGAACCGCAGGCGGTCGCCCTCGTCCGCGACCGCGTCGGGGACCACCAGCACCCGCACCGCGCCCGCCTCCCCGGCGACGGCCGGCGCGCAGCGCACCCGGGCCGCCGAGGGGGCGGCCTGCCGGGCGATCAGCTCGAAGTCCCCGGCCGTGACGGCCCGTTCCTGGAGCCGCAGCAGGTGGGGGGCGCGCACCTTGGCGTTCTCCACCGTCTCGCCGTCGACCCCGCCCCTGGCCGCTTCCCGGTTGTCGACCCTGGCCACGTACGGGACGGAGCTGCGCAGCACCGTGATCGTCGCCCGGGCGACGTTCCCGGCGGTGCCGCCGCCCGTGCGGTAGCGCGGTACCCGCAGGTGCGCGCCCTTGGGCGGCACCGCGCCGAAGGCGTGCAGGCCGCCGTCGGGTTCCCGGACGGCGGGCGGGAACGCGAACTCGCCCGTGGTCGCGTCGATCACCACGTGCCGGTCGGTCGGCGCCGAGTCACCGAAGTGCTCGACGGCCGTCCACCGCTCCCAGCCGTCGCCGGCCGCGACCTCGACCACCGGGGGCCCGCCGTCGAGCAGGACGGGCGGCCTGGCGAGCCGGAAGCGCTGGCCCGCGACGCCCTCCGAGGTGCCGAGCGGCGCGTCGGTCACGGTCTGGGCGTGCACGACGGTCGCGGTGCCGCCGACCGTGAACACCTCCGCCCGGCGGATCGTCGGGGACTCCGCGTAGAACGGCTGGCCCGGCTCCGGCGCGGACACCCGGCAGCGCAGCCAGCCCGCCCGGCGCCCGGCGACCACCGAGGCGACCTGCCCGGCGGGCACGAACACCACCACCTCGCCGGGCCGGTTGAGGCCGCCGGTGGTGTCGGAGCCGGTCTCGCAGGCGATCCACCGCGCGCCGTCCCACACCTCCCACGCCAGCGGGGGCTGGCGCGGGTCGACGCCGACGCCCTCGACCCGGCTGTCCAGCCGGACGACGAGGATGCAGCGCGGCACGACGGCCGGCAGCGCGAACAGCATGGCGTCCCCGACCTGGGGACGCGGCTGGAAGCACGGCACGTCCACGCCGTCGGCCAGCCGCGCCGTGGCGTCGGTCTGCTCCCCCGCGGCGGAGACGGTGACCAGCCGGTCGAGGGAGCTGGGGACGACGGGCAGGTCCTCGGCGGTGGAGAACACCACCGCCTCCTCGGTCTCGGTCCGCAGCGTGGACACCTCGGTGCCCGCCCGCAGCAGCACCGTCTCGGGCTGCGGGGCCGACAGCCAGAAGTCGACCTCCGCGGTCGCCGCGGCCGGCGGGAAGAGCCGGACGCCCAGCAGGTCGAGGAAGGCGGAGTAGTTCTTCTCCGGCACCCGGTTCAGCCGGTAGAGCAGCTGGTCCACCATGTACGCGAAGGTCTCGATCAGGGTGACCCCGGGGTCGGACACGTTGTGGTCGGTCCACTCCGGGGCCCGCTGCTGGACGAACCGCTTGGCCTCGTCGACGAGTTGCTGGAACCGGCGGTCGTCCAGGTTCGGGGAGGGCAGCGCCATCAGCTCACTCCCCCGGTCACGGCGCCCAGGGCACCCGGGACGTCCTGGACATCCGGGGCGTCCGGCGAGCTCGGGATGGTGTAGAAGGGGAAGACCAGGTTGCGGCGGTCGTTGGTGGACCGCACGGTGTAGTGGACGTCGATGTAGAGCGTGCCGTCGTCGACGGTGTCGAAGGCGATCACGACGTCGTCCACCTCGATCCGCGGCTCCCAGCGTTCCAGCGCGGTGCGCACCTCGCGCGCGATCCGGCCCGCCGTACCGCCGTCGCTCGGCGCGAACACGTACTCGTGGATGCCGCAGCCGAACTCCGGGCGCATCGGCCGCTCCCCGGGGGCGGTGCCGAGGATCAGCCGGATGGCCTCCTCGATCTCCCGGTCCCGGTCCACCATGCCGATGCCGCCGGTGGCGTTCACCCGCAGCGGGAAGGCCCAGCCCCGCCCGATGAAGCCGCTCACGCGACGCCCCCGATCAGCACGTTGAACGCGCCGGTGACGATCTTCGCGCCGCAGGACGTCTGGTCGCCCACCCGCGCCGCGGGCAGCCCTCCGATCAGGACCAGGCCCCCGGCCGCCGCCGTGGGGCTGGGCATGACGACGTTGCCGGGCCCGAGTTCCACGTGCGGCACGCACACGTGCAGGCTGCCGGTGACGGCGGCCGGGCGGCCGCCGATCAGTACGGTCGCCGCCGCGAGGGCGCCTGGTGGCGGGGTGGTGATGGCACCGCCGTCGCTGGTGGTGTCACCCATCCGGGCTGCGGGGGGCATCTGCGTTCTCCAATCGGGTGGTTCGAGGGGGCCGGACGGTCGGGCCGTGCTGACGGTGGTTCAGTTGATGCGCACGAGGGCCGCCTTGAGCACCGCCAGCGCTCCGCCCTCCACGGTGACCTCGGTGCGGCCGGTGACGTTCACCGATCCCCCGCGCAGGTTCACCGCCCCGGCGCCGGCGTCGATGGTGATGCCGGTGGAGGACAGCCGCACCGAACTCGCCGCCGCCGCACCGGCCGCGCCGAAGACGGTCAGGACGATCTCGCCGCGCTGCTCGTCCAGCCGCACCTCCAGCTTCCGGTCCCCGCTGGCCAGCCGGACGCCGGACTGGCCGCCCGGCACGTCCAGCAGCTCCAGGCGGTGGCCCGAACGGGAGACCAGCGAGCGGCGGTTGACCTTCCCGCCGGCCGGGTCGACCAGTGGCACCTCGTGCGGAGAGGGCTTGTCGACGCCGTTGTAGAGGCCGCCCAGCACGTACGGGCTGTCCAGGCTGCCCTGCTCGAAGCCGACCAGCACCTCGTCGTTCACCTCGGGGCTGAACACGCCGCCCCCGCCCTGCCCGCCCCACTGGACGGTGCGCACCCAGTCGGAGACGTAGGTGTCGTCCAGCCACGGGAACTTCAGCCGCACCCAGCCGCGTTGCGCGCCCCCCGGCTCCCGGACGTCGGTGACCACGGCGATGGCCAGACCGGGCATCCGCGGCCCGCGCGGCACCGCGCCGCCGCCGGCGACGAGCCCCGCGAGGGAGCGGTCCGGCGCCGCGCTGACCACGACGGTGGTCCGGTAGCCGCGGTAGGGCTCCAGCAGGTGGCGCACCGCGGTGGCCGTGTAGCGGCCCGAGAAGGCGGCGCCGACGTTGCCCAGGGCGACCGGAACGCCCGCCCGCAGCTTCGGGTTGCCCTCGACGACCGCCTCCAGCTCGCCGAACCCGGCGGCCACCGAGGCGGCGACCGACCCGGCCGCGGCCGCCGTCTCCGCCTGCGTGCGGTAGGGGGTGTCGGTGACGGTCATCCGCGCCTTCCCGGCGAAGGCGGCGGCCGCCGTCGACGGGCTCATCCCGGGCCGCACCGTCTCGCTGGCCACCGACGGCTCCGTGGCGACCAGGGCCTTCTTGGTGACGACGTTCCAGCCGCGCACCTCGACGGTGTCCGCCCCGCCGCCGCCCGTCAGGACACCGCGCAGCTCCAGCAGGTTGCGGCCGTACTCCAGGACCATCGGGTTCTGCGGAGCGGGCGTCGAGGGGGCCGGGGCCGAGGAGGCCTGCTCGGGCTTGACGAACTCCAGCAGCCCCTCGTCGTCCGCCCGCACCTGCGCGCCGCTCTCCTGCGCCAGGTACTGGAGGAACTCCCAGTCCGAGACGTTGGCCTGCGACAGCTGCTCGTGGACGACGGGGAACGCGTCGACCCGGCCGCAGCCGAGCCCGGCTCCCGCGGCGACCTGACGGACGACGTCCGCCGTCGACATGTTGCGGAACGCCTTCACCCGGCGCCCGCGCATCAGCCGGTGGGTGATGGCGGACGCCCGCACCACGGTGAACGAGCCGGTGGTGTCCACGTCCAGCTCCAGCGCCGTCACCTCGCCGGTGAACAGCCGCACCTGCGCGTTGCCCTGCACCGTCATCACGGAGACCCGCAGCCGGGTGCCGATGGTGACCCCGGTCGCGGAGAGGAAGGTGTGGTCCGCGTCGCGGAACATCAGCACGGCCGTGTCGGGCAGGCCCGTGCTCTCCTCGATGTCGCAGGAGACCAGCTGGGCCGCCCAGACCGGCGGCAGCGGGCCGGGCGCCTCGACGATCGGATCCGCGGCGAAGGAGCGGCCGCCGCGGGCCTCGGGAGTGGTCATGACCGCCCTCCTCGGGTGGGCTCGTCGATCCCCGGCACGATCAGTTCCACCCCGGGGACGAGCACCATCGGGTCGTCGATGTCGTTGGCCTCGGCGATGGTGCGCCACGCCGTCGCGTCGCCGTACTCGCGCCAGGCGAGCAGCGGCAGGCTGTCGCCCGCGATCACCCGGTGGGTGCTGCGCGCCTCCATCGAGCCGGAGGTCGGGTTCTGGCCCGGCGTGTCGACACTGGCCTCGTCGATGGTGAACGAGCAGGTGGCCCGCAGCGGCTTGCCGTCGACGTCGAAGAGCGAGTAGGTGACCTGAAGACCGGTCAGCACCCCGTTGAACGACGTCGTCGACGACGTGCCCCAGTCCAGCCGGATCCACGGGCTCGCCGGCTTCTTGCGCGCCAGGCTCGCCGGAGTCGGCACACAGGCCGTCATCAGCTGCTCCACCGCCTTCTCCACCGAGTCGTCATGGGTCGCCGTCGCATCGAGGAACACCTCCATGGACAGCGAGCGGGGCCCGCTGCCGACGAACTCGGGCAACGCGGACTCGGCGGCCATCCGGGACGGGGTGCGGCGCCACTCCGAGGACTTCCGCAGCACCAGGCTCGACGGGTTGAACTGGAGCGGGAGCCGCGCGATCACCCCGCCGGGCTGGGCGCCGACCGTCGCCGGCGGCTCCATGATGGCCAGTTGGGCCCGGGTGACACTCGCGGGGACCTCTGACATCCCGCACCTCCTTCCGTTCGTCGTCCGATGGGTGGCCTGCGCCGGGTGCGCCGCGCCGTCACGATGACGGGCGCAGCCCCGCGTGGGCGATCTCCAGGGACTCCGTCGCCGCCTGCGAGTTCGCCGGGTCGAACGACGGGCCCTGCCAGCGGACGGGCACGATGCCGAGCACCTGCCAGCTGACGATGGGGCTCAAGTCGGGCCGCAGAGCCACGATTTCACCGTTCTTGGGCTGGACCCGCCGCACGGTCTCGTCCAGCCAGCGGGCGATCTTGACGGTGTCCGCGGTGACCGCACGGGTGAGCGTGATGTTCGACCAGGTGATCCGGCCCGGCAACTGCCAGGAGAAGCCGTTGTTGCCGCCCTCGGCGTACTGGTGGATCTCGACCTCGGCACCCAGCCCCGAGCACGTCGTGAACTCGCCCAGGTCGTTGCCGCCGATCGTGAGCTTGAAGAACACGCTCGTCGCGAAGATGTTGTCGGTCATTCCTGCCTCCGTCGCCCTGCCCACCTGCCACCTGCCACTGCCCGTCTGCCCGCCGCGCCCCGAGCGCTCAGCGACGGCCGTCGTACGGCCGCCCGGCGCGCTCCCTCCCCCTGCGCAACTCCACGCGCAGCAGCCGTCCGACGGGCTCGATCAGGCGCCGGGCCAGTTCGTCGAGGTCGGCCCCCGACGGGGACCCGGTCGACGATCCGCCGCCCGGCTGCGGGGGCGGGGCCGCGGTCGGCGGCGGGGACGAGGCGGTCTGGACGGTCACCGGGGTGCGGGCCGGTACGGCGGTCAACGGCACCCCGGACAACCCCGCCTGCTCCGCCACCCGTTGCAGCACCCGGGCCGTCTCCGTCGAAGGCCGCGCCGGCCCGGACGGCCCTGACGACGGGACCGCGCCGTCCCGGGACGGCGCGGTCCACGACCACGACCCGGTGCGCAGCGGCGACTCCCCGCCTGCCCCCGGTCCGCCGAAGCCGCCCCCCGCGACGCCCGGCGCCCCGGCGCCACCGCTCGGCAGCGGCGGCGTCGCGGACGCGGGCACGGCCGGGCCCGCGGGCCCGGCGACCGGCAGCCGCTGGACCATCGCCGGGGACGCCGGGGACGCCGGGGCGCTCGGCGGGGTGAGTCGTACCAACGGCACGCTGGGAACACGGCCGCCGGAGGAGGCAGCGGGCGCGGACGCAGGACGCCCCCCGCGACCGGCGGGGACGGTGGGGACGGCGGCAGGCGCCGACGCGTCGTCGGAGAACGCCGGTCGCACGGCCGCCTCGACCGAGCCGGGGGCGAGGGCAGGGCCAGCGGCAGCAGCGGCAACGGCAGGGCCCGCGACAACAGGGCCGGCGGACACCGAGCGCTGCACGCTCGCAGCGCGCCCGACACGAGAGGCGCCCACGGCCGCCGGGCCGGCATCGGCCACGACGACCGGGGGTGCTGGACGCTCCCCGTGCCGCACCCGCCCGGCGGGAACCACGACAGGCACCGCAGCACCTCGCGGCTCCGCCGACCGGACACCCGGCTCGACGGGGCTCGGACCGCCGGAGACCGACCGCTGCACCGCCGGACCACGGCCGCCACGCTCCACAGCCGGCGGCGGCACAGGAGTCTCCCCGCGTCGCGCCCGCCCGGCCGGGGCGGTGTCGGGCGCTACGGGCTGCCCGTCCGACGCCTCCCGGCGAGGTCCCCCGGCCGTCGTCGAACGCTGCACACCGGCCCGCCCCGCAGGAGGACCGCCGTGCTCCGACCGGCGCGTATCCGCCTCCATCGGGCCGGTACCGGGGCCGACGGCCACCGGACCGGTGCCACCAGTCGCCGGACCCCGCACACCCGCACGCCCCGAGGGGGCCCCACCGCGCTCCGACGGCCGCGGCCCCCGCGCCGCCGAGCCCGCCGACGCCGACGAGCGCGCATCCGCCTTCACCGGGCCGGCGCCGCCGGCCACCGAACGCTGCACGCTCGGACGCCTCACGGCAGCAGAACGCCCTACCACGCCCGAGCCGGCAGGGTCGGCGGAGCCGCCGGACGCCGGTTCCCGCGCACCCGCACGCGCCACCACGGCACCCCGCGCACCCCGCGCCGCCGGGCCGGTGCCTTCCGGGTCCGCCGGGGACGCCGGTGCCGCTGGGGACGCCGGGCGCGCAGCGTCGGGTCGGCTCGCCTGTGCCCGTCGGGGCAGGCGCAGGACGGCGGCGGCCCGGTGCCGCCAGCTCGCGGGTGCCACCGGTTCCGGGGCCTGCGGCACCTGGGTGCGCGCCGGCGGCTCCTGTGGCCAGGCGGCCCTGACGACGGGTGGGGCGGGCGCCGGCGCCGGCGCTCGGCCGGACACCGGTGCGGGCGCCGTCGCCGGTGCGGCGAGTGTGGACGCCATGCGGCGCTCGCCGAGCAGGCCCAGCGTGCGGTGGCCCGGCTCGGCCGCCGGACGTGCGGCGGTGCCGCCGATCGGCGAGCGGGCCACGACCAGCGGGCCGGGCTCGCCCGGCGAAGCGGTGGGCCGCACGTCCCGGGCGCCACCGGTACCCCCCGTACCACCGGTACCACCGCTGCGCCGGGCCCGGCGGCCCGCGTCCTGCGGTGCCGCCCCGGGGGGCGACTGCGGCCCGACGGCGGGGCCGGGCGCGGTGGAGCCGCCCTGCCCGCTCGTGCCAGCGCTTCGCGCGCCGGGCGCAGCCGCACGCTGGACTGCCGTGGCGCCCGGCTCGGCGGGGGCCGTGCCCGTGGCGCGAGGAGCGCCTTCCGGGCTGGGGGCCGCCGCGCTTCGGCCGGTCGGCTGTGGCCGTGCGGAAGTGACGGGGGTGGCGGGAGTCCGTGGGGTGTCGGGAGTCACGGGGGCTCCGTGGCCCGGGGCCGTGGTCCGCCGGACGGGGCCGCGCCGGCCGTCGGCCGTACCGGCGGCCCGTGCTCCGGGTGCCGCGCCCGCCGTCGGCGGCAGCGCGGTCAGCGGCGCGCCCAGGCCGCCGTGCGTGCGGGCGTTGGACGATTCGGGGCGCGCCTGTTCGGTGCGCGGCTGTGTGGCGCGCTGCACGGCGGTCGGACCGCCGCCGGTCTGGACGGCGCGCTGCACAGGGGCGTCCCCGCGCCGTCCGGGCTCGGGACGGGCAGGGCGAGCCGAGCGGGCCGGGCTGCCCGGTGCCGACGGCTCCGCACCGTCCGGCCCGCTCCCCGCCGGAGCGGCCGGCTGCGCGGGCGGCTGCGCGGGCGGGGAGACGATCGGCATCGGTCCGTGCCCGGCCTCGGGGCCTTGACCAGGGACGATGCCTGACGCGCCGTCGGCGTTGAGCCGTGGCGAGGCGCTGGCGGGCAGCGAGGTCAGCGGGGCACCGAGCACGGGCCGGCCCGGTGCGCCGCCTCCCCTCGCGGCGCGCTGCACGGCGTTGCCGGTGCGCGGGGTCGGGGCATCGGTCGGTCGCACCAGGGCCGACTCGGAGGTCTCGGACGGCCGCGCAGTGGCACCCGGCTCCACGACGGGCGGAGCGACGGCGGCGGAATGCTCCACCGTCGTCGCGCTCGCGGGCCGTTCCACCGGGGCCGCGCCCTCGGACCGCTCCACCGGCTTCACACCGTCGGGCCGCTCCACCGGCGCGACGGCAGCGGCACGCTCCACCGTCGTCGCGCTCGCGGCACGCTGCACCGGCCGGGGCGGGATCGCGGCCACCGCGCGCGTCGGCAGCGACCGGGGGCGGGGTGCGGTGGTCAGCGGCTTCCCGACGCGACGCGACGGGACCGGCCTGGCAGTCCTGGCCCGCCCGGCAGACGGCACCTCGGAACCGTGAGCGGGCGCGGGGGCAGCGGGCGCGGAGGCAGCCTGCGCGTCGCCGCCCTCGGCAGCCACCGCCCGTACGGGCAGCCGTCGCACCACGGCGCCGGACCTCTGCACCTGCCGCACCCGACCGAGCCCGCCCGTCGCGCCCGGCCCGCGCCCCACCGAATCCGAAGCCGAGGCCGGTACCGGATCCGCGGCCTCCGACGGCGCCACCGCCGGTGCGGCGTAAGGCAGCACGGGCCCGTCCGCCCCGGCGGAGACCGCCGGGCCGAGGGGCCGTGCCACCGCCCGCAGGATGCCCGCCGGGGCGGACGGCAGGGCCGCGTGCCCGAGTGCGCCGGTCAGCGAGGGGTTCTGCCAGGAGGCGAGCCGGGACCGGAACCGCAGGCCGTCGCTGACCCCGCCCGCCGCTCCCGCGAGGGTCGGGGTCAGAGGCGCGACCGCGCGCCAACCACCGTCCGGGGCGGGCGCGTCGGCCCGGGGCGCGGGAGCCGCGTCACCCGTGCCGCCGGCAGCACCCGAGGTGCCCGGGGCACCCGAAGCGCCCGCCTCGCCCGGACCGCCGGCCTTCCGGCGCCCGAGCCGGTCCCGAATCCCCATCCCGCGCTCACCCGCCTTCGTTGACGCGGGTGTTGATCCGCGCGATCTCCCGCACCCACGCGCGGCGTTCCTGGTGGGACAGGTCGAGGATGTCCTCCCGCTGCCAGTGGAAGTGGTAGGCGATGTACGCGACCTCCTCGTACAGCCGGGTGGTCGCGTACGTCACCATTCCCCCAGGCGCCCACCAGCGAGGTCGACTTCGAAGGAGCCGTCGCAGTGCGGGCAGGTCACCGCGGCGCGGGTGTGGCCCTCGCTGTTGATCCGCTGGTAGAAGTCCTGCAGGAACGCGACGTCGGTGGCGTACATCTGCTCGACGACACCGGCGTGCACGTCGGTGACGGTGCCGAGCCGGGTGATCACGTGGCTGAGCAGCACCACGCTCAGGTACGCCGGGTTCTCCTTGACCCGCAGGTCGATCTGGGGCATGAGTTCGTCCCGCGCGGTGGCCAGGCGCATGGCGCCGTGCCGGTGCAGGACGCCCTCGTCGTCCAGGTACCCGCGCGGGAGCTCGAACTCGAACTCCGTGTTCAGTCCGTGCCCCTGCGGGCCCCGCCCCCGCTGCGGCGCGGCGGCCTGCGGGGCCGCGGCGGGAGCGGGGGCGGCTGCCGGAGCCTGCTCCAGGAGTTCGTCGAGGCTGATCCGTCGTCTCATTCGACGGTGATCTCCTCGAACACGATGGTCACCGTCTCGGTCGCGGCGCTGGACTCACCGGCGGTGAGGGTGGGGCCCTCCCACCGGCTGGCCCAGGCGTTCATCAGCTGGATCCGCCGGAGGGTGGCACCGGTGGTGTCCTTGACCTCGATGGTGAGGTTCTGCCGCGCGGTGTTGATCGCGCCGTTGTTGAGGGTCTCGTTGATCCACTTGGTGAACGCCCCGCTCTTGTCGAGCCCGCGGGTGATCGTCACCTCGCCCGGCAGCCGCGCGCCGGGCTGTTTGCGGACGATCAGCTTGCCCTGCTGGGTCACCTGCTTGTACTCGACGACGTCCTGGTCGACGGTCAGGTTGCTGATCTCCTTGACGGACTCGACGTTGTAGCCGCCGAGTTGGACGCCGAATATGTGTGTGGAGAGCGGATCGCCTTCAGCCATGACTTCCTGTCACCTTCCGGTCTGTGCTGGCCTGCTGGTCACTCGTTGACGAGGCTCGTGCTGTCGGAGAACTGGGACAGCCGGAACACCACGAACTCGGCGGGCTTCACCGGAGCGACCCCGATCTCGCACACCACCTGCCCGAGGTCGATGGACTCCTGCGGGTTGTTCTCACGGTCGCACTTGACGTAGAAGGCCTCCGCGGCCGTGGCGCCGAACAGCGCCCCGCGTCGCCACTCCTCGGTCAGGAACGCCGTGATGTTGCGGCGGATGCTGGACCACAGCCGGTCGTCGTTGGGCTCGAACACCACCCACTGGGTCCCCAGGAGGATGGACTCCTCCAGGTAGTTGAAGAGCCGCCGCACGTTGAGGTAGCGCCACGCCGGGTCCGAGGAGAGGGTCCGGGCGCCCCAGATCCGGATGCCGCGCCCGGGGAAGGCCCGCACGCAGTTGACGCCGATCGGGTTCAGCAGGTCCTGCTCGCCCTTGCTGAGGCGGATCTCCAGGTCCACCGCGCCGCGGATGACCTCGTTGGCCGGCGCCTTGTGCACGCCGCGCTCGGCGTCGCTGCGCGCCCACACCCCGGCGGCGTGCCCGCTCGGCGGGACCATCGTGTTGCGGCCGGTCGCCGGGTCGAACACCTTGATCCACGGGTAGTACAGGGCCGCGTAGCGGGAGTCGAAGCCCGCCTCGTTGTTGCGCCAGTTGCGCACCTGCTGGGCGCTCAGCCCGGGCGGGGCGTCCAGGACGGCGATCCGGTCGCCCATCTGCTCGCAGTGCGACATCACCGCGAGCTGGACGGTCCGCACGCCCTCGGCGTCGATGTCCCCGCGCTGGTAGGCGCTCATCAGGTCGGGCACCGCGACCATGGTGATCTCGTCGATCGCCTCCAGGCCGGAGAACCCGGTGCGGGCCGAGGCGTCGCCGACGTACTCGGCGGGGCTGATCCGGGTCGTGGCGGCGGGGGCGACCGGCCCGGGCGCGGGGGCTGCGGCGAGGGCGAGCGTCTGGCGCTCCGGACGGCTCGGCGCGGTGCCCGGCTGCTCGCTGACCGCGACGAGCTTGGACTCGCGCAGCTGGGTGACGACGTAGCCCTTGGTGTTCTTGCGGGTCGAGACGTCGTACGTCTCGGCGACCTCGGCGCCCTTGCGGACCACCAGCCGGAACCGGTCGTCGGGGACGTTGTCGCCCTCGACGTCGGCGATCTCGACGGTCAGGTCGGCGCCCCCAGCGGGCAGGGCCGTGAACAGGAAGCCGGCGTGGGCGGTGGGCGCGGGCGCCGATCGGGCGGCCGGCGGCCAGCCGCCGGCCGTCTCGCCGGCGGGCTCGCCGATCCGCACGACGTAGACGGCGCCGCCGCCGTTGGCGAAGAAGCCGTAGACGGCGTGGGGCAGGTAGGTGCCTTCGGAGAAGCCGCCGAACTGCTGGACGTACTGGTCCCAGTTGGTCACCAGGGTGGGCTCGTGGAAGGGGCCGGTCTGGGCGAAGCCGACGAGGGCGGCGACGGCCGTGCCGACACCCTCGATCGGCCGGGCACCGGACTGGACCTCCTCCACGTACACGCCCGGGGTGAGGTACGACGGCATGCTCGCTCCTTCGGGGTGGCCGATCATTCGCCACCGAGTCTGCTGCCGGGCCGCCACCCGCGACATGTCCGCAGGTCCCGGACCAGGGGCAGAGCCGCTGCCCCGGCGGGCACCCCGGCAGGGCCTCACCGGTCGTCAGCCGGTCGTCAGTCGGTCACCGGCCGACCGCGGCCGGTGGTCGCCCGGCCGCGCGCTCAGGCCCGCACGGTGCCCCCGGAGGCACGCGACCACGGCCCGAACTCGCTCTCCAGGACGAGCCGGCCGAGCTTGCGGTACTCCCGCTCGACCGCGAACACCAGCTCCGCCATGCCCAGCGGGCGGCCCGTCTCGGCGGCCAGGTAGGCCGCGGTCACCGCGCAGGCCCGGATGGAGCCGCCGGCGAGTTCGAAGTGCCGTGCGCAGAACGCCAGGTCGAGGTCGTCGCCGCGGGGGATCAGCGGGCCCAGGCAGCGCTCCCACAGGGCGTGCCGCTGTTCCTCGTCCGGCACCGGGAACTCCGCGATGACGTCCAGCCGTCGGGTGAACGCCTCGTCGAGGTTGGCGCGCAGGTTGGTCGTCAGCACGGCGATCCCGTCGAAGGACTCCATCCGCTGCAACAGGTACGCCGACTCCACGTTGGCGTGGCGGTCGTGGGCGTCCTTGACCTGCGACCGCTTGCCGAAGATCGCGTCGGCCTCGTCGAACAGCAGGACGGCGTTCACGTGCGAGGCCTCGGTGAAGATCCGCTCCAGGTTCTTCTCCGTCTCGCCGATGTACTTGTCCACGACGGTGGACAGGTCCACGACGTACAGCTCCATGCCGAGTTCGGCGGCGACCACCTCGGCCGACATGGTCTTCCCGGTGCCGGACTCCCCCGCGAACAGCGCGATCACCCCGCGCCCGCGCCCTCCGCCCGGCCGCATCCGCCACTGGCCGAGCACCTGGTCGCGGTGCCTGGCACGCAGCGCGAGCTCGTGCAGTTGGCGCGCGGTGGGCTCGGGCAGCACCAGGTCGTCCCACCCGACGGCGGGCTCGATCCGGCGGGCGAGGCGGGCGAGCCCCGCCCCGTTCTGCGCCCGTACGGCGGCCCGCAGGTCGTCGGCGGTCACCGGGCGGTGTTCGGCGGCGGCCGTCCTGGTCGCGACCCCGGCGGCCCTGGCCACCTGGTCCTCGTCCAGCTGGTACGGGGCGACGGCCTCGGCCAACTCGGGTCTCAGCACGCCCTCGTACGGCCCTTCCGCAGGGCCTTCTCCGGGTTCGCCCGAAGGCTCACCCGAAGGCTCATGCGAAGCGCCGCCCAGCGCGTGCGCCCAGCGTTCCGCGCGCTGCGCCGGGTCCAGCGGCGGTACCACGAGCACCACCGGGCTCTCCTGCGCCCAGGTCGGATCCCACGGGCGCGACCCGTGCACGAGCAGCGGCACCTCGGCGAGTTCCGCGCACAGCTCGCGCAACAGCCCGGCCCGCTCGGGGCGTTCGGGTTCGAGCCGCTCCAGCGGGCCCAGCACCACACCGCTGCCGCTCAGCCGCGCCTCCCGGGCGAGCGCCCGGACCACGGCCTCCGGGGGGCGGGCGGCGAGCGCGGTGACGTCGACGACCAGGGCCCGGCGGCCGAGGCCCGCGAGGGCGTCGACCGCGAGCCGCCCGGCGTTGCCGCCCCGGTCCAGCAGGTGCACCAGTCCGCCGCCGTTGGCCACGGTGGCGCGCAGCCGGCGCGCGGCCTGCGGCGGGGTGCCGACGCCGGACCGGCCGACGCGGACCAGCCCGCGCAGCGCGCCGTCGGGTTCGTCCGAGCCGAGCAGATGGGCCGTCACCCGGTCGGGCAGGCGCAGGCCCCGGGAGAGCAGCGGGCGTTCCGGTTCGGTGATCTCCAGCAGGCCGCCGGCGACCAGCGGGGCCTGGGCGGAGAAGCGGAACCGGCCGGCGCCCGCCCCGGACAGCCCGCACAGTTCGAGCGCGAGCCCGATGGTCGGCCGGCGCAGGGTCAGGTCGTCGTTGAGGTACCCGTAGAGCCGTTCGAAGCGGGTGTCGAGGTCGGGGGCGAGTGCCACCAGCAGGAGTTCGAGGTCCAGCGGGAGCAGTCCGAAGCCGTCGACGAGCCGTTCGGTCCTCGATCCGGGCGGTGGCGGCGGCGGTTCCCCGAGGTCGGCGCCGGCCCGGCCCGTCGCGGCGGGCGCCGCGAGGATCCGTTCCGCCGCCTCCGGGGTGAGGTACTGGCCCCGGTACGGGTCGTCCGGGTCCGGGTCGTCGGCCCTGCGCTCGCGGACGGCGGCCCGGATCCGCTGTTCGAGGCGGCTCAGCCGCTCCCACAGGTCGTCCAGGTCGGCGGCGGGCCCGCTGGTGGCCGCCGCTTCCAGGTCGAGGGTCATCGCGGCGCACCGCCGCGCCGTCTGCGGCCCGGCGGCAGCTGGCGTTCCCGGGGCGCGGCGAAGCCGTCCGCGCCGGGGTCCGTGCCGCCCTCGTAACGCAGCCGGCGGCCCGGGTCACCCGTGGCCTCCGGGGCGTCGGCGTCGCTCTCGTGGCTCTCGCCGCTCTCGCCGCCCCTGTCGACGGCGCGCAGCACGAGCCCGTCGGTGACCGGGGGCCCCGCCTGGGCCCGCCGGCCGGACAGCGGGGCGAGCACCCTGAGGTCGATCGAGGGTTTCAGCTCGCCGCCGAGGGCCGACCACACGTCGGACACCGAAGGCATGCCCTCGCCGCGCCCGGCGGTCTCCAGCCCGACGGTGAGCCCGAGTTCGGCGAGCGTGCCGGTGAGCAGCCGGGCGGGCAGCGCGTCGGCGGCCGTCAGGCAGCGGAGCACCTCCGACAGCAGCCGGTGCTCGTCCTGGGCCCGGTTGGTCCACGCCGTCACCAGGTAGGCCAGTTCGAACCAGCGGGGCGCGCTGCGCCAGGCCACGACCACGCCGTCGGCGTCGTGCTGCTCGGCGGCGCCGGCCTGGCGGCGGGACACGTCCTCGCGGATGCCGTAGAGGAAGACGCTGACGGTGGGGGCGTTGCGCCGGGCGGCCCAGTCCCGGGTCGGCGATTCGAAGACCAGCTCGATCCCGCGTTCCTGGAGGCCGCTCTCGACGAGCAGGAGCCGCAGCGCCTCGTCGACTTCGTGGATCACCGCCGCTGCACCTCCCCCGGCGGGCCGACGCTGCCGGCCACCACGAGGAAGGGGGTGGTCACCGGGGAGAAGCCGGGGCCGCTCGCGGTGATGGTCCGGGGGCCGGTCTCGTCCTTGGCGAGGATGAGCAGCTGGCCCGCGAAGGTGCCGTCGGTCTTGGGGACGGTGGGCGCCGCGGCGGCGGTGATGCCGGGCGTCCAGGTGAGGGTCACCGGTGTGCCGGGCGGGAAGTCCACGCCGCGGACGGAGGTCACGAAGCCGGGCTTGCCGATCGGCGGCACCGCGACGATGCGGGGCTGGAGGATGCGCAGCGGGGTCCGCGCGACGTGGTCGCCCGGGTCGGCGTCCGTGCCGGTGGTGGTCAGGACGGAGGTGATGGTGGTGTCCAGGGTCGCCTCGGGGGCGAGCACCACCTGCACGACGGCGCTGCCGCCCGGGGGCAGGTCGGCCACGTCGCAGACGCCGCCGGTGCAGCCGGGTGGCATCGGCCCGGTGGGGACGCCGGCGGGCAGGCCGAGCGAGACGCGCAGTCCGGTGGCGAGGGCCTGGCCGTCGTTGCGCACGGTGTAGGTGACGGTGACCCGGCCGCCGACGTATCCGGGGTTCGGTTGGGCGCCGACCGTCACGGCCGGTCCGGCCTTCGGCGCGGGCGGCGCCGGCTGCGGTGCGGGGGCCGGGGCGGGCGGCGGTGGCGGGGCCGGGGGTGAGGAGACGGGCGGGGTCTGGGTCGGTGTCGGGGTCGGGGTCGGCGAGGCAGTCGGGGTCGGGGTCGGAGACGGGCTCGGGGACGGCGACGCGGCCTGGACGGGTACGACCGTCTGCGCGATGTTGTCCTCGGGCTTCGGGTCGACCACCGCCCCGGTCACCCACCAGCCGAACCGCTGGTCGCCGGCCACGGTCCCGACGACGGTGGCGGTCACCTGGACGACCGCGCCCGGGGCCAGGGTGCCGAGTTCGCACCGGAGGGCGTCGGCGGCGCAGGTGCCGGCCGTGGCCTTGAGCCCGGTGAGCCGGGCGCCCGTCGGCACCGACGCGGTGAACGCGGTGCCGGGTGAGGGCGCCGGGCCGTGGTTGGTGACGGTGATGGCCACGGTGGTGGAGCCCCCGATCTGCATCGGGATGGTGGCGGCCGGCGCGCTCAGCGACAGGTCGACGGACTGCTGGACGCTCGGTTCCTTCTGCCGCCCCGGCAGCCTGGAGTTGACGGAGGTGAGCCGGCCGGTCGCGAAGTCGTAGCTCTGCAGCGCCTCCGGCGAGTTCGCCGGCAGGGCCCGGCGGGAGGTCAGCACCAGCTGCCCGCCGTCCGCCGTCCAGGCGACGTCGCGGGGCTGGAACGGGCCGGTGGCGGAGGTGTCCGGCAGCGGGCGGCGGCAGGCGTTCCGGTCCTGGCTCAGTCCGGCGGGCAGGACCACCGTGCAGCCGTCGCCGGTGGCCGAGCTGACGAGGACTCCGTTCTGCTGGTTGAGCCCGCCGTCGCCGGTCTTGCGGTTGAAGGCGACGCGCCGGCCGTCGGGCGAGAATGCGGGGCTGTCGTCGATGACGTCGCAGGCGCCCGGGCAGGCCCTGCGGCTGAGGTCGGTCGGCCGGTCGAGGGCGTTGGCGGGCACGGTCCACACGTGCTTGTTGCCGCCGTTGCCGTTGACGACCTCGGTCCTGGTGTAGGCGATCAGCTTGCCGTCCGGGGACCACGAGGGCTGGGCCATGGACGCGGCCGGCTGGCCGTTGGCCGGTTCGACGGTGCCGACGATCGCGCCGGTCGACACGTCCGCGATCAGCACCCGCCCGGGGCCGGAGGCCGCCCCGACGCCGCCGGGCGAGGTCCTGGTGAAGGCCATCAGGCGGCCGTCGGGCGAGAGCTCCGGGTCGGTGTCCCAGTCCTTCGGTCCGCGCCCGGCGAGGTTCATCGGCTTCGGGTCGGAGCCGTCGGCGCCGGTCTGCCAGATCCGTTCGATCCGGCCTGCGGGCGAGTCCTCGAAGCGGGTCAGCACGATCCGCCGGCCGTCCGGCGTGTAGGTCTGCCGTTCGAACCACGGGTCGTAGCCGGGGCGGGGGTTGAACAGGGGGTCGGCCGCGGGGTCGGTGTCGGTGTCGGCGGCCGGGTCCTCCCGGAGCACGCTGACGCCCAGGTCGCGCGGGTCCGCTCCGTCGGGGCGGATGTCCGACAGGTCGGCCACGTTGGGGGTGTCGGCGCTGTTGCGGTCCACGACGGGCCCGCCGCCCTTCTGGGGGCCGAGCCAGACCGGCGTGCGGACGGCGCGGTCCTCGCTCGCCACCAGTTCGGCCCCGCCACAGAAGCAGGTCAGGGCGCGGTACACGTTCTCGTACGGCGTCGGGTCGGCGTTCTGCCGGTTGGGGCTGAGGAAGAGCACGCCGCTGCCGTCGGGCAGCCAACCGGCGGACCTGGTCCGCCAGTCGCCGCCGACGCCGGGGAAGAACGCCCGGTCGTTGGTGCCCTCGGGCGAGATCACCCGCAGCTGCGGCCCGGTCTGGCCGGCCTGGTCCCAGGTGTAGACGATCTGGTCGCGCAGGTCGGGCGCGTCCACCGGGTTCCACGCCGGTTCGACGGCGTTGCCGGCGGTCACCGCGGTGATCCGCCGCGCCGCGCCGCCGGCCAGCGGCATGACGTAGACCTGGGTGTGCGCCGGGTCCACGTCGCAGGTGTACGCGACCCACTTGCCGTCGGGCGAGACCGTCGGGTGCGCCTCGGAGTCCGCGGTGTCGGTCAGCCTGCGCAGGCCGGTGCCGTCGGTGTTGACCACCCAGAGGTCCCGCTGGGTCTGCCCGTTGCGCCCGCCGGGCTCCACCGCGTCGAACACGACGGTCCTGCCGTCCGGGGCGAGCGTCGGCTCCGCGGTGTCCATGCCGGTGGTGAGCCTGCGCACCGCGCCCGACGCCTCGCGCAGGTAGACCTGGGGCAGCGGGCCGTCCCGCAGGCTGGTGAACACCAACTGGTCGCCGCGCGCGGAGGGTTCGGTGTCGAAGTGGACGGGGCCGGGCCCGAACAGCGACGCGCTCGACGTCGGCCCGGTCAGCCGCGCCAGGCTGCGGTGGCCGGTGCCGGCGTAGACGATCCGTCCGCTCTCCGCCGTGGCCCCGGCGGCCACCGGGGCGGCGCCTCGTCCGTCGCCGTCGGAGTTCGCGGTGCCCAACGTCACCACGGCCACGGCCAGGGACAGCAACGTCGCGACGGCGGCTCGCGCCGAGCGCCGCAGGGGGCGGGGAGTGCCGGTGGCGCCGATCACGCTCAACCTCACAGACCGAGAAGGGTACGTCCGGCAGTCTCCCCGGCCCGGGCGCCGGGGCGACAGGCCCCGGGCACCCGAGCCGGGGGTAGCGACCGGTGCCCCTGAGGGCAATCCGGCGCCGACGCTCCGGCGGCGTCCTCAGATGAGGCCGTGGCGCATCGCGTACCCGACGGCGTGGGCGCGGTTGCGCAGTCCCAGCCGGGTGGTGATCTCGTGCAGCACGTTCTTGACCGTGCGTTCGGAGTACGAGGTCTCGGCCGCTATCTCACTGGTGTCGAGGCCGTCGGCGACCAGCCGGAGCATCTCCGCCTCGCGCGCGGTCAGGGTCGACAGGGTCAGCCCGCGCGGGTCGAGCATGGTGCGCTGGAGGCTGCCGACCCGGTCGAGCAGCTTGCCGAGGAGGTCCCCCGGCATGACGCCCTCGCCGTTGGCCAGGGCGGTGATGAGGTGGACGAGCCGGTCCTGGTCGGCGTCCGAACGGCGCAGCACGGCGCCGACGCCGCACTCGATGATGGTCTGCAGGCCGCCGGCCTCGAAGTGGCCCACGACCAGCCCGGTCCGGCTCTGCGTGTTGAGGCGGAGCCGACGCAGCCGGTCGGTCACGGCGTCGTTCAGCCCGTCGACCACCATCAGGGAGACCTGTGCGCGCGCGACGTCGCCCTCGGCGAGCAGTTCCACCTCCGGCCGGTGCCTCAACTGCTGGACGACGCCCGTGTGCAGGATGATGTCCTCCGCGTACACCGCCACCTGGACCCGGCCCGGCTTCACGTTCACGCGCACCGTGGCGGGCTCGGCCGATCCACGCGGTCGGGCCTGCACGGACCTGGTCGCCCCGACGGCCTCATGGGTGGTGGTTTCGATCATCGTCATCCAACTGTTCCGTTCTGCTTCGTCTGCGTCACCGGACGCATGGTGAGGACGGCCGGGCGCCATGTCATGGAGCCGGCCGCGGGTGTTGCCGGGGGGACGGGGTGGGGAGCGTTGGCTGGGGGCGGGGCATCGGCCCCGGGCAGGGCCCGGTTGTTCCCGCGGGCAAGGGGTGTGCCCGCGGCTTGCCCGCGGGGCTCTCTCCTGGGGGTGTCCTCCGGTCCTACCGTCACGGCATGACCGCATCCGCCGAACTCGGCCTTCCCGCGCTGACGGTGTCGCCCGGAGACGTGGCCACGACGACCCTGACGGTACGCAACGACACCGATATCGTTGAGGCGTACTCGCTGGAGGTGGTCGGGGCCTGCGCTCCGTGGACGACGGTCGAGCCGGCCCGTCTCTCGCTCTTCCCGGGGACGTCCGAGACGGTGACGATACGGCTCGCCCCGGCCCGCTCGCACGAGGTGCGGGCGGGTGAGTTCCCGCTCGGCATCCGGGTGTTGCCCGCCGAGCGGCCCGAACTGGTGACCGTGCCGGAGACGACCGTCACCGTGACGCCGTTCCGGGAGCTGCGCGCCGCGCTCGCTCCCCGGCGCCGCCGGGGCTGGCTCCGCGCCCGCTACCGGACGTCGGTGCGCAACCTCGGAAACACCGCGGCCGTCGTGACGTTCGCCCCGGCGCAGCCCGGCGAGGAGCTGCGCTTCGGGTTCGCCCCGGAGCGGCTGCGACTCGCACCGGGCGAGTCCGCCGAGACCCGGCTGCGGGTGCGCGCGCGCAAGTTGATCTGGTTCGGCAAGCCGGCCACCTGGCCCTTCGAGGTCACCGTCGGCCAGGAGGGCGAGGCCGCCGCGTCGGACGGCCCGCAGCCGGCCGAGCGGCCGCGCGTGCTGGAGGGCGAGTTCGTCCAGCACGCGCTGCTGCCCAAGTGGCTGCTCGCGCTCATCGCGGCGCTGCTCGCGCTGCTGCTGGCCTGGCTCACGCTGGTTCGGCCGGCGGTGCGCAGTTCCGCGAAGCAGGCCGCCGACAAGGCCGTCGAGCAGAAGGTCGCCTCGTTCACCCCGGCCCCCGTCCCGGCTCCGTCGGCCCCGGTCCCCGGGGCGACTCCGAGCGGTCAGGGGCAGCAGGGCGGCGCTGCGGGCGGCGGCTCCGGCGGTGGTTCGGGCGGCGGCTCCGGCCGCTCGGTCCCGGGGACGGAGCAGCAGTTCTCCACGACGGTCGACGTGACCACCAACACCGGCGGCTCCGCGGTGGGCGCCTACCGGGTGGACCACGGCAAGGTCTTCCGCATCACCGACATCGTCGCCGCCAACTTCCAGGGCGACCAGGGGCTGTTGACCATCAAGTTCGGCGAGCAGACGATCACGACCATCGCCTTGGAGACCTTCCGTAACCAGGACTATCACTGGGTGACTCCCATCGAGGTCCCCGAGGACCAGACGGTGACGGCGAGCGTTGTCTGCCAGCAGCCGGGTACGCCCGCCTCGGGGAAGCAGGCCACCCAGTGCCACGAACTGCTGAACGTCAGTGGGCAGTTGAGCGATATCAAGCGCTGAAACCGCACCCCTCCCTCACTTCTCGTTCACACCATGCACCTGTCAATGGAGTGCGACATTACTGGCCGGTTCAGTAGTCGTTTCTAACACCAACCCGGCCTTGATGGGACAGAGAGTGACGTGAGTGACACCCGCCCGGAAGCCCGGCGGACGCCATAGGGCCCGCCAGGACCGGGCATCCGCCCGAACGGGCAAGCGGAGCGGCCCGTTCGTACAGTGGATCCTGCCCTTTCACCCATGCCTGACACCTCGTCAACCACCGCGCCCGGAAACAGGATCACCAACCGGTCGGTCGGTCAGAAACGGGCGAACAGCCCGTCCGGGTGCCGGTCGGCGGCCGTCGGCGACCGATTACCCTGGAGGCGGTCGGAGCAGCCGGACCGAGGAGAGACCCGTGCCGGAGCACAACCTGCCCACCCACCCGACCGTGCGCACCGCCGAGGGCCTGCTGCGCGGCCGCCTCCTCGGCCGGCACGCCGTCTTCCGGGGCGTCCCGTACGCCCGGCCCCCGGTGGGAGCGCTGCGCTTCGCCGCCCCCGCCCCGGCCGAACCCTGGGACGGCGTCCGCGAGGCGGCACGGTTCGGCCCGACCCCGCCGCAGTCAGGGCCGACGGCCGCGAGCCCGGCCGGGGACACCGACTGGCTGACGCTCAACGTCCACACCCCGGACCCGGGCGCGGCCGGACTGCCCGTCCTGGTCTGGATCCCCGGCGGCGGCTACGTCGCGGCGGCCTCGGACGACCCCATGTACGACGCCACGGCCCTGGCCGCCGCCGGACTCGTCGTGGTCAGCCTCAACTACCGGGTGGGCGTCGAGGGTTTCGGCCGGCTCGACGGTGCCCCGGCCAACCGCGGCCTGCTCGACCAGGCCGCCGCACTGCGGTGGGTCCGGCGCAACATCGCCGCGTTCGGCGGCGACCCCGACCAGGTCACCGTCGCCGGCCAGTCCGCCGGGGCCGGCTCGATCGCCGCACTGCTCACCATGAAGCCGGTGCGCGGCCTGTTCCGACGCGCCGTCACCCACTCGGTGCCGGGCAGCCACTGCACCCCCGCCCTGGCCGCCGACGTCACCGCCGCACTGGCCGGCCGGCTCGGCACCGCGCCCACCGCCGCCGCCCTGTCCGCGGTCGACCCCTGGCGCCTCGCCGGGGAGCTCACCGCCCTCAGCACCGACCTGCCCGGACACGGCGAGCGCTGGGGGGCCTTCGCCCGGTCCGGCCTCGCGGTCTGCCCGGTCGTCGACGGCGACGTCCTGCCCGAAGCACCCTGGCCCGCCCTGGCCGCCGGCCGGGCCGCCGGGATCGACCTGCTCGTCGGCCACACCCGCGACGAGTTCCGGCTGTTCACCGTCATGGCCGGGCTCCTCGGCACCTTCACCGAACAGGACGCCCGCACCGCGCTCGACCTCTTCGCCCCGCAGCCGCACGGCCCCGACGCCTACCGCGCCGCGTACCCGCGGGCCACCCCGGACGAACTGCTGGAGTCCGTCCGCTCCGACGCCCTGTTCCGAATGCCCTCGCTCCAGCTCGCCGAGGCCAACACCGCCGCCGGCGGCACCTCCTACCTGTTCGAACTGGCCCTGCCCGCGCTCGGCGGGGTCCTGGGCGCCTGCCACAGCCTCGACGTCCCCCTGGCCTTCGGAACGCTGGACAGCCCGATCGGGCGGCAACTCCTCGGCGACACCCCCTCGCCGGAGGCCGTCGCGGTCTCCCACGAGCTCCACCGGGCCTGGGTCTCCTTCGCCACCACCGGCGATCCCGGCTGGCCCGCCTTCCACCCCGACGAACAGCTCACCCGCGTCCTGGACGCCCGCCCCCGCACCGTCCGCTACCCCGAGCAGACCGCCCGCCGGATCTGGGCCGGACACCACCCCGCCGCCTTCGACCTGCGCTGACCGCCCGGGACACCGCCGCAGGGCGGGTCAGCCCTTGACCACGCCCAGCGGCACCAGGCGGGCGACCGGCCGGGCGAGCCCGGCGGCCTCGGTGGCGGCGACCACCGCGTCGACGTCCTTGTACGCCCGGGGAGTCTCCTCCGCCAGCGCCCGCCAGGACGCCGGCCGCACCGCGATGCCGCGCGCCTCCAGTTCGCCGCGCAGCTGTTCGCCGCGCACCGTCCGCAGCGCCTGGTGGCGGCTCCACACCCGCCCGGCCCCGTGGCAGGCGGAGCCGAAGGCCTCGTTGCCGGGCAGCCCGACCATGACGTACGAGGCGGTGCCCATCGTCCCCGGCACCAGCACCGGCTGTCCGGCCCGCAGGAGGTCCGCGGGCAGGCCGGGGTCGCCGGGCGGCAGCGCCCTGGTGGCGCCCTTGCGGTGGACGCACAGCCGTCGCGGCACGCCGTCCACGTCGTGGGTCTCCAGCTTGGCGAGGTTGTGCGACACGTCGTACACCAGTTCCAGGCCGACCCCGAGGGCGGTGGCGAAGGCGCGGCGGGCCGCCTCGGAGAGCAGCTGCCGGTTGGCCCGCCCGTAGTTGGCCGCGGCGACCATGGCGCCCAGGTAGGCGCGGCCGCGCGGCGAGTCGACCGGGGTGCAGGCGAGCTGGCGGTCGGGGAGCTCGATCCGCCGGCGCTCCAGGTCGCGGTCCATGGCGTGGACGTGGTCGGTGCAGATCTGGTGGCCGAGGCCGCGCGAGCCGCAGTGGATCATGACGCACACCTGGCCCGGCCGCAGGCCGAACGCCGCCGCCGTCTCCGGGTCGTGCACCCGGTCGACGGCCTGGACCTCCAGGAAGTGGTTGGCCGAACCGAGGCTGCCGACCTGGTGCAGGCCTCGCTCGACGGCCCGGGTGCTGACCTCGCCCGGGGCCGCGCCGGCCAGGACGCCGCCGTCCTCGCAGCGCTCCAGGTCGCGCGGCACCCCGTGGCCGTGCTCGACGGCGTACCGGGCGCCGCCGAGCAGCAGGTCGTCCAGTTCCTCCGGTCCGGACAGCCGCCACAGGCCGCCCCGGCCGAGGCCGCGCGGGACGGTGCGGTCGAGCAGGTCCATCAGGCGGGTGACCCGCTCGGGGTCGAGTTCGTCGCGGCCGACGCCCGCGCCCAGCAGTCGGACCCCGCAGGAGATGTCGAAGCCGACCCCGCCGGGCGAGATCACCCCGCCCTGGTCGACGTCGGTCGCGGCCACCCCGCCGATCGGGAAGCCGTAGCCCCAGTGCACGTCGGGCATCGCGAAGGAGGCGCGGACGATGCCCGGCAGGGTCGCCACGTTGGCCACCTGCTCCAGCGCCTTGTCCCCGGCGGCCTGCGGCAGCAGCGCGCGGCTGGCGAAGACCACGCCCGGCACCCGCATCGGCGGGCGCGGTTCGATCCGCCAGCGGCAGCGGCCCGCCTCGACCAGTGCGATCTCCACTTCGCTCACCCCGTTCCGTGCCCGTTCCGCGTTCCGTGCCCGGTCCGGGCCCGTCCCGCTCGGTGCCGCCCCCGGCCCGCTCAGACGTCCACCGTCACCCGGCAGGTCCAGCCGTCCGGGCCGGCGCGCAGGTCCAGGTCGTGCAGCGAGACCGCCTTCGGCACGGCACCGACCAGGGCCGCGGTGGCGGCGTCCGCCATCCGGAAGCGGACCTCGACCGTCCGGGCGCCCTCCAGACCGCGGATCGGGCCGAGCGCCAGCCCGGCGGGGAGTTCGCCGTCGGCGTCCATCCGGTAGACGACCTCCTCCAGGACGCCCGCGAGCAGGTCCGCGTCGCTCGCCGCGAGGACGGTGCAGCCGCGCTCGCCGACGATCCGCGCGCCGGAGAGGTCCGCGAAGCCGCCCACGACGGCGTGCACCAGCTCGCCGATGCAGCCCTCGGCCGTCGGCGCCCAGGCCTCCACCCGCAGGTCCGCCGTGTGCGGCACGGTCCGGTGGCCGCTGCCGGCACGCCCTGCGGGTCCGCGACCGTCCACGAGCGACGCCTCCCGCCCCCGTTGACGTTCCCCCTCCAGCGTCGTCCCGTGGGGCACCCGGAGGCAACCGCGGAGGCTCCCGGGGCGGGTCGGACACGACCTAGTCGCGGACCGAGGCGAGGTAGGCGGCGGTCAGGTCGGGGGTGGCCAGCCAGACGGCGTGGTCGCTGGGCTCCGCGTAGGTGTTGGCGAGCCGACGGGCGACCGCCTCGTGCTCGGCGGCGGCCGCGAACACACCCTGCACGTGGTCCGGCACGGTGAGCATCGCGGCGGTGAACTCGACCGCGTGCCGGGCGTGTTGACGCCAGAAGCGCTCTGCGGTGCGGCACATCCAGTCCGCGGTGTAGGGGGCCTCGCCGTGCTCGACGATCGCCCGCAGGTACGCCTGCGCCGCCCGCGCGGCGCTGTTGGCGCCCTGGCCGGCGATCGGGTCGTTCACCACCACCGCGTCGCCGAGGCCGAGCACGTGGACGGCGTCGACGCCGGTGCCCAGCTCCGCCACCGGCCGCCGCACCACCGGGGTGACGGCGCCGGACAGTCCGGCCCCGGCATCGGTCGGCTCGGCGTCCGCCCACAGCTCCGCCTCCCACGGCAGGTACTCGCGCAACAGGGCGCGGATCCGGGCGAGTTGGGCGTCGGGCGCCGGGGCGTCGCGGAACGCGTCCAGCGGCCCGCCGGGCAGCGCCTCCCACAACAGGATCGCGCACGGGCCGGAGAGGGTCAGGGCCGGCTGCAGGTACAGCTCGCCCAGGCCGGGCAGCGCGTGCATCCGCGCCCGCGGCTCGGTGGCCGGATCCGGCGAGCCCACCCCGTGGACGTACAGGCAGGACAGCGCCCGCTGCGGCCGGTCGAACGGCGAGCGGGCGGCGTCGCGTTCGAAGACCCCGGCCAGTTCGCCGCGCCCGGCCGCGACCACCGTCAGCTCGTGCCGACGGGCGAGCTCGCACAGGCCGTCCCGGTCCAGCGAGCGGTACTCGACCCGGCCGCCGCGCTCTTCCAGCAGTTCCAGCCAGCGCGCCAGTTTCAGCCGCTGGTCCACCGACTGGGCGGGCTCGTCGAGCGTCATGGTGAACTCCAGCGCCCGCACCCCGGGCGGCACGGCGAGCACCGACCGGACGGCGCGGACCGCCGGCGCCTCCCCCGCCCACAGGTCCAGCCCGGCCGCCGCCTCGGTCCGCAGCGCCGGTCCGAACATCGCCTGGGTGGACAGCACCCGCCCGCCGCACACCTGCTCGGGGGTGCGCTCGGCGACCAGCGTCACCTGGTAGCCGGCCGCCACCAGCCCCAGCGCGAGTTGCAGGCCGGCCTGGCCCGCTCCGACGACGGCGATCCGGCGCATGGCGGCCTCCAGGGTGGGTGGTCTCGGCTGACGGCGCCGCCGGCGGCCCGGCTGACGGCCCGTCACGCAGGCACAGTAGCCGAGCCGCCGGGGCGCGTCACCGGGGCCGGGCGGGCCCGGCCGCTCGGTCCGGGGCTCCACCAGCGCCGGCCACGCCCCGGCACGGCCGGCTCAGCCGCGCAGGTGCGCGGTGAGCACCTCGACCACGGCCGCGGTCTGGTCCGCCACGTAGAAGTGCCCGCCGGGGAAGACCCGCAGGTCGAAACCGCCGGTGGTGTGCCGGTCCCACTGGGCGGCCTGGTCGACGGTGGCGTTCTGGTCGGTCTCCCCCACCAGTGCGGTGATCGGCTGCGGCACGGTCGCCTCCGGCGCGCAGCGGTACGTCTCGATGGCGGTGTAGTCGGCCCGCAGCGCCGGCAGGATCAGCTCGCGCAGCGCCGGGATGGTGAGGATCCGCTCGTCCGTCCCGCCGAGGCGCACGATCGTGTCGAGCAGCCCGTCGTCCGGCAGCCGGTAGACGGCGGTCTCCCGGGGCAGCGAGGGCGCGCGGCCCGCCGAGACGAACAGCCGCTCGGGCCCCGGGAGGCCGTCGCGGGCGAAGCAGCGGGCGGTCTCGAAGGCGACGGCCGCGCCCATGCTGTGCCCGAAGAAGGTCAGCGGCCGGTCCGTCCACTCGCGCAGCTCCCGGTAGAGCTGCGCGGCGAGCTCCAGCACCGAGTCGATCGCCGGTTCGGCGAAGCGGTTCTGACGGCCCGGGTACTGGACGGTGAGCACGTCGGCATAGGGCGCGAGCGCGTTGGCGTACTCCATGTAGTAGCTGGCGGAGCCGCCCGCGTGGGGGAAGATCACGATCCGGGCGGGGGCGGAGTCGGACGGACTGAAGCGGCGGAACCACGGGTTGTCGACGGCGGCACTGCTGGACATGCGGATGCGGACCTCTCTCCGTGACGAACTCTGCTGACCCCAGTCTCGCAGGGCCCCACCCGACGCGGGCCCGAAACCCGACGGTTCGACGATCTTGAGGCCCGACGGCGGTGACGGCGATCTGTCAGCGATCTGCCGGTCAGGCCTGTGATCGTGGGGCTGCCGGCGGGGCCGCGGTCTCGAATCGCGGGTGTCCCGGCGGCCCCGAATTCGCCAGGAGGTCATCAGCATGTCGTCCACAACCCGCAGCCGGCCGTGGGACGTTCACCGGCCGCCGGCCGCCGCCGGGAGGAGCGTCCTGGTCACCGGGGGCAACGCCGGTATCGGCTACTTCGTCGCCGAGCAGCTCGCCGGGGCCGGCGCCACGGTCGTGCTCGGCAGCCGGGACGCCGGTCGGGCCGGGGCCGCCATGGCGTCGATCCGCTCCCGCGTCCCCGGCGCCGTGGTGCGCCACCTCCCGCTGGACCTCGCCGACCTGCCCTCCCTGCGGGCCGCCGTGGACGGGCTCGCCCTCGACCACCTCGACGCGGTCGTCCACAACGCCGGGGTCGCGCTGGACGATCCGCCGCGCCGGGAGACCGGCGCCGGGCACGAGCTGATGTTCGCGACCAACCACCTCGGGCACGTCGCGCTCACCCGCTGGCTGGCCCCCCTGCTCGCGGCCGCACCGGCGGGCCGCATCGTGACGGTCGGCAGCTTCGCGGCCCGCTCGGAGCGGCTGGACCTCGACGACCTCCAGTCGGCCGCGGACTACCGGCCCAAACGCGCCTACGGCCGTTCGAAACTGGCGCAGATGACCTTCGGCCTCGAACTCGACCGACGCCTCCGCGCCGCCGGCAGCACCGTGCTCAGCCTGCTGGCGCACCCCGGCGGCGCACTCGACTCGCTCACCCCGCCCCGCCCGCCGGTCCACACCCGGACCGTCGGCGAAGGGCTGCGCGGCCTGCCGGCCGGGCTCCTCCTCCAGGGCAAGGACCACGGCGCGTGGCCGATCGTCCGGGCCGTCCTCGACCCGCAGGCCCAGGGCGGCCAGCTCTGGGGCCCCCGCGTCTTCGGCCTGCGCGGCGCCCCCCGCCTCGAACCCGCCCAGCCCCACCTGACCGACCGCGCCGTCGCCGACCGCCTCTGGGACGCCACCTGCCGACTCGCCGCCGTGGACCCCCACCTCGGCCTCCTCTGACCACCGCTCCGGCCAGGGGACTTCACCGCTCCCGGCGGCTCAGGCACTGTTCCCGGTCACCGCCTCCGCCGGGGGCCTCACCGGGCCGGGCCGAAGTGGACGGCTGTGGCGCGGGAGCGGGAGGCGGTGTCGAGGAGCAGGACGGACGCCGCTTCCGGGGCCGGGGTCGGCGCGCCGGAGCGCGTGTGGCGGGTGAAGGCGGCGAGCAGTTGGTCCAGGCCCCGGCGGTGGCGGGCGAAGACCCGGGCGGAGGCGTGGCGGCCCCGGGCCCGCTGGCCGTCCAGCGCGGTGGCGGCACCGACGTCGAGCAGCACCAGGTGCAGCTGCCGGCCCTGCCGGGCGGCCTCGCGGGCGAGCCAGCGGCGCATCCAGGCGCGGCTGCCGCAGTCGTGCACCAGCAGTGGCCCGCCGCGCCGCACGGAGGCGCGCAGCAGCCGGACGTGCTCCAGCCGGGCCCAGGGCCGGTAGACCGCGTACGGCAGGCGCGCGGGCATGACCGCCTCGCAGGCCTCGTGGACGGCGCGCGGGTCGACGGTCGGCACCGCCCCCGCCCCGGACCAGCGCCGCAGCAGCGTGCTCTTGCCCGCGCCCGGCAGGCCCGACACGACCACGACGGCATCGGGCGGGTAGCCCACGGTGAACGCCGCCCCCGCGACGCCTCGCAGGTCGAGGACGCCGTGCGGGCGCTCCTCGGCCCCCTGCCCGCCCGGCGCCTCGGCCGTGCCCGTGCTGGTGCCCACGTGTCCCCCGTCCCTGTCCGACGGGGAACCCTAACAACTCCCGGCCGCGGGTACGGCACTCCGGTCCGGTCACGGCAGGACGCCCCGGCAGCGGCCCCTGCACCCGGGATCCCCGGCACCACTCCACCACCGCGCCCGCCCTAAGCTGACGTCCCATCAGACAGGAGGCCGCAGCATGGCGGAGTCGGGGCCGACGTACACCGGGCTGGTGTTGGCGGGGCTGGAGCGGGATCCGGGGCGGGTGGCGATCCGCTGGGGGGAGGAGGCGCTGACCGCCCGGGAGTGCCTGGACGGGGTGTACCGGACGGCGCGGGCGCTGGCGGGTGCCGGGCTCGGGCGCGGGGACGGGGTGACGGTGCTGGCCGGGAACCGGCCGGAGGCGGTGCTGGTGCGGTTGGCCGCGAACCTGCTGGGGTGCCGGGTCGCGATGCCGCATCCGGACGGCCCGGTCGGGGAGTCGGTGGCGCTGGCCGGGTTCGCCGGGACGTCGGCGCTGGTCTTCGATCCGGCCCGCTGCCGGGCCGCCGCCGGGGGGATCGCGCGGTCGCTGCCCTCGGCGGGCCTGTTCGCGCTGGGGCCGTCGGCGCTCGGGGTGGACCTGTCGGCGTCGGCCGCGTCCTGCTCGCCGGAGCCGCTGGCCCCGCGGTTCCGCCCGCAGGACGTGATGGCGGTGCGGTTCACCGGCGGGACGACGGGCCGGCCGAAGGGTGTGCTGCGCCGGTTCGGCCGCCCGCCGCGACCGGCGCTCCTGTCCGGTTCTACGTTCCTGCTCTGTACGGAGCTGTGCCACGGCGGCGGTACGACGGCGGATCTGGCGCTGGCGGCGGGCGGCACGGTGGTGTTGCAGGAGGCCTTCGCCGCCGAGGCGGTGCTGGCGGCGATCGAGCGGTTCCGGGTCTCCCGGGTGTATCTGCCGCCGCACCTGCTCTACCGCGTGCTGGACCATCCGCTGCTGCGCGCGACCGACACCGGCAGCCTGCGCCGCGTCACGTACACCGGCTGTCCGCCGTCGCCGCGCCGGTTGGCGGAGGCGACGCGGCGGCTGGGCCGGGTGCTGCACCAGACGTACAGCCTGACGGAGTGCGGGCCGGTGACGAGGCTGGGCCCGGACGAGCACCTGGACCCGCGGCTGCTGGCGACGGCCGGGCGCCCGTTCCCGGACACCGAGGTGCGGATCGTGGACGAGGAGGGGACGGTGCTGCCGGCGGGCCGGACCGGGGAGATCTGCGTCCGCACCCCGACGGCGATGGTCGGCTACTGGCGCGACCCCGAGCTGACCGCCCGGGTGCTGCGGGACGGCTGGCTGCACACCGGCGATCTGGGCAGTCTGGACGCGGCCGGCTATCTGACGGTGGCCGGGCGCCGCCCGATGGCGATCGTGGACGGGCACAACGTCTTCCCCCGGGACGTCGAGGAGCCGCTGCGCGCGCACCCTGAGGTGCGGGAGGCGGTGATGTTCGCGACGGCCGGCCCGGACCGGCTGGAACGGGTGCACGCGGCCGTGGTCACCGGGCCGGGATCGCGGGCGACGGCGGAGGAACTGCGCCGCTGGGCCCGGGAGCGGGTCGGGCCGCGGTGCGCGCCGGACTCCGTCCTGGTGCTGCCGGGGATCCCGCTGACCGGGGCGGGGAAGCCGGACCTCGACGCGCTGCGGACGTTGGCCACGTCCTCGGAGGGACGGACCGTCACCCCTACAGGGGCGCGCGAGGGAGTGTGACGCGCCCTACTGATGCTTCGAGCGCCCGCGCGGGCGACCTCTCGCGCGGCGGACGACGGGAAGAACCGCCTGTGGACACTCGACCGTGCGGACCGAACTGCCGATACAACCCCGGCGGCGTTCCTCCGCACCGTCCCCAGGAGGCACTTCCTTGACCTGGCTACGCGTCCTGACCGCACTCGGAATCCTCGCCGTCGCGGCCAGTGCAGTGCTCGTCTTCGCCCTCTGCACCGCCACCGCCCGGGGCGAGCGCGCCGGTGAGGACGCACCCGACCTGCGCGCGGACGCCGAAGGCAGCGGGCTCTTCCAGCGGATGGGCGGCGACAGCTGACGGACCCGACGGCCGCCGCCCACCCGCTTCCTCGGTGCCCGGCGCCTCAGTGCCCGGCGATGTCGTCCGGACGGACCTCGATGTGGTCGGCCGCGAGGTCGACCGCCACCCGGTGCTCCATCCCGAGCGCCTCCAGGAACTTGACCGGCAGCTGCACCCGGCCGGTGCGGTCCAGCATCACGTACTCGCGCTCGTTGACCGACTCCTCGCCGTGCTCGTCCGTGACGGTGCGGCGCAGCACCTCGCTGCTGGTCCGGCCGTCCCGGATGGCGACCGTGCGGCGCACCTCGCCCGCGACCATCGGGTCGTGGGTGACGATGACGACGGTGGCGCCGAGTTCGCGGTTGACGGTGCGGAAGGACTCGAAGATCACCCCCGCGGTCTCGGAGTCCAGTTCGCCGGTGGGCTCGTCGGCGAGCAGCACCGGCGGGTTGTTGGCCATCGCCACCGCGATCGCGACCCGCTGCTGCTGGCCGCCGGAGAGCTCGTTGGGGCGGCGGTGGGCGAGGTCACCGATCTCCAGCGCCTCCAGCAGCTCGGCCACCCGGTCGGCCTGCTGCTTGGCCCGCCCGGCCCCGGCCCGGCGCCCGCGCAGCTGCATCGGCAGGGCGATGTTCTCGGCGGCGGTGAGGAAGGGCAGCAGGTTGCGGGCGGTCTGCTGCCAGATGAAGCCGACCACCTCGCGCCGGTAGCGCAGCCGCTCCCGGGCGGACATCTCCAGCAGGTCGCAGCCGGCGACGGTGGCGCTTCCGGCGGTCGGCACGTCGAGCCCGGCCAGGATGGTCAGCAGGGTCGACTTGCCGCTGCCGGAGGCACCGACCAGGGCGACCAGGTCGCCCTGCTGGATGGTCAGCTCCAAGCCCTGCAACGCCTGGACCTCGACGCCCTCGGCGCTGAAGATCCGCACCAGCCGGTCGCAGACGATGGCCGCGCCCTCGCCGTACGCCTTGGGCGAGGCGGCGGCGAGGGCCCGCTGCCGGAGCTCCTGCAAGCTGGGGGCCTCGGCGACCGGCTGCTCCTGGGGAGTGCTCTTCACCGCTCGTCTCCTGTCTTGACTGTCCTAGAGGTCCTGGCGGTCCTGAAGGTCCTGACGGTCCTGAAAATCTCGACGACCTTGACGGTCCCCACGGTCCCGGCGGCCGGCGCCGGTGTCACGGCCCGTACCGCGCCTCCCGCCCTCACCGCTGGTCCCCCGCCCGCAGTTCGGTGGCGATCTGGCGCCGGCCGGAGACGGCCGCCTCCAGGACCACCCCGAGGCAGACCACCAGCGCCAGGCCCGCCGTGGGCAGCAGCACCGGCAGCAGGACGGGGGTCAGCACGTCGCCGACGTTGGCGCCGACCAGCGCCGACAGGTCGAAGGCCGACCCGAGCAGTCCGACCGCCGCCAGCGCGACCAGCCCGCCGCCGACGGCCGCCACCAGGGCCTGCGGCAGCGTCTCGGTGATGATCAGCGCCAGCCCCTGCCGGGGCCGCAGGCCCATGGTGCGCAGTCGGGCCAGCAGGGCCGTGCGCTCGGGGGCGGCCCGGACCAGTGTCAGCAGGACGGCCAGCAGGGCGAACCCGGCGCCGGCGGCACCCGAGTACCAGAACAGGCGTTCCGCGGAGCGCTGCAGCGGGTCGGCGGCGAGCGTGGCGGCCACCTCGTGGCTGCTGCGGACCGTGTACCCGGGGGGCAGCCCGTAGCTGCCCTTGCCGGCGGCCACGGCCTCGTCCCGGATCAGCTTGGCGAGGCCCGTGGCGGTGGTCAGGCCCCGGTCCAGGAGCAGGTTCCTGACCTGGCCGGCGTCGACGTTGCCGGCGGAGAGCCACTTGTTCGTCCGCTTGAGCTCCGGAAGGCGCTCGGAGGCGGGCCCGACAGGCACCACCATGAACGGCTTGCCGGGGTCCGGCAGGGCGGGGGTGCCGGTGACGATCCCGGCGACGGTGGTGCGCAGTTGGCCCCCGTTGGGCGTGCGCAGCCGGGGCGGGCCGCCGGCCAGTTGCTTGGACAGGCCGCTGCTGAACAGTGCCGGCACCGGGGTGTCCGGGCCGCCGGGGGTGCCGGCGAGCACCGCCGGGTCGAACTCGCCCACCCCGGAGGCCCGGGCGATCTCGGCGTAGGCCTTCGGCTCGGCCACCACGAGGATGGCCGAGGTGGAGTCGCCGTCGGCGCCGGTGAAGAAGGCCCCGGGCTCGACCCACACCCCGGTCGCGGCCCGTACGCCGGGCAGTTCGGCGGCGGCCGTGGTGAACGCCTCCGGCAGGGTCGCGTAGACCGGCAGGGTGACGGAGACGTCACCGCCGGTGGCGATCCGGCCGGCGCGCAGCCGGACGCTGTCCACGGTGTCGAGCACGGTGGCGCCGAAGCCGGTCGTGGTGACGGCGATCACCAGGGCGAGCAGCGGCAGCGCGGAGGGCCGGCGGCGGCCCGAGCTGTCGCGGGCGGCGCGGGCCAGGCCGAGGAAGCCGATCAGGCCGCGGCCGCGCCCGGCGAGGGCGGCCAGCCAGCCGACCACCAGCGGCTGGATCCGGGCCAGCAGCAGGCCGCCGGTGAGGGCGAGCATCAGCGGGGCGGTCACCAGCAGCGGGTCCAGGCCGTTGCCGGGGGCGACGCCGCGGCGGCGGACCTCGGCCACGGCCGCGGCGGTGACGGCCAGGACGGCGAGTTCGCCGACGAGTCGGCGCCAGCCGGCCACGGCCTTCGGCGGGGACAGCAGTACGGCGGCGCGCGCCGGGAAGGCCAGCACGGCGATCAGGGTGACCGCCAGGGCGGTGAGCAGGGCGTTGCCCCACCGGGGGGTGGGCAGCAGCACCAGGGCGAGGGCCGTTCCGAGCAGGGCGGAGGGCAGCACGGTCGCCGCGCCCTCGCCGAGCAGGCGCAGCAGGATGCCTCCGCGCGAGCCGCCTCGGGCCTGGAGCAGCCGGAGTTCGGCGGTGCGCCGGTCGGCGGTGAGGGCCGCCGCGAGGCACAGCACCACGACGGCCACCCCCGCCACTCCGGCCGGTCCGATCGCGGCCAGCGGGGCCGCGGCGTCGTAGCGGGCGGTGGCCCGGGTGAAGACGTCGGGCAGGAGCGAGGTGACGTGCAGGTCCGGGCGCTTGGTCACGTCGGCGAGGGTGGTGGCGCCGCGCCCGACCAGGTAGGAGCCGACGGTGGCGCGGGTCTCGGCCAGTTGGTCGGCGCGCAGGGCGCCGGAGTCGACGGGCAGCCGCCAGAAGTTCACGCCGCCGTTGCCCCAGAGGATCAGCTGGTGCAGGCCGCTGTCGCCGACGAAACCGGTGGTCGCCCAGTGGAGCTCCGTGCCCTGGCCCTCCAGGCAGGCGCGGGCGGGGCAGCCGATGTCGTCCCAGGTCGGGTCGGTGGGGTTGTTGACGCGGTAGAAGCCGACCACGGTGGACCGGGTCCGGCCGGTCAGGTCGCTGCCGTTGTCGACGACGTCACCGAGCTTGACGCCGATGGTCTCGGCGGCCTTCTGGCTGACGATCATCGGCAGGGGTGTGCCCTCCTCCGCGGAGCCCGGCCAGACGCCGTCGGTGAGGGTCACGAGCTCCTTGAGCCCGTGCAGGTACAGCAGGCCGAGCACCGGCGGATGGTCGGAGAGACGGGCGTAGCCCTCGTTGAACATCTTGCGCGGGGACTTGGCCCGGCTGCCGTAGAGCTGGCTGGTCCCGGTGAGCGGCAGGTTCCGGCCGATCTCCGCGGTCAGCTTCTGCTGCACGTCGTCGAGGGCGGAGGCCGGGTCGCTCAGGTTCGGCTCGGAGGTGGCTTGCAGGCTGGTCGCGTTGACGCCCTTCTGGTGCACGAAGTCCCGCAGGGCGCTGTCCGCGCCCCGGTCGACGACGCGGGGGAAGGCCGCCGCCATGAACACCGTGACGAAGGCGAGCGCCGCCATGAGCAGGGTGGCCAGCGGCGTCGCGCGCAGCCGGGTGCGGACCCAGGGCGCGGGGCCGTGGGCGGGCGCGGGCGAAGGGGTGGGCACGGTGGTGCCGGCCTTGGTGGTCACATCTCCTCCACGTGGCGCAGCCGGGCGGCCACGTCTCGACGGCGGCGTCCGATCAGGAAGGCCGACAACAGGGGAACGACGGCGATCGCGGCCGTGAGCAGTAGCGCCTGGCCGAGCGGCAGCTCGATCAGCGCCCCGGGCGTCGGGCGGCGGGCGGCCGGCGTCAGCACGACGAACGGCACGATCAGGTGGACGAGCAGCGTGCCGAGGGCCAGTCCGACGGCCCCGCCGAGGGCGACCAGGAGGGCCTGTTCGGCGGCCATGGTGCGGGTCACCTGCTTGCGGCGGGCGCCCAGCGCGAGCAGCAGGGCGGAGTCCCGGGAGCGTTCGCGGGCGGAGGCGGCCACGGCGGCGCCGAAGCCGATCGCGGCGAGCACCCCGGTGACGACCGCGATGACCATGAGCGCGCTCTGCGGAGCGGCGCCGACCGGGTCGCTGAGCAGGTCCTCGACGGCCTCCTCGTAGAGCTGGACGTCCTGGGCGCCGGGGGCGGCGCGCAGCGCGGCGGCGGCCTCGGCGGGGGTCCGGTCGCCGGGGCCGGTGGCGGGCAGCCACCACTCGGCGCGGTTGGGCAGTTCGCCGCCCTGTGCGGCCAGCAGCCGGGCCGTGGTGGAGAGGTCGACCATGAGCGCGTTGGGGCCGGCCGCCGGCAGGGCGTCGACCACGGCGGTGATCTTGACCGGCAGGACGATCCCGGAGAACGGCACCTGGATGGTGTCGCCGACGGAGCCGCCGACGACCTTCAGGTAGTCGCGGGTGACGATGCCGGACACGGTGGCCGGCACGCTCGTCCCGGTCGGCTGGAGGACGGCGCGGGCCATGTCCCCGAGGCCGTTGGCGAAGCGGTAGCGGATGGTGAACAAGCGGTCGGCGCCGGTCGGTTCGGATCCGAGGACGGCGGCCGGCCCGGGCACCACGTCGCCGATGGCCCGGACGGGGGGCGCCGTCGCCGTCCAGCCGAAGCCGGCCGGCACCTGGACGGCGGTCGCGGGGCCGTCGGCGCTGTCGGAGACGGACAGCCGGTGGACGGTCAGCTCCCCGTTGGACCGGTCGCCGAAGGCGACGATCACGCCGACCACGGTCAACGGCGAGGCGGCCGAGCCGAGCGGGGCGTCGACCAACGTGGTCAGCGAGGCCGAGACCTTGGCGTCGCCGGTCAGCGGGAGCGTGCCCAGCGAGACCTTGTGGATCATGCCGAAGCGGTCGCGCAGCAGCAACCTGGCCTCCGGGTGAAGCGACGGACCAGTCCTGCCGCCGGGCGTCCCGGCCTGCTGCTCCGGCTGCTGGACGGTGACCTCCGCGTCGATCCGCAGCGGGTGGCCGGGCAGTTCCAGGCCGGCCGGCCCGGTGGGGGCGGGCTGGGCGAGCGACCCGAACAGGTCCTCGCGGGTGCGCCCGCCGAGCAGGTCGGAGCGGACCGGGACGCGCTCGGCGAAGGCGGCGGCGTCCACGGCGAGCAGTTGCCCCTTGCCGTTGGGCAGGGACTGCTCCTCGCGCACCAACGGGACCAGCCGGTCGCCGCCGGGCAGCGCGCCGTAGCGGCCGCCCTGGCCCATCAGGGCGTTGTGCGAGGCGGAGATCCGCAGGCCGCCGAGCGTGTTGAAGGCGGCCTGGTCGCGCTGGGAGGCGGTCCAGGTGGCGTGCTGGCCGAGCGCCAGCACGCCGGTGGCCACGGCCATCACCAGCAGCAGCACGGGGCCGGTGGCACGGGCGGGCCGACGGGCCAGCTGCCAGCCGACCAGGGCCGGGCCGAGGCCACGGCCGCGCGCGGCCACCCGGGCACCGAGCCTGGCGGCGAGCGGCAGCAGGCGCAGCACCACCAGGGTGCCGGCGCAGAGCGCCAGGGTCGGGGTGGCGACCAGCAGCAGGTCCACGCCGAGCCGGCCGGAGGAGTCGGTGGACAGCCCGCCGCCGTACTGGCTGAGCTGCTGGTAGGCGAGCACGGCCAGGGCGAGGACGGCGAGGTCGCCGCCGTTGCGCGCGATGCCGGAGACCAGGGCCTGGCGGCGGCCGGAGCGGCTGCGCAGAGCGGCTCCGGCGCCGCGCAGGAGGCTGGGCAGGCTGGCCAGCAGGACGCAGGCGAACGCGCAGAGCACGGCGATCGGCCAGAGCGACCAGCTGATGCCGGTGTCCAGGGGCACCTGGTGGTCGCTCCCGAAGCCGGCCAGGGCGCGGACCAGGAACGGAGTCATCAGGGGGGCCAGCAGCGCGGCGGGCAGGGCGAGCAGCAGCGACTCCGTCGCGGTGAAGGCGCCGAGCCGGGCGCCGGAGGCGCCGCGGGCGGCGAGCAGCTCGTTCTCGGCCGTCTGCCGGGTCGCGATCAGGTTGACGACCAGCAGCAGCGCCGCGACGGCGAGCACGGCCAGCTGGAGGGCGCCGATCAGCAGGGTGGTCCGGGCGACCATCATGCTGGAGGACAACTCGCGCAGGATGTCTGGCAGTTCGGTCCGCGAGCTGATGCTCGCGCGGGTCTGCAGGTCGTCGGCGAGGCCCTGGGCGCGGTCGCCCATGGCCTCCGCCGCGGAGCGACCGATGCCCGCGAAGTCGGCGTCGAGCAGCCAGCTGCGGCTGCTCTGCACCAACCCGCCGGTGGTGAAGGCGCTCTGGTCGACCAGCATCGGGCCGTAGGTGGTGAAGCCGCTGACCTCGACCTCGTGGCCGCCGACCGGGTCGATGCGCCAGTACGCGTCGGTCGGGTCGACGGCCCGGTAGACGCCGGTGACGCGGACGGTCAGCGACTTGCCGCCGAGGCGGTCCGCCACCTGAACATCGGCGGGCAGGGCCTGGTCGGTGAGGCCGAGCCGCGCCAGCATGGTCTGCGGGACGGCGACCTGCGGGGCGGTGGCCTGGACCGGGCCGGAGGCCGCGGCGGGCCACGCGCCGGCGAGCAGGCGGGTCCGGTCGCGGTCGAGGTCGGCGAGGACCGTCAGGTCGGGCTGGGTCCCGGTTCCGGGGACCGCGGACCCGGGGGCGCCGCTGGTGCTGGTGGCGCCGTTGGTACCGGTGGCGCCAGTAGTGCCGGCACCGTCCGGCAGGCCGTAGGAGCGGCTGCGCAGCAGGCTGTCGGTGCGCACGGGCAGGTCCCCGAAGAGCCTGCCGCGGTAGGCGGCGAGCTCCGCCTCGTCCTTCGCACGCTGGTCGAGCCCGTGTTCGGCGGTCACCACGACCGTGGTCCGAGCATGTCCTGGCCCCTGGAGCGCCTGCCGCAGACCGGCCTCGCCGACACTGCGGTTGAACGCCACCAGCGCGGTCAGCACGGCCGTGGTGATCAGTACAGCGAGCAGCACGGCGGCAGCCAGCGGCAGTCGCCCGCGCAGTCGGCGCACGACGAAGCCGAGCATCAAGTTCCTCCCCGGTCTTTACGTCCCCAGGCCGCGTCCCAGCCCCGTTCATCGATCCGATTCGGTCACAACTCGGCCACGAATGGACACACTTAGGGCACATCAACGCAATGATCACCGGCATTTGATCACCGGATAGCGGACGACTCTGTCAGATTCGATCCAGGAACGGAAGGGACTTGCGCTAACAAGTAAGTAATGAGCAAATTCCTTGCATTGGCAGCACCCACACTTCGGGCGCCCGCCAGAATGCCATGAACATTTCATAACTCAGGCTCCACAGCACGCCTTTGGGAACGCCGACCCGCACCCCGGAAATCGCCGCCCGAAACCGTGAACCCGTGGCGCCGCCCGTCCGTAGACACTGGGTAGACACACACAGGGGGAAGCCTCAATGACGCAGCCTCAGGCCACCGCCACCACCAACGCCCCGATGGTGGCCGTGACCGACCTCCGGCGCAGCTTCGGCACCGGCGAGCGGACCGTGCACGCGCTGCGCGGCGTCTCCTTCACCGTCGGCCGCGGCGAACTCGCCGCGCTCAAGGGCCGGTCCGGCTCCGGCAAGACCACCCTGCTCAACCTGGTCGGCGGCCTGGACGCCCCGACCGCCGGCAGCATCGCCCTGGACGGCACCGACCTCGCCGAACTGGACGAGGACGGCCGGCTCGCCCTGCGGCGGGAGCGGATCGGCTTCGTCTTCCAGTCCTTCGGGCTGATCCCGATGCTCACCGCCGCCGAGAACGTCGGCGTGCCGATGCGGCTACGCAAGGTCTCGGCCGCCGAACGCGAGGAGCGCGCGCACACCCTGCTGGCCCTCGTCGGCCTCGCCGACCAGGCCAACCAGCGGCCCGGCGAGCTCTCCGGCGGCCAGCAGCAGCGCGTCGCCATCGCCCGCGCGCTGGCCAACGAGCCCGGCCTGATCATCGCCGACGAGCCGACCGGCCAGCTGGACTCGGAGACCGGCCGCTCGATCATGCAGCTGCTGCGCGCCGTCGTCCGCAGCGAGGGCGTCACCGTGGTGGTCGCCACCCACGACCCGACGCTGATGGAACTCGCCGACCGGGTGATCGAGCTGCGTGACGGGCGGATCGTCGAGGAGGCGGCGAAGCCGGCCGCGTAGGGGTGGCCCGGGGTGCGCCGGCCCGTCCGGCCTGTCCACTCGGGCGGTCCTGTCCACTCGGGCGGTCCTGTCCGGACAGGCGGGCCGGCGCACCCCGGCGGCGCGACCGATGGAACCGGACGCGCTCCGCGAGCCCGTTCAGGGTGCCTTGAGCACCGCCTCGCAGGCTCGGCACCGCCGGGTGCGCTGGGACGGCGGGTACCACGGCTCGCCGGGCCCGGCCGGGCGGTAGGGCTCCCGTTCGAGGTCCGCCGTGTCGAGGCCGCAGAAGGTCGCCGGCCCCGGATCCTCCGGCACGTCCGGATCCGGCGGCGCCGCGTGCACCCAGCGAATCCGCGCGCCCACGTCGACCTCGCCCGCGTCCAGCACCTCGGTGGACGGCTCCAGCTCGACCAGCACGACCACTCCGCTCATACCTCGACCCTGCGCCCCTACGGCGGCTCGCGCATCCGGTGGCGGGCCCCTCCCGGTCAGGCCCCGGGGAGGGTGATCGACTGAGCGTGGTGGAACACCTCCGCGCCGTCCCAGTACGCCTTGGTGCGCTGCAGCCGCGGGTAGTTCCCCTTGTAGTAGAGCCGCTGGTAGGCCGGGTCCGGCTGGTCGGCCGTGCCCAGGTCGACGTCCGGGTAGTTGACGTAGGCGCCGTCCGTCGCGGTGTCGATCTCCGGGACACCGCCGGTCTCCCGGTAGACGTCCCGGTAGAGCCCGCCGAGGTACGCCAGGTGGTCGGCGTCCTGGGCCTCGTCGGTCCAGTACGTCTGGTACTGGAGCTTCATGATCGAGTCGCGCTGGGGGACGGCGGTCTCCTCGGGCCCGCGGGCGTTGATCCGGCAGCCGTAGGAGTCGATCTGCACCAGCGTCTTCGTGAGGTCCACGCCCTCGACGTCCCGCACCAGCCAGTCCCAGAAGGTGGCGATCTGGGCCCGGCTGAACGGCTCGCGGTGGTAGGCCGACTTGTACTTGCCGCGCTGGTTGTCGCCCGACGGGTTGAGCGTCATGGTGGCCTGGAACCAGGGCAGTTGGCGACGCTTCTCCGGGTAGGGCAGGAACAGCCCGCCGGCGCTGTGGGTCTGGACCACCGACCGCGTCGCCATCCCGCGCTCGACGGCCGCCAGGAACGCGTCGAGCGGCCCCGGGTCGTCACCGTCCCACTGGCTCACCAGGACGACGTTCCCGTTGGAGCGGTGGGTGAGCTTGAGGATCGCGAACAGGCCCTGGTAGGTCGGCTCCCGCGGGCCGCTGTGCTCGGCCATGAAGGCGCCGAAGTTACGCACCAGGGTCTCGAAGTCGCCGGGCCGCTCCACCAGTTCGCCCCAGGGCCAGGCGACGCTGCTGAGCCAGACCCGGGGCGGCGGCTTCGGCACGCCGACCGCGAAGTGGTAGCGCAGCACCACCCCGAAGTTCCCGCCGCCGCCCCCGGTGTGGGCCCAGAAGAGGTCCGCCTCCGGGGAGCCCTCGCCGTCGTCGCGGTGCGCCCTGGTCACCACGGCGGTGCCGCCCCGCACGGTGACCACGTCGACCTGGACCAGGTGGTCCACGGTGAGCCCGTGCCGCCGCGAGAGCAGGCCGAACCCGCCGCCGCAGATGTGCCCGCCCGCGCCGACCGAGTAGCAGGACCCGGCCGGCAGCGTCACCGCGTACGCGCGGAAGAGCGTGGTGTAGACGTCCCAGTTGGTGGCCCCGCCCTCCACGCAGTACGTCGGACGGCCGAACTTGTCCGTGGCGGCGGCGACACCCCGCATCATGCCGAGGTCGAGGATGACGCCCCCGTCGTTGTCGACGAAGCCCTCGTAGCAGTGCCCGCCGCCGCGGACGGTCGGCCGCATCCCGTGGACCAGCGCCCGGTTCAACTCGCCCACGGCGTCGGCCTCGTCGGCCACCAGGCGGATGTGGGCGGGGCTGCTGCGCCAGCGCTGGTTGAAGCCCTGGCCGAGCGTCCGGTAGCGGGGATCGCCCGGCCGGACCGACCGCCCCTCCGGCGGCTCCCGGCGCGCCCCGGCCGCGGCCGCCGTGCCCGTCGAGCCGCCGGACACCCCGGCCGCCGCCGCACCGGCGGTGCCCAGGAATCCCCGTCGGGAGAATGCGCCCTCCATGGCCCGACCTCACTTTCTCGGCGATGAGAGAAGCTGGCGGCGGCACGCTAACACAGGTATTCGAGGGTGGGAATCCTTTAACGAACTAGTGTGACAGTACGTCATTTTGGACGAATCAGCGCAGGTCCCAGGCCGCTGCGGGCCCGGCGGCCGATTGAACTATCAGTGTCAGTGGTATCGGCTACGGTCCCCGACATCCGAGAAGAATCCGAGAAGAACTCGTTTCCGAGGAGGGCCGGATGGCGATCCACCGCCGCGTTCACGCCGCATTTCCGGTTCGCGCCGTCATCCGCGTTCGCACGGCCGTCCGCGTTCACGCCGCCCTCCGGGGGCTCGGCCGGAAAACGCGGATGTGGTGGCCGGCGCCGCCGACCACCACATCCGTTCACACGTACCTCAGACCTCCGGGGGCCGCGCGGCCAGTCCTGCCGGGCGGGCCTTGCGGGCCGCGCGGGCCGGCACCGGCCGACCGCTCGGCCCCGTCAGGCCGCTCAGCCCCGTCAGGCCGCCGGGAAGATCGCCGCGTCCGGCTTCAGCAGCTGGCCGGGCTTCGGCGCGGTGCCGTCGACCAGGTAGCGGGTGACCAGTGCGTTCAGCGCCTGGCTGCGGCCGACGGCGCAGTGCTCGATCGAGTCCACGCTGACCAGCACGGCGTTGCCCAGCTGCTGCTGCATCCGCTGGGCGAACTTGTACTGGGTGGCCGGGTCGTAGAGGTTGCCGATCACCATGACGGTGTTCGAGGTCTTCTTGTTCCACGGGCCGCTGAAGCGCTCGGCGTCCCGGGCCGGGGCCGGCCAGCTCGCGCAGGCGGGCGCGTCGAAGGCCTGGTAGCGGCCGAAGGTCGGCGACTCCTTCTCCCAGGCCTTGGCGACGTTCGGGAAGACCCGGTCGTTCGACGGGTACGGCTTGTCCTGGCAGTTGACGCCCATGTAGGAGTCGTCGGCGGTGTACTCGGAGTCGGCCGGGGCCTCGCGCAGCGCCCGCGGGGCGTTCACCGCGAGGATGTTGGCGTCGTCGTCCGAGACGGTCGCCTTCGGCGCCATCAGCGTGTTCGCGGCCGGCTTCTGGACGAGCTGGTACGTCGCCTGCAGCGACTTGGCCAGCGGCGCCAGCTTGGCCTGCGAGTACAGCGCGCTGGCCACCTCGCTGGTGAAGGTGCTCAGCGTCACCTGGGAGCCGTTCGGCAGGGTGACCGGGCTGGTCCGCAGGTGGTCGCGGAGCTGGTCGAACTTGGCCCGGGTGTCGCCCTCGCCGAAGGCGCAGCGCGGGGCGCCGGCGGCCTGGCAGCGCTTCAGGAACTCGTCCAGGGCCAGCTCGAAGCCGCCCGCCCGCTGACGGTCGTACTCCAGGCCGTCGTGCAGGCGCAGGTTCGGGTCGACGTTGCCGTCGACGATGATCGTGCGCACCTTGTTCGGGTACATCCCGGCGTAGGTCGCGCCGATCAGGGTGCCGTAGGAGAACCCGGCGAAGTTGAGCTGGGAGTCGCCGACGGCGCGGCGCATCCGGTCGAGGTCGCGGACCACGTTGATGGTCGACATGTGCTCGATCAGCGGGCCGGCGTTCTTGCTGCACGCGTCGGTGTAGTCCTGGTCCGCGTCCAGCGTCTCGTTGATCTCGGCCTTGGTGACCGGCACCCCGACCATGCGGCCGTTGACCGCGTCGGCGTCCTCCTGGGTCTTGAAGCACTTGAGCGGGTTGCTCCGGGCCACGCCACGGGGGTCGAAACCGACCAGGTCGAAGCGCGACTGCACCTCGGTACCGAACCGGGTGGTGGTCGCCCACAGGTAGCCGCTACCACCCGGGCCGCCCGGGTTGAGGAACAGCGAGCCGATCCGCTTGGACGGGTCGCTCGCCCGCCGGCGCATCATGGCGATGCCGATCTTCTCACCCGACGGGTTGTCATAGTCCAGCGGCACCGGGTACACGGCACAGTCGTAGATACCTGGGTCCGGCTTGCTCGGGTCGGGGTTGCACGGGGTCCAGTTGACAGCGGGGACCTTCGCCTCGGCCGCCGCACCCGGCGCCAGGTCTATCGGCGCTGCCGATGCCGCGACAGCACTACCGGTGACGAGGGCGAGGGCGCAGGTGACCGCTCCGGCCAGCGTGGATATACGGGACAAGGAACCTCCTCAGTACTGAAAGGGCGGCCCCAGCCTGTCAGTCTGAGATCTCCATGTGAAGACCTGGAAGCAGCGTAAATGTTTCGATGCCGTCCACTTTGCGACCGGATTATTCTGTGAATGAACCAACTTGACGGTTGATTGACCTGATCGCCCGTCACCATCGAGCCCCCACCCCGGCCACCGCCGCATCCGGGCCGCCGGAGCGCCGCCCTACGGCATTTCGTGCGGCGAGGCCGCCACACCCCGCCGGGGGTTCCGTTTCAAACTGCCGCCAAGCGACGGGAGTTCGAAGAAACGCCCTACCGTCCGGCCGCCCCGCGCAGCGCAGCCGCCACCAGCCCCTGGACCTCGTCCAGGCGGGCTTCCCCGCCGCCCACCAGCCGGTCGAAGACCAGTCCGTCGACGCAGGCCAGCAGGGTGGCGGTCCGCCCGTCGGGGTCGGGCACACCCTGGTCGGCCAGGAAGGTGCGGACGGCGGCGCGCGCCGCGCCGCGTAGGACGTGTCCCGCCGTTCCCGCCGGGCGCGCGACGCCGGGAACGACGAGACTCGCCCTGGGCGCACCGCCCGGCCACCCTCGGCCCCGGAGGGGACGGCGTCACCGCGGCCCGCACCGTCCGGGAACCGGTCGGTGCGGGCCATCGACTTGACCGGGAAACTGATGAGGCGCCATATTACTTTCATGACGCAACGCCCCGACGCCGGAAGCGGCGCCCCCACTCTCGACCAGGCGCGCCGCCAGATCGCCCGCTACGGCCTCACGGCCGACCCGCAGGCGATCCTGGTCGCGGCCCGGCTGATGGCGGCGGGCGCCCGGATCGGCCAGGCCGGGGAGGTGCACTTCGCCCGGTTCGGGCTCTCCACCGGCCGCTACCGACTGCTGGCCGACCTGGAGGACCACGGCGGCGAGAAGTCGCCCTCCCAGCTCGCGGCCGGCCTCGGCGTCTCGCGGGCGACCGTGACCGGCCTGGTGGACGGCCTGGAGCAGGAGGGCCTGGTGGTCCGCCGCCCGTCCGCCGAGGACGGCCGCGCCAACGTGGTGGTCCTCACCGCACGCGGCGCGCAGCGGCTGCGCGATCTGGCGCCCGAGCACTTCGCCCGGATGCAGGCACTGGTCGGCGGGCTCTCGGTCGAGGAGCGCGCCACCTTCCTCGACCTCCTGGCCAGGGTGGTCGAGGGTGCCGACGCGCTGACCGCGGACTGACCCGGCCGAGAACGGCGGGCCGCGCAAGGCGGCCCGCCGACTTCACGGCCCAATAGTTAGGCACCTAAGCACTAATAGTTAGCCACCTAATCACTTCACCCCAGCACCTCCGCAGGAGAAGCCCATGAGCAAGAAAGCACCCGGTGCACCGCCCCCCTTCACCCTGTGGCGGGAGGTCCTCGTCGCCTACGCGATGCCCGCCGTGATGGCCGGCATCGGCGGGGCCGTCACGCACCAGCCGCAGCTGATGATCGCCGCGGCCACCACGATCGGCGGCACCTCGGCCGTCGTCGCCACCCTGGTCGGCTCCGCCCTGCGACGCCGACCCGACCGCCCCCCGGGCGGCCGGGCACCGCACGCCCTGCTGGCCCCCGCACTCGGCCTGGCCGCCGCGGCCGTCGCACTCGCCGTCGGCCTCGCGGCCGCGCACTGGCTGCCACAGATCCACGGGCTCGCCACCAGCCCCTGGCCCGGCCGCCTTCCGATCGACCTGCCGGTCTCGTCGGCGATCGCGGCCACCGTGATCACCTGGCGCTGGCGCGGCAGCCGCCGGACCCGATCCCCGCAGCACCGACTCTCCACCCGACCGGAAGGACAGACCTCATGATCGTCGTCATGGGCGCCGGAGGCGCCACCGGCGGTGCCACCCTGCGCGGCCTCGCCGCCCTCGGTGCACCGAGCCGCGCACTCAGCCGCGACCCCGCCCGCCTCGCGGCCGGCCTCGACGACCGGACCCTCGCACTGACCGAGACGCTCCCGGCCGACGCCGCCGACCCGAACTCCCTGCGCGAAGCCTTCCGTGGCGCGCACCAGCTCTTCCTCACCATGGCCAACGGCCCGCACCAGGTCCAGCACGAGCTGGCCGCGATCGACGCGGCGGTCGAGAGCGGCGTGGAGCACATCGTCAAGATCTCCGCACCCGCAGCCGAACCGGACTCCCCCGTGGCCGTCTCGCGCGGCCACCACCTGGTCGAGGAGCGCCTGCGCGCGTCCGGCGTCACCGCGACGGTGCTGCGGCCGTACGCGTTCATGCAGAAGCTGCTGCTGCTGGCCCCCGGCATCGCCGCCGCCGGGGTGGTGCACGGCGCCATGGGCCAGGCCCGCTGCAACTACGTCGACGCCCGGGACATCGGCGACGCCGCGGCCGAGGTGCTCACCCGCCCGGAGCTCGCCGGCGGAACGTATCCGCTCACCGGCGGCCGGGCGTACAGCTACCCGGAGCTCACCGGGCTGCTCGGCGAGCTGCTCGGCCGCCCGGTCCGCTACCTCGACCTGCCCCCGGCCGGGCTGCACGCCCACTTGGTCGAGCGGGCCGGGATGCCGCCCTGGCTGGCCTCCCACGTGGTGGAGATCCAGCAGCTCGCGGTGGTCCGCCGGGAGGCGCCCGACGACACCCTCGCCCACCTCACCGGGCGCGCCCCGCGCACCCTGGAGGCGTTCCTCCAGGAGCACCTGCACCGCTTCCGCCGACCGTCCTGACACCATCCGGGCGCCATTCGGGTCTCTCTCCGGCGCCTCTCGGACAGCGCTCCGACACCTTGGCGGGCCCGGCGGCCGGGCCGGAACCGGGCCGGGAAGCCGGGCCCGCCACCCGAAGGGAGCAGCATTCGCTGTGGCGTGGATCACGATCGAGAATTAGGCCTGACGATCCGTCAATTCGACTGACATCCAGTCACATGACTTCCGGGCCCACCCAGTTGTTGACTGACTCAACGTCAGCTCGGGCCATTTCCGGCCTAGTTGAGCCAAGTGTCGGGCCGTACGGCGCCTCGCGGCCGGGGCTACCATCAGTCGGGTTGTCCGCTCCGGCCCCGGAGTGGGGTCACCCGGTCAGGCGAGTGCTCCCACCGCCCCGAAGGGCCGGGCATCAGTCGGAACGGGGCGAGGACGAGGAGCGTACGGGCTGCCATGACAGCTGAACCGAGCACGGAGCAGTCCGCCAAGCCGCCCCACGCCACGCCGCCACAGGCCCCACCGCCACAGGCCCCACCGCCGCAGGCCCTCTTCCCGGGCCGTCCGGCCGCCGCACCGCGCACCCTGGTCGACGTCCTGGACGCCACCGTCCGCGCCCACCCCGACGAACCCGCCCTGGACGACGGGCGCACCGTGCTCAGCTACCGCGCCCTGGCCGCCGAGGTCGAGCAGCTGCGCCGCCGGCTGGCCGCCGCCGGGATCGGCCCGGACGACCGGGTGGGCGTGCGGGTCCCCTCGGGCACCAACGACCTGTACGTCTCGATCCTCGCCGTGCTCGCCGCCGGCGCCGCCTACGTGCCGGTCGACGCAGAGGACCCGGACGAGCGCGCCCAGCTGGTCTTCGGGGAGGCCGGCGTCGCCGCGTCGCTCGGCGCCGACCGCGCGCTGACCGTCCACCGCGAACGCCCGGTCGCCGACCCCGGCGAGGCGGCCGCGGACCACCGCCCCTGCCCGACGCCGGCCGACGACGCCTGGATCATCTTCACCTCCGGCTCCACCGGCCGCCCCAAGGGCGTGGCCGTCACCCACCGCAACGCCGCCGCCTTCGTCGACGCCGAGGCGGCGCTCTTCCTCCAGGACGAGCCGATCGGCCCCGGCGACCGCGTGATGGCCGGCCTGTCGGTGGCCTTCGACGCCTCCTGCGAGGAGATGTGGCTGGCCTGGCGCCACGGCGCCTGCCTGGTGCCCGTCCCCCGCTCCCAGGTGCGCAGCGGCGCCGACCTCGGCCCCTGGCTGGCGGAGCAGGAGATCACCGTGGTCTCCACCGTCCCGACGCTGGCCGCGCTCTGGCCGGCCGAGGCGCTCAACGAGGTGCGGCTGCTGATCTTCGGCGGCGAGGCCTGCCCACCGGAGCTGGTGCAGCGGCTGGTCACCGAGGGCCGCGAGGTCTGGAACACCTACGGCCCCACCGAGGCCACCGTGGTCGCCTGCGCCGCGCTGCTGACCGGCGACGGCCCGGTCCGGATCGGCCTGCCGCTGGACGGCTGGGACCTCGCCGTGGTCGACGAGACCGGCGAGCCGGTCGCGGCCGGCGGTACCGGCCAGCTGGTGATCGGCGGGGTCGGCCTGGCCCGCTACCTCGACCCGGAGAAGGACGCCGAGAAGTACGCGCCGCTGGCCTCGCTCGGCTGGGAGCGGGCGTACCGCAGCGGCGACCTGGTCCAGGCCGACCCGGCCGGCCTGCTGTTCCTCGGCCGCACCGACGAGCAGATCAAGCTCGGCGGCCGCCGGATCGAACTCGGCGAGGTCGACGCGGCGCTCCAGGCCCTGCCCGGCGTGGCGGGCGCGGCCGCCGCCGTCCGCACCGCGCGCGGCGGCAACCAGCTGCTGGTCGGCTACCTGGTCGTCCAGGACGGCTTCGACCGCGAGCAGGCCGTCGAGAAGCTGCGCGCCGAGTTGCCGGCCGCCCTGGTGCCGCTGCTCGCGCCGGTCGACACCCTGCCCACCCGCACCTCCGGCAAGGTCGACCGGGCCGCCCTGCCCTGGCCGCTGCCCGAGCTGGAGAACGCCGGGCCGAGCGAGCAGTTGTACGGCACCGAGGCCTGGCTGGCCGAGCAGTGGGCCGAGATCCTCGGTGTGACGGTGAGCGGCCCGCGCGACGACTTCTTCGGCATCGGCGGCGGCAGCCTGGCCGCCGCCCGGCTCACCACGCTGCTGCGCACCCGCTATCCGAACGCCGCCGTGCTGGACGTCTACCAGCACCCGACGCTGCGCAAGCTCGCCCGGCACCTGGAGCGCACCGCCGCCCAGGGCGGCCAGGCCCGCACCATCGCCCTGGTGCCGACCCGGGCCAAGCTGCTCCAGCTGCTCCTGCTGATCCCGCTGTTCACCGTGGTCGGCCTGCGCTGGACGGTCGCCCTGCTGGCGGCCGGCAACCTGCTCTCCCACCTCGGCGACTACCCGTGGGCGCCCACCGCCTCCTGGTGGGCGGTCGGCGCGGGCGCCCTGGCGCTGTACACCCCGGCGGGCCGGCTGGCGATCGCGGCCGGCGGCGCCCGGCTGCTGCTGCGCGGCCTGCGCCCGGGCAGCCATCCACGCGGCGGCGCCGTCCACCTGCGGCTCTGGACCGCCGAGCGGCTCTCCGAGCTCAGCGGCGCCACCGCGCTGTCCGGCGCCTGGCTGGTCCGCTACGCCCGGGCGCTGGGTGCCAAGGTCGGGCCCGAGGTCGACCTGCACTCGCTGCCGCCGGTCACCGGGATGCTGAAGCTGGGCCGGGGCTGCGCCGTCGAGGCCGAGGTGGACCTGTGCGGCTACTGGCTGGACGGCGACCGGCTGGAGGTCGGCCAGGTCAAGGTCGGCTCCGGCGCCGTGGTCGGCACCCGCTCGACCCTGCTGCCCGGCGCCCGGGTCGGCAAGCGCGCCCAGGTACTGCCCGGCTCCAGCGTCACCGGGCACGTGCCGACCGGGCAGCGCTGGGGCGGCGCGCCCGCCGTCAAGCTGGGCCGCGTCGAGCGGGCGTGGCCCAAGGAGCGCCCGCCCCACCGGGTCTTCTGGGCCGCGCTCTACGGTGCCAGCGGCACGGCGCTCGGCCTGCTCCCGGTGGCGCCCGCGCTGGCCGCGCTCGCGGTCCTCGCCGGTTTCGTCCACCAGGGCGACGACCTCGGCGCGGCGCTCGGCGGCGCGCTGCTCGGCCTGCTGCCCGCCACCCTGGCGTACGGCGCGGTGTACGCGGCGCAGCTGGTGACCGCCGTCCGGTTGCTGAGCCGCGGTCTGGTCCCCGGGGTGCACCCGCTGCACGGCCGGGTCGGCTGGCAGGCGTGGACCGTCACCCAGCTGATGGACCGGGCCCGGGAGGTGCTCTTCCCGCTGTACGCGGGGCTGGTCACGCCGCTGTGGCTGCGGGCGCTCGGGATGAGGGTCGGCCGGGGCGCGGAGGTGTCCACGGTGCTGGCGCTGCCCAGCCTGACCACCGTCGGCGACGGCGCGTTCCTGGCCGACGACACCCTGATCGCGCCGTACGAGCTGGGCGGCGGCTGGGTGCGGCTCGGCGAGGCGAAGGTCGGCGAGCGGGCGTTCCTCGGGAACTCGGGAATGACCGCGCCGGGGCGGGCGGTGCCCAAGCGGGGCCTGGTGGGCGTGCTGTCGGCGACGCCCGAGAAGGCCAAGAAGGGCGGCTCCTACCTGGGCATGCCGCCGATGCGGCTGCCGCGCGCGGCGGACGAGGCCGACCAGAGCCTGACCTACGAGCCGCCGGCCCGGCTGCTCTGGGCGCGCGGGCTGGTCGAGCTGGCCCGGCTGCTGCCGGTGCTCGCCTCGGGGGCGCTCGGCGTGCTGACCGTCGCGGTGCTGTCCCGGCTGTCCGTCTCCTGGTCGGCGGGCGTGGCCGCGCTGCTCTCGGGCCTGGTGCTGCTGGGCGCCGGCGCGGTGGCCTGCCTGGTCGCGGTGGCGGCGAAGTGGCTGCTGGTCGGCCGGTTCCGGGCGGTGGAGCACCCGCTGTGGAGCAGCTTCGTGTGGCGCAACGAGCTCGCGGACACCTTCGTCGAGGTGCTGGCGGTGCCGTGGTTGGTCGGCGCGGTGCCGGGCACGCCGGTGCTGAACCTCTGGCTGCGGGCGCTCGGCGCGCGGGTCGGCCGCGGCGTCTGGTGCGAGAGCTACTGGCTGCCGGAGGCGGACCTGGTCACCCTCGGGGACGGCGTCACCGTCAACCGGGGCTGCGTGGTGCAGACGCACCTCTTCCACGACCGGATCATGCGGATGGATACTGTGGTCCTCCGCGAGGGCGCCACCCTGGGCCCGGGCGGCATCGTGCTGCCCGGCAGCACGGTGGGCGCGCGCAGCACGCTGGGCCCGGCCTCGCTGGTGATGCGCGCCGAGTCCGTCCCCGCCGACACGCGGTGGCTGGGCAACCCCATCGAGGCGTGGCAGCCCACGTCATGACCACCCGTCCCGGCCCGCAGGAAGTGCCCGCCCCCGTGAAGCCCAAGCACGTCCCGGCGGCCGCCGGCGCCCCCGACCCGTACTTCCCGGCCAGCGGCGACCACCGCTACCGGGTCCACCGCTACGAGCTCGTGCTGGACTACCGGCCCGGGCCGAACCGGCTGGCGGCCTCGGCCCGGCTGAGCGCCGTGGCGGACGCGGCGCTGGCCGAGTTCGCGCTGGACCTGGCCGAGTTCCGGATCGGGCGGGTGCTGGTCGACGGCAAGGCCGCCCGTTACACCCACCGCGCCGGCAAGCTGCGGATCCGTCCGGCCAGGGCACTGGCGGCGGGGGCGGCGTTCACCGTCGAGGTGCACTACACCGGCAACCCCCGTCCGGTGCGCAGCCCGTGGGGCGGCCTGGGCTGGGAGGAGCTGACCGACGGCTCGCTGGTCGCCAGCCAGCCGATCGGCGCGCCGTCCTGGTTCCCGTGCAACGACCGGCCCGCCGACAAGGCGACGTACCAGATCGCGGTCACCACACCGTCCCCGTTCACCGTGCTGGCGAGCGGCCGGCTGCTGACCCGCACCGCCCGGGCGTCCAGCACCACCTGGGTGTACGAGCAGAGCGCGCCGACCTCGCCGTACCTGGTGACGGTGTCGATCGGCCACTACCGGCCGGTGCCGCTGGCGGCCCGCCCGGCCGTGCCGCAGACCGGCTACGTGCCGGAGCGGCTGGTCCCCGCGTTCACCCGGGACTTCGGGCGGCAGCCGGAGATGATGGCGTACTTCGGCGAGGTGTTCGGGCCGTACCCGTTCGGCGAGTACGCGGTGGTCGTCGCGGACGAGGAACTGGACGTCCCCGTGGAGGCCCAGGGCGTCGCCACCTTCGGGACGAACCACCTCGGCGGCGGCTGGGAGCGCGAGCGGCTGATCGCCCACGAGCTGTCGCACCAGTGGTTCGGCAACAGCGTGACGATCGCCGACTGGCGGCACATCTGGCTCAACGAGGGCTTCGCCAAGTACGCCGAGTGGCTGTGGTCCGAGCACGCCGGCGGCCCGGCCGCGGCCACCCACGCCGCCGCCGCGCACGGACTGCTGGCCGGGCTCCCGCAGGACCTCAGGCTCGCCGACCCGGGCCGCAGGCTGATGTTCGACGACCGGCTGTACCAGCGCGGCGGCCTCGCCGTGCACGCGCTGCGGCGGGCGCTGGGCGAGGACGCCTTCTTCGCGATGCTGCGGGACTGGACGAGCATCCACCGGCACGGCGTCGTCGGCACCGCCGACCTGCTCGCGCACGCCTCCCGGTACGCGGCCGCCCCGCTGGCCCCGGTCTTCGAGGCCTGGCTGCAGCGGCCCGAACTCCCGCCGCTGCCGGGCTGACCGGGCCGGCAGCGAAATCGCGGGGCGTTTGCGGGGCGTTTGCGGAGATAACGGGTGGATCCTTCGGAGCGGCCTGGCTAGGTTGGGTTCGTCTGCTGCCCGTCCGTGTTGGCGGGCGGCCCCCGCCCGCGGACCTCGCCGACGGTCTCGTCGGCGGACCTCGTGGCAGACCACGCCGACGGGCCTCCCCGCCGGACCACGCCGAAGGATTCAGAGGATCAGATGACCGATCAGTCCGACGAACTGCTGCCGACCACCCGCCGCGCCCTGCTGCACCGGATCGCCGTCGCCCAGGCCGAAGGCCGCACGCCCTCCCTGGCCGCCGGAGTGGTCCGGGACGGCCGACTGGTCTGGAGCGGCGCCCGCAGCATGATCGACGGACACGCGCCGACCCCCGACGTCCAGTACCGGATCGGCTCGCTCACCAAGACCTTCGTCGCCGTGCTCGTGCTGCGGCTGCGCGACGAGGGCCTGCTCGACCTCGCCGACCCGCTCGCCCGACACCTGCCCGGCACCCCGGCCGACGGCGCGACCATCGCGCAACTGCTCGCCCACACCGCCGGGCTCGCCGCCGAGACCCCCGGGCCCTGGTGGGAGCGGACCGACGGCTCCCTGCGGCCCGGACTGGACGACCTGCTGGAGCCCGGCGCCGCGATCAAGCACCCGGCCGGGCGCCTCCACCACTACTCCAACCCCGGCTACGCGCTGCTCGGCGCGCTGGTCGAGCGGCTGCGCGGCGAGCCCTGGGGCGAGGTGCTGCGGCGCGAGGTGCTGGCACCGCTCGGCATGGACCGCACCACCCTGCTGCCCGAGCACCCGCACGCCGGGGGCTTCGCCGTCCACCCGTGGGCCGACGTCATGCTGCCGGAGCCGCTCACCGACACCGGGCTGATGGGCCCGGCCGGCCAACTCTGGTCCACCGTCGCCGACCTGGCCCGCTGGGCGGCCTTCCTCGCCGCCGGGGACGACAAGGTGCTGGCCGCCGACTCGCTCGCCGAGATGCGCCGGCCCGCCACCGGCCCCGACGACACGGCCTGGACCTCCGGATACGGCCTCGGCCTGCAACTGCGCCGCCACGAAGGCCGGGTGCTGTGCGGCCACACCGGCTCGATGCCCGGATTCACCGCCGCACTGTGGGTCAGCGATGAGGACGGCCTGGCCGCGATCGCCCTGTCCAACGCCACCACCGGCGCCGGCACCACCCTGGTGGCCACCCAGTTGATCACGCTGACCGCCGAGCACGAGCCCCGGCTGCCCGAGCCCTGGCGTCCGCTGCCCGAGGTCGACGAGGAGCTGCTGGCCCTCACCGGCCCCTGGTACTGGGGCACTTCGGCGCAGGCCCTGCGGCTGCGGGCCGACCGCGGCCTCGAACTGACCTCGCTCGCCGGCGGAGCCCGCAGCTCCCGCTTCCGCGCCGAGCCGGACGGCACCTGGACGGGGCTGGACAACTACTACACGGGCGAGACCCTGCGGGTGGTCCGGGCCGCCGACGGCACCGTCAGCCACCTGGACCTCGGCTCCTTCGTCCTCACCCGCGAACCCTACGGCCCCGCGCCCGTCATCCCGGGCGACGTCGACCCGCAGGGCTGGCAGGCCTTCTAGGTCCCGCCGGGGCGCGCGCTTCTCGGAGCACGCCGGTCGCGCGCAACATCACACCCGTCCACGGGAGTTCCGGGGGAATCCCGGGGGAGGGTGGCAGGCCCGGGCGCACAGGCGCCCGGGCTGTCCACCCCCGGCGGGCGAGCGCCCGGTGCCCGGCAGATGACCGGGAGGCGACGGGTGGTCCCATTCAGCAGTTGCACATCTGCGCTCCGCCGCACCGCAACATGGATGCCAACCGGCTCGGAGAGATATACGGGGACCGGTTCGCGTGCAGGCCCAACGCCTGCGGGCCGGGCCGGTGCCCTGGCGATCCAGGGCGCCGCCGATCGTGCTGCCCTGGAGGGTCCGCCATGACCACCGTCCCCACGTACGCTCCGACCGCAGTAGCCCCCACCCAGGACGCCCCCGCCGTCCCCGCCCCCCGCCGGCCGCAGGCCCCGGCCGCCTACACCGTCTCCCTCGCCCGCGACGCCGACGACGTGCGCGCCGCCCAGCGGCTGCGCCACCAGGTGTTCGCCGCCGAGCTCGGTGCCGTCCTGCACAGCCCGGTCGCCGGCCTCGACGTCGACCCCTTCGACGAGTTCTGCGACCACCTCCTGGTCCGCGAGGGCGAGCACGGCGCCGTCGTCGGCACCTACCGGCTGCTGCGCCCCGAGGCCGCCCGGCGGGCCGGACGGCTCTACTCCGACGGCGAGTTCGAGCTCTCCGCCCTGGCCCCGGTCCGCCCGGGCCTGGTGGAACTCGGCCGCTCCTGCATCCACCCCGACCACCGGGGCAACGGCGCCGTCATCAACCTGATGTGGGGCGGCATCGCCCGCTACCTCTCCGACACCGGCAACACCTGGGTCGGCGGCTGCTGCTCGATCCCGCTGGACGACGGCGGCGCCACCGCGGCCCGGGTCTGGGACACCGTCAGCGCCAAGTACCTGGCGCCCGAGCAGTACCGGGTCAGCCCGCGCCGCCGCTGGGACGCCACCGGCGTGCCGCGCGCCGAGCGCGGCGCGCTGCCCGCCCTGCTCCGCGGCTACCTGCGGCTCGGCGCCTGGGTCTGCGGCGAGCCCGCGTACGACCCGGACTTCGACTGCGTCGACCTGTACGTGCTGCTGTCGCTGGAGCGCACCGACCCGCGCTACCTGCGGCACTTCCTGTCCGGACTGCCCGCCCGGCCCCTCGGCGCCTCATCATGAGCGTCTGGCTGCCGACGGCCCCCTGCCGGCCCGAGACCTGCCTGGCCGAGACGGCGCCCGCCGTCTCGCACCCCCGGCGGGCGCTGCGGCTGGCGGCCTGCCTGGCGGCGGTGCTGGCGGGCGTGCTGCTCAGCTTGCCGCTGCGCCTCCTCCCGCACGGCACCCGGGAGCGGCTGATCCGGCTCTGGGCGCGCGTCCTGTTGCACACCCTCGGGGTCACCGTCCACCTCGGGACGCCGGGCGGCGCGCTCGGCGGCGGGACGCTCGTGGTGGCCAACCACGTGTCCTGGCTGGACATCCCGCTGATCGCGGCGGGCCGCCCGGGCCGTTCACTGGCCAAGACCGAGGTCCGCCGGTGGCCGGTGCTCGGGCCGCTGATCGCCTGGGGCGGCACCGTGTTCCTGGACCGCGACCGGCTGCGCGCGCTGCCCGACACCGTGGCGACGGTGGCCGAGGTGCTGCGCGCCGGCCAGCCGGTGATCGTCTTCCCGGAGGGGTCCACCTGGTGCGGGCGGGAGAGCGGCCGCTTCCGGCCCGCGCTGTTCCAGGCGGCGGTGGAGGCGGGCGCCTTCGTCCAGCCGGTGACGATCCGCTACCGGCTGGCGGACGGACGGCCGACCAGCGTGCCCGCCTTCATCGGCGACGACGGACTGCTCACCTCGCTCGCCCGGGTGGTCGCGGTGCGCGGTCTGGTCGCCGACGTGACGTTCCTGCCGCCGATTCCGCCGCCCGCGCCGCAGGCCACCCGGGCGGGGGCGCGCCGGGAACTGGCCCGCACGGCGCAGGCGGCGGTCGAGGGCATCCGCTGACGTGGCGTCGGCACGCGGATCGGTCAGACCGGTCAGGTCGGCCGGACCCGTCAGGTCGGTCGGACCGTCCGGGCCTCGGCCAGCGGCTCCGGACCGGAGTTCGGGCCGAGGTCGGACGGGCCGGGGCCGGGGTCCGACACGGAGTCGGGGGCTGATTCCGGGAGGCCGGTGCCGCTCTGGGCGAGCGGGCGGGCCCGGCCCAGCAGGACGGCGACCAGGACGGCGGTGACGACGAGCGCGGCCGCACCGCAGCGCGCCGCGAGGTGGAGGCCCTCGATGAAGGCGCCGTTCACCGCGTCCTGGACCGGGCCGGGCAGCACGGCGGCCGCGCCGCCACCGCCGTGCCCCGCCCCGGCGGGCGCGTCCGCGATCGGGCCGACGGCGTCCGGCGGCACGCCGAGCCGGTGCAGGGCCGCGGTCAGGCTGTCGGTCATCCGGTTGGTCAGCACGGCGCCGAGCACCGCGATCCCGAGGACGCCGCCCAGCTCGCGCAGGGTGTTGATGCTCGCCGAGGCCATCCCGGTCTGCGCCGGGGCGACCCGTTGGAGCACCGCGATCGACACCGGGGTGAAGGTCATCCCCATCCCGAGGCCCATCGCGAACAAGGTCCACAGGTACTCGACGTAGTGGGCGTGCTCGCCGTAGAGGGACAGCCCGCCGAGGCCCGCCGCACACAGCACGAGACCGAGCACCAACGGCAGCCGGGGCCCGTACCGTGAGGTCAGCCGGCCGGAGAGCGGGGCGGCGACGACGATCATCCCGGTCATCGGCAGCCCGGCGTAGCCGGCGTCGGACGGGGACCAGCCGAGCGGGCCCTGCATCAGCAGCGGCAGGAAGAAGAGCGCGCCGAAGATCCCGAAGCTGACCATGAAGCCGCTGAGCAGCGCGCCGCCGAGGGCGCCGTCGCGGAACAGCCGCAGCTCCAGCATCGGTTCGGCGAGCCGCAGTTCGAGCACCAGGAAGGCGGCCAGCAGCACGAGCGCCGCGGCGCCGCAGAGGAGCACCCGGGTGTCCGTCCAGCCACGGGTCGGCCCCTCGATCAGCGCGTAGACCAGCAGGCCGAGGCCCGCGGCGGAGAGGACGAGGCCGCCGAGGTCGATCCGCCGGGCACGCGGGGGGATGTCCGGGAGCACGCGGGCGGCGAGCACCAGTCCGGCCACGCCGATCGGCACGTTGATCCAGAAAACGCTGGCCCACCCGAGGTGCTCGACCATCGGCCCGCCGACCACCGGGCCGATCGACAGACCCAACGCGGAGACCCCGGACCAGAGGCCGATCGCCCTGGCGCGCTCGCGCTCGTCGGTGAAGACGTGGCGCAGCAGGGCGAGGCTGCCCGGGGTGAGCAGCGCGGCCCCGACGCCTTGCAGCATCCGGGCGCCGACCAGCAGGCCGATCGTTCCGGCGAGCGCGGCGAGCGCGGAGCCGACCGTGAACAGCGCGAGGCCGAACCGGAACATCCGGGTGCGGCCGTGCCGGTCGCCGAGCGCGCCGCCGGTCAGCACGAACCCTGCGTAGACGAGGCTGTATCCCTCGACGACCCATTGCAGGCCGCTGATCCCGGCCTCCAGGTCCTGGCCGATGCGGGGCAGGGCGTTGTTGACGATGACGTTGTCCAGCATGGACATGAACATGGTGACGCAGAGCGTCAGTAGCGCGAGCCGTTTGCGCCGGGCGCTCGACTCCTGCATGGGAACCCTCCCGATTCCTGGCCCCTAACAGCGTTAGGGAGTGGTGCGGCACGCACAGAGTGCCCCTAACGGTGTTAGATTGCAAGCGGGATCTCGCGACGGGCACTCGCCACGGACAGTCGCCACGAGACTCGCGACCGGATGAGACCGTTGGAGGCGTCCGCACAGCCATGCCGGAGAACGACGACACGACACCGCCGCTGACCAGGGACGCGCTGACCCAGGCCGCGCTGCGGGTACTGGAACGGGACGGCCTCGACGGGCTGTCGATGCGCAAGGTCGCCGCCGAGGTCGGCGTCAAGGCGGCCTCGCTGTACTGGCACGTCCGCAACAAGCAGGAACTGCTCGACCTGCTCACCGACGCGGTGATGGCCTCGGCCGAACCCCCGCCGCGCGAGGGCGGGTGGCGCGAGCAGTTCCACGCCTACTGCTGGCGCTACCGCCGACTGCTGCTCGACAAGCGCGACGCCGCCAAGGTCGTCTCGGGCCGCCTCTCCCCCGGTCCCCACCTGCTCGGCCTGATGGAGGACCAGCTCGACCGGCTCCGCGCGGCCGGTTTCTCCGACGCCGACGCCGCCATGGCCACCTACCTGCTGGGCGCCTTCGTCCAGGGGTTCGTCCTCCAGGAACAGTCCCCGATCTCGGCCGCCGAAGTCCTCGGCACCAGTCGCCGGGACATCGCCGACGCCACCGGAGACCGCTTCCGCGCCCTGCCCGCCGACACCTTCCCCAACCTCGTCGCCCTGGCCGACGACCTCACCGAACCCGACATGGACACCCGCTTCGAGTTCTGCGTGCAACGCGTCCTCGACGGGCTCGCGGCCCTGCTGCCCTCCGAACGGCGCTGACCCCACCACGGCGGGCCCGGCCGGCCGGGCCCCCGCCCCGGGCCCGCCGAAAATCCGCGGCCCGGCCTGCGAGCGCCCGCTAGGGTCTGTCCGGCCGCACGTCCACGGAGGAGTTCCGCGATGCCCGAGTTGCACCCCCACTACGAGCCCTACGCACACGGCCTGCTGGACGTCGGAGACGGTCAGCGGATGCACTGGAACGCCTCCGGCAACCCGGCTGGCAAACCCGCCGCGATCGTGCACGGCGGGCCCGGATCCGGCCACCGGCCGGGCACCCGACGGTACTTCGACCCCGAGCGGTACCACGTGGTCCAGTTCGACCAGCGCGGCTGCGGACAGAGCCTGCCGCACGCCGCCGACCCGATGACCGGGCTGGAGCACAACACCACCGAGCGGCTGATCGCGGACATGGAGCGGCTGCGCGAACACCTCGGCATCGAGAAGTGGCTGCTGTACGGCGGCTCCTGGGGCTCGACGCTGATCCTCGCCTATGCCCAGGCCCACCCCGAGCGGGTCTCCGAGATCGTGCTCTGCGGCGTCACCACGACCCGCCCCGAGGAGACCGACTGGCTCTACCGGGGCGTCGCCCGCTTCCTGCCCGGCCCGTGGGAGGAGTTCCGGAACTTCCTGCCGGCCGCCGACCGCGACGGTGACCTGGTGGCCGCCTACAGCCGGCTGCTCAACAGCCAGGACGAGACCGTCCGGCGGGCCGCCGCGAACGCCTGGGCCACCTGGGAGGACGCCGTCATCGCGCACGAGGCGCTGGGCAAGCCGAACGCCTACAGCGACCGCCCCACCGACGCGCTGATGGCGTTCACCCGGATCACCGCGCACTACTTCGCGCACCACGCGTTCCTGGCCGACGGCCAACTGCTGCGCGACGCCGGACGGCTGACCGGCATCCCGGGCGAACTGATCCACGGCCGCCTCGACCTCGGCTCGCCGCTCGACACCGCGTGGCGGCTGGTCCGGGCATGGCCGGAGGCCCGACTGACCGTCATCGACGAGTCCGGGCACACCGGGAGTCCGGCGATGACCGAGGCGGTCCTCACAGCGATCGAGCGGTTCGCCTGACCGGTCCGCCCGGCCAGTCCCGCCCGGCCGGTTCGGGCGGACGATTCGGGCAGACGGCCGGTTCGCGCTAACGGCCTCCGCCTACGATACGAAGCATGATCGCCTATGTCCCAGCCGCCCTGTTCTTCCTGTTGTTCGGAGTCGGGGTACTACGCGACCGCCGCCAGTTCAGCAATGCCGTCCTGCTCGGCATCGCCGTCTCCCTGCTCGCCCTCGCCCTGCTCGCCGAGCTGCGCAAGGCGCCCACGCTGGTGATGGGACTGGCAGCGGTGGCGATCATCCTGCTGCCGGCCCTCGGCACGGCGGCCCTGGTCTGGTTCCTGATCGCCAACGGCCTGACCATGATCCGCAAGGAGGGCAGACGGCCCGCCAACCTGCTGTCCCTCCTCGCCGGGCTGGGCATCCTCGCCGTCATCGCGCTGCTGCTCGCGGCCCTGGCCACCCGCTCGCACCAGCTGGGCGTCCTGGCGGGCACCGCCGTCCTGGTGGTCGGCTACATCTCCTTCCTGTTCGTCTGCTTCGTCGGCTACGCGTTCCTCTACGGCCGCCACCGGCCGCGCCGGAACGTGGACTTCGTGGTCGTCCTCGGCTCCGGCCTGATCGGCGGCGAGCGCGTCCCGCCGCTGCTGGCCAGCCGGCTCGACCGGGGCCGGGAGGTGTACGACAAGCAGGCCGCGCGCGGCAACCCGCCGGTGCTGATCACCTCCGGCGGCCAGGGCCCGGACGAGAAGCTGCCGGAGTCCCACGCGATGGCCGACTACCTGACCGGGCGCGGCTTCCCGGCCGAACACATCGAGCGCGAGGACCGCTCCCGCACCACCGAGGAGAACCTGCTCTTCAGCAAGGCCATCATGGAACAGGCCAAGCCCGACTACCGCTGTGTCGTGGTCACCAACAACTTCCACGCCTTCCGGGCGGCGCTCACCGCTCGCAAGACCGGCGTCAACGGGCAGGTGTTCGGCTCGCCGACCGCCGCGTACTACTGGCCGAGCGCGACGATCCGCGAGTTCGCCGCCGTGTTCCTCTCCCACAAGCTGGTCAACTTCGGGATCTGCGGCCTCCTCGCGCTCTGCGGGCTGCTCGCGGCCCTCTGAACCGCAGCCGACCCCGGGCCCCGGCCGCCGCAGCGACCGGGGCCCGGCCGCACCTTCAGCCGAACCTCAGCCCAGGCCTCCGATCAGGCCACCGGTCAGGCCATCAAGTCAGGCCACCGGGCGGGGCGCCAGGATCGCGCAGGTGGTGGTGGCGTGCGCGTAGAGCTTGCCGTTCTCCACCCCGACCACCCTGGCCTCGGCCGTCGCCATCGTCCGGCCCAGATGCAGCACCAGCCCCTCGCAGCGCAGCGGCCCCGAGTCGGCGAACAGCGGGCGCAGCATGTGGACGTTCAACTGCGTGGTGGTGTAACCGATCCCGGCGGGCAGCCGGCTCAGCACGGCGCAACCGAGCGCCGAGTCGAGCAGGGTGGCGAGGTAGCCGCCGTGCACGGTGTTCATCGGGTTGTAGAGGTGGTCGCCGAGTTCGCCCTCGAACACTGCCGTACCCGGCTTCACCTCGGTCAGGTGGAACCCCAGGGTGCTGCAGATCGCGGGCTCCTGAATCCGGCCCGCGAGGATCTCGTGCAGAATCTCCTCTCCGCTCAGGTGTGGGAAGGCGGAGATCGGCGGGCCTGCCGTCCAGGTGTGCGTCCGGGTCCGGGGCGCCTGGCCCTCCAGGGACTGCTGGCCTTCAAGGAGCTCCTGGCCCTCCGGGGACGTCGCGCCGCCGGGGTCTGCCTCGTTCGTCGTCATGGGATCAACCTGCCCTGTTCGCGCACGCCCCTCAAGTGCCTTCCGGGGTACGGCCGGCGCGCGTCCCCCTGGCATCGGACCATGGCGGTCCACGCCATGGCGGCGCGGTGGACCTCGGGTGGCCGTCACATGGCACCGGGGCGCGGGGCGCGCCACGCTGCACGGCATCCGCCCCCACTCCTCCCCCACCCAGGAGCCCTCATGTCTCTCCGTCCTGCCGCCGCCGCGTTGCTGACGGCCGCCGCACTCGCGATCGGCACCACCGCACCCGCCCCGGCTGCGGCCGACACCGTGAGCGGGACCTTCCAGCAGGTCACCGGATTCGGCGCCAATCCGGGAAACCTGGCGATGTACTCCTACACCCCCGCCGGACTGCCGAGTGGCGCGCCGCTGGTGGTCGCGCTGCACGGCTGCCTGCAGACCGCCAACGACTACTACCGCAACTCCGGTTGGACGACCTTCGCCGACCGGTACGGCTTCGCGGTCGTCTTCCCGCAGACCAGCAGTGCCAACAACAGCCTCTCCTGCTTCAGCTGGTTCGACGCGACCAAGGACGCCCGGGGCGCCGGCGAGGCCGAGTCGGTGATCGAGATGGTCGCCAAGGCCAAGGCCCTGTACGGCTCGGACGACCGGCGGGTGTTCGTCACCGGACTGTCGGCCGGCGGCGGGATGGCCTCCGACCTGCTGGCCGACTACCCGGACGTGTTCGCCGGCGGGGCGATCGACTCCGGCCTCCCGGCCCAGTGCGCGACCACCCAGGGCGCCGCCTCCGGCTGCCAGAACTCCGACCAGGGGCTCACCCCGGCCCAGTGGGGCGACAAGGTCCGGGCCGCGTACCCGGGCTACGCCGGGCCCTGGCCCCGGGTGGCGATCTGGCAGGGCGGCGCGGACACCGTGGTCAGGCCGGTGAACGCGACGGAACTGCGCGACCAGTGGACCAACGTCCAGGGTGTCGGCCAGAGCCCGACCAGCACCCGGAGCCTGCCGGGCGGCACCACCGAGGAGGTCTACGCCGACGCGGGCGGGCGGCCCGCCGTGGCGCTGTTCACCATCGCCGGGATGGGCCACGGGCTGGCCGTCAACCCCGGCTCCGCAGCCGACCAGTGCGGGGCCACCGGCAGCTACTTCCTCAACACGATCTGCTCCAGCTACTACACCGCGCAGTTCTGGGGCCTCGACGGCGGCACGGGGCCCACCAACCCCGGCCTGCCCGCCCCGACCGGGCTGACCGCCACCCCGGCGGGCCAGGGCTCGATCGCCCTCGCCTGGCAGGCCGTCAGCGGGGCCGCCTCCTACCAGGTCTACCGGGACGGCGCGATGGCGGGCAGTGCCACCGGCCCGTCCTTCACCGACACCGGGCTCGCCCCCGGCACGTCGTACGGCTACACCGTGGCGACGGTCGACCCGTCGGGGGCCGTGGGCACCCGATCGGCGGCGGTGACGGCGACCACCGGCGGCGGCGCCGAGCAGTGCTTCACCGACAGCAACTACAACCAGGTCCGGGCCGGGCGAGCCACCCAGAGCGGCGGCTTGACCTACGCACTCGGCTCGGGCCAGAGCATGGGCCTCTGGAACACCTTCGTGACGCACACCCTGAAGCAGACCGGCCCGGGCTACTTCGTGCTCGCCGACGGCCAGTGCTGACCGGGCGAAACCCGACCTCCGGCTCATCCGTCCCCCTCTCCTTGGCGCAGCCCCGCCCCTTCTGAGCGCAGCCCGGCGAACAGGTCGGTCTCGGGCCCCTCGCCCTCGCCCGGCACCAGGCTCCGGGCGAGGTGGTAGTCCTCCGTCGGCCAGACCTCGCGCTCGATGTCCCGCGGGTGGGCCATGAACGCGACCCCGGGCTCGATCTGGGTGGCGTGCGCCAGCAGTGCCGCGTCCCGTACGGCGAACTGCTCGGCGCACGCGATCCGGGTGGTGGTGGCGAGGGCGGGCGGGGTGTCCGGCCAGTCCGCGAGCAGTGCGCCCATGCCCGAGGGGACACCCCGCTCCGTCATCGCGTCGTGCAGGGTCTGGAACCAGGCTCTGGAGAGCGCCAGGTGGTAGTAGAGCTTCGCCGCCTGCCAGGGTTCCCCCGCCTCGGGGTGGCGGCCCGGGTCGGCGGCGGCCTCGAAGGCCTCGACCGTGACCTGGTGGGTCATCACGTGGTCGGGGTGCGGATACCCCCCGGTCTCGTCGTAGGTGACCACCACATGCGGACGGAACTCCCGGATCAGGGCGACCAGCGGCGCCGCGGCGCCCGCCACGGGCTGGTCGGCGAAGCAGCCCGCTGGCAGCGGTTCGCCCGGGCCCGGCATGCCCGAGTCCACGAAGCCGAGGAACTGCTGGCGCACGCCGAGGATGCCCCGGGCGACCGCCATCTCCTCGCTCCGGATCCGGGCGAGGTCCGCCCGGACCTCGGGGCGGTCCATAGCCGGGTTGAGCACCGAGCCGCGCTCACCGCCGGTACAGGTGGCGACCAGGACGTCCACTCCCTCGGCCGCGTACCGCGCGAGGGTGGCAGCGCCCTTGCTGGACTCGTCGTCGGGGTGGGCGTGGACGCTGAGCAGGCGGAGCCGCCCGGCGTGCTGGGTGAACATGGCGCCTCCGTACGTGGCCGATGTGGTCATGTGCCCTCCCCGGGTCGTCCGTCCGGCGGCCACTCCGACCGCCCGGAAGGAACTTAGGACGAACCCAGCAATTAGGTCAAGCCTAATTCCTGGGTCCGACCCAGCGAACTGCGCTACGCTGCCCCCATGACGGAACCAACGACGGAAACCACGACGGAAACCGTGACGGAACCCACGATGGGCACGACGGGGCCCACGACGGGGCCCGGGGCCACCCCGACCCTGCGCGAGCTCAACAAGCGCCGCACCCGCGAGGCGATCTCGCACGCCGCGACCAGGCTCTTCATCGACCAGGGCTTCGACCGCACCACCATCGCCGAGGTCGCGACGGCCGCCGGCGTCGCCAAGATGACCGTCACCAACCACTTCCCGCGCAAGGAGGACCTCCTCCTCGACCTGCACGAGGAGATCGTCGGCCGGCTCGCCCGGGCGGTCGCCGAGCGTGCGCCCGGCGAGTCCGCCCTCGCCGCGCTGCGCCGCGACTGCCTGGCCGGCCTCGACCGGCACGACCCGCGGCTCGGCTTCTCCGGCCCGGCGTTCGCCCGCACCGTTTCCGACAGCCCAGCCCTGGTCGCCCGGCTGCGCGAACTACACGAGCAGAGCGAGGCCGCCCTGGCCGAGGCCCTGGCCGGGGCCATCCGCCCCACGACGACAACCGGCACTCCGTCCGGCACTCCGTCCGGCACATCGCCCGACACACCGGTCAGCACACCGGCCGGCCCACCGGTCGACTTCGAGAGCCGGGTGGCCGCCGGGCTCCTCGCCGCCGTCGACCGCACGGTGTTCACCGAAGTGTTCCGCCGGCTGCTGGCCGGCGACGAGGCCGCCGCCATCACGGCGGCGGTGCGCCCCTCGGCCGTCCGGGCCTTCGACCGATTGGAGGGCGCCCTGGGCACCTTCGCCGTCCGGCCGGGCTCCTGACCTGCGGCGCGAGGCGCCCGCCCATGGACAGCCCTTGACGAAAGGTTGACCTGCTCACGGCAGAAGGTTGACGACCGCCGCCCCTATCGTCGGCCCATGCCCTCACAGCCCATCAGGCCCACCACCCTGCCGGTCCTGCCCTACCGCAAGCCCACCCGAGGCCGGGACTACTGGGTCCTGGACAACGTCCTCACCGACCCGGACGCCGTCCGCGAGCGCTGTCTGGCCCGTGGCGACTGGACCGAAGGCTACCCGTACCGCCCCGAGACCTGGCCCGGCCTGCGCACCATGCCCGGCCTGGAGCCCGACGAGCTGGCCCGGGTGGAGGCCCTGGTCCGCAAGGCCACCGGCGCTTCCCGGCTCTGGGTGCAGAGCACCCCGGGCGGCGGCACGCTCAACCACAACTGCGTCCAGGTCGTCGGCGCCGGGGAGTCGGAGTCCCGCCCGCACACCGACTCCCGCGCGCTCTGCCGCTACGCCGCCGTGCTCTACCTCAGCCCGGGCGCGCCGAAGGACGCCGGCACCAGCTTCTTCCGCCAGCAGTTCCCCGGCGGACGCCTCGGCGGGAACCTCGTCAACGCGCCGCACAACAATCTGGTCGAGGCGCTCGGCACCCGCCACGTGCCCGCCGACCACTTCACCGAGGACGTCCGCGTCCCCAACCGCTACAACCAACTGCTCCTCTACCACGCCAACCTCATGCACAGCGCGACCTCCTACTACGGCACCGAGCTGCCGGAGCGTCGGATGACGGCCGTCTTCTTCTGGATGGCCTGACGGGCCCGCAGCACGCCCTGCCGCCGACGCGGACGCCGAACGCGCTCGCCGGAACCTCCGAGGACTCACCGCCCCCTTGACCCGGCCCCGCCCGCACCCCTGAGAGTGGCATGGGCGGGCCGCGCCACGGCGGCCGCAGCGGAGAGGGGACCACCCGTGAACGCACCCTGCCTCATCCTCGACATCGGCGGCGTCCTGGAGTACACGCCGAGGACGGGCTGGCCGGAGCGCTGGGAGCGCCGGCTGGAGCTGCCGCCGCACGCGATCGACGAGCGGCTGCGGGACGTCTGGCGGGCCGGCGCGATCGGCGGCATCACCGAGCCGGAGGTGCGCGAGCAGGTGGCCGCCCGGTTGCACCTGGGCCCGGCCCAGGTCGAGGCCTTCATGGCCGACCTCTGGGAGGAGTACCTGGGCACGCCGAACGAGGAGCTCATCGCCCACGTGCGCGGACTGCGCGGGCGGGCCCGGCTCGGCATCCTCAGCAACAGTTTCGTCGGCGCCCGCGAACGCGAGGTCCCGCTCTACCGGTTCGACGAGCTGGTGGAGCACATCGTCTACTCGCACGAGATCGGGACCGGCAAGCCCGACCCGCGTGCCTACGAGATCACCTGCGCCGCCCTGGGCGTCAGCCCGGTCGACTGCCTCTTCGTCGACGACCACGCGCCCAACGTCGAAGCCGCCCGGGCGCTGGGCATGCAGGCCCATCTGTTCGAGGACAACGCACCCGCCATCGCCCGCATCGCCCGTCACCTCGGCGACGGCGACGCCCGTTGACGGGCTGGGCACTCCGCACGAGGAAGGCATCACGGGCACACCGGTCGCTCCCACCGCGCCTTTCCCGGCGTCCGCCATGGCGCCGCCACGACCGAGGACCCGGAGACCACCGCCACGCGCGGCCCCGCGCCGATTGGCGACCGCCATGTCCGGGGACGCTGGCCGCATGGACCAGGACGCCCTACCGCCGACCGAGACGATCCGCCCCGACTGGGCCGGGATCGACCAGCTGCCGACCACAGACCTGCTCCGCCTGATGAACGCCGAGGACCGCACCGTCCCCGCCGCGGTGGCCGGGGAGCTGGTCCGGATCGCCGCCGCGGTGGACGCCACGGCGGCACGGATGGCGGCCGGTGGGCGACTGGTCTACGCCGGGGCGGGGTCCGCCGGGCGGCTCGGAGTGCTGGACGCCGCCGAGTGCCCGCCGACGTTCGGCACCGGTCCGGGCCTGGTGGTGGGCCTGATCGCGGGGGGCGGGACTGCCGTGACCGGGGCCGTCGAGGGCGCCGAGGACCGCCCGGAGCTGGCGGCGGCCGAGCTGGCCGCGCTCCGGCTCACCCCGGCCGACACCGTGGTGGGCGTCTCCGCCTCCGGCCGCACGCCGTACACGGTGGCGGCCGTCCGGACCGCACGGGCGGCCGGGGCGCTGACGGTCGCACTGGCGTGCAACCGGGGCTCGGCACTGGTGGCGGCGGCCGAGCTGGGGATCGAGGTGGAGGTCGGCCCGGAGGTGCTGGCGGGCTCGACCAGACTGAAGGCGGGCACGGCACAGAAGCTGGTGCTCAACATGCTGTCGACGGCCGTCATGGTCCGGCTCGGCCGGACGTACGGCAATCTGATGGTCGACGTCCGGGCCACCAACGCCAAGCTCCGCGCACGGGCCCACCGGATCGTCACGGAGGCCACCGGCGCCGACGAGGCTGCGGTCCGCCACGCGCTCGCCGCCACCGGAGGCCGGGCCAAGGACGCGATCCTGGTCCTGCTCGCGGACGTGGACGCGCCGACCGCCGCCCGGCAGCTCGCCGCCTCCGGCGGGCGGCTGCGCGAGGCACTGCACCCCCACCGTTAGGCGCTGTCCGGCCGATCACGGCCGGTCACGCGGGGCCATCCGTCCCGAGCGCCTCGCGCGCGATCTCGGCCCGGAAGCCCTCGATCAGGACGCGCAGCCCGTACTCGAAGTCGGCGTCGTGGTCGGTCATGCGCAGCACGTCGGCCGCCTCGCGCAGCAGCGGGAGGTCGCGCAGGGCCTCGTCCGGGAAGGGCGGCCGGGCGCGGTCGGCGGCGTCCTGTCGCCAGGCCTGCTCCTCGGTGACCCAGCCCATGATGTAGCGGTCGATGGTGAGCAGCAGCCGCAGCGCGGTGCGGGGCCGCAGGCCGGCCTGCCGGAGAGCGTCCAACTGGGCTTCGACGGCGGGCAGTTCGTCTTCGGTGGGCAGCGTTCCGGCGTGCACCCGGGCGCCGTCGCGGTAGGCGAGCAGGGCGTGGCGCTTGGCGCGGGCGTCGGCGGCGAGCCAGTCCGGCCAGTGCCCCGGATCCGGGCTGCGGTCGGCCGGGAGGGCCTCGGCGAGCATCGCCTCGGCCATCAGGTCGAGCAGTTCCCGCTTGTTCTTGAAGTGCCAGTACAGCGCGGGTGACTGGACGCCGAGTTCGCGGGCGAGCCGCCGGGTGGTCAGGCCGTCGATGCCTTCCTCGTCGAGTACGCGCAGCGCGGTGCGCACCACCTCGTCGCGTTGCAGTGCCACCGCCGACCACCTCTCCGTTATCCGCTTGCCCACTCCACCTTATCGCCGATAAGTTCCGAGCTGGAATTTATCGGCGGTAAGGAGAGCCGTCGTGATCGACGGCCCGAAGGGACCACCACCCCATGACCCCAGGAACGGACCGTCCCAGGTCCCGACTGCTGCCGAACACCGCGCCCTGGCGGTCCTCCCGCGACTTCCGCCTCACCTGGACGGCCGGCACCGTCACCCTGCTCGGCTCCGTCCTCACCATGACGGCGATCCCGCTCCAGATCGCCGACCTCACCGGTTCACCACTGGCCGTGGGCGCGGTCGGCGCCGTCGAACTCCTGCCGACCATCGTGTTCGGCCTCTACGGCGGCGTCCTCGCCGACCGTGCCGACCGCCGCACCGTCGCCCTGGTCACCGAACTCGCCCTCGCCGCACTGAGCGCCCTGCTGCTCGCCAACGCGCTGCTCGGCACGCCCGCGCTCTGGCCGCTGTACGCAGCCGCCGGACTGGCAGCGGCACTGCAGGGCCTTCAGCAGCCCTCGGCGGAGGCGATGATCCCCCGGCTGGTGCCGCCCGACCAGCTGGTGGCGGCGGGCAACCTGCTCTCGCTGCGCTGGAGCATCGCCGGCCTGGCCGGCCCGGCCACCGCCGGGCTGCTGATCGCCGCGGCCGGCGTCCCGGCCGCCTACCTGGTCGACCTCGGCACCTTCCTGGTCTCGATCGCCCTGCTGGCCCGGGTCCGGCCCGTCCCCTCGCAGCGGGACGCCGAGGCACCGCGACTACGGGAGTTCGTCGACGGCGCCCGGTACGCGGCCCGCCGCCCCGACCTGCTGGGCACCTACCTCGCGGATCTCGCGGCCACCGTCTGCGCCCTGCCGACCGCACTGTTCCCCTTCCTCGCCCAGGAGTTGGACGCGGTGTGGGCGCTCGGCCTGCTCTACTCGGCCGCTGCGGCGGGCGGCCTGCTCGCGGCCGCCACCGGCGGCTGGACCGAGCGGGTGCACCGGCACGGCCGGCTGGTGCTGCTCTGCGCCGCCCTCGTCGGCGCGGCGACGGCCGCGGCCTCGATCGCCCCCGGCCTGTGGGCCGTCCTGCTCTGCCTGCTCGTCGCGGGCGGCGCCAACCAGATCGGCGACACGTTCCGCAGCGCGATCTGGAACCAGTCCATTCCGGACGAACTTCGGGGCCGCGCCGCCGGCCTGGAGATGCTGATCGGCTCCGCCGGGCCCGCCCTCGGGGACCTGCGGGCCGGCGGCCTCGCCGCCCGGCAGGGCATCCGCGTCGCGCTGCGCACCGGCGGCCTGCTCTGCATGGCCGGCACCGCCGCCCTGTCGGCCGCGCTGCCCGCGCTCTGGCGCTACGACCAGCGCGACCAGCGCGACCAGCGCGACCACCTCGACCAGCCCCACCAACCCGACCAACAACCCGCGCCATGACCGCCCATCTCGACAGCGGCGTACCGGGGCGCCGCCCCTCAGTCCCGGGCGGGCACCGTGGCGTGCCGGGCGATCAACGCGCCGAGCCGGCCCGGGTCGCCGGTGCCGCGCTTGGGCAGCAGGGTCAGCACGTGCGTCTGCTCGTCCCCGCCCAGCAGGACGAAGAGTCCGGGCGTCTCCAGGTAGTACGGAAGCTCCCGCCAGGCAAGTTCGGCGCTGGACACCGCGTTGGTGACGGTCACCCCGGCCTCGCCGAGGACGATCCGGAACTCACCCTTGTCCGCCGCCATCCGCCGCACCTGACGCAGTTGCAGCCAGGGCAGTCCGACCACCAGCAGCAGCGCGGCCGCGAGCATCACCAGCGCCGGTGGGCCCACCGTCCGGTCGGCGACCGAGAGCACCACCGCACCGGCCCCGGTGCAGGAGGCGGTCAGGTACCTCGACCGCCGGGACCGTCGACCCGCCGCCGTACCCCGGGCCCGGGCCGCGAAGGCCGCCCGGAAGTCCGCGGTCGTCGGCGTGTAGCGGACCTCGACCGACTCCTCCACCCGCTTGCCACCGTCCACCCGAACCCCCTCCGACGCATCTGCCGCCGGATGCTAGCAAAAGCCGTGTGCACCCGATCCATCACCCTCTCCGTCTCCTCCCGGTGACGCGATTCCGCCGCTCCCGGGCGGGCATCGTTGACCTCCCGCCGCACTCGGCGGTTGGCTCGCCACGAGCCGGCCGCCGGGGAATTCGACGCGGCCGGCCGCACCCAGGGGAGGAACCGGATGACTCGCACACGTTCCGCACCACACCTGCTGCGCGCGGCCGGCGCGCTGGCGGCGGCCGCGCTGGCCGCCGTCACGGTGGCGACGCCCGCCCAGGCGGACGCGCCGCGCGGCCGCACCGAACGGGTGTCCGTCGGGCTCGGCCAGAGGCAGCCCGACGGCGCCTCGGACGCCGCCGGTCTGAGCGCCGACGGCCGCTTCGCCGTCTTCACCTCGAAGGCCGCCAATCTGGTTCCCGGCGACACCAACGGCAAGTCGGACGTCTTCGTCCGGGATCTGTGGACCGGCCGGACCGAACGGGTCAGCACCGGCGCGAACGGCGCCCAGGCGGCCGACGACTCCTTCAACGCCACGATCAGCGGCGACGGCCGCTACGTGGCGTTCAGCTCCTACGCCACCAACCTCGCCCCCGGCGGGAACCTCGGCTTCGAGGACGTCTACGTCCACGACCGCTGGACGGGGACCACCGAGCTGGTGTCCACCGGACACGACCCGGCCAAGCCGCAGGCCGGCCGGCAGTCCAGCCACCCGTCGATCAGCTGGGACGGCCGGTACGTCGCCTACCAGTCCAACCGCTCCGACCTGGCCCCCGGCACGGTCACCTGGACGGGCGGCAACATCTACGTCACCGACCGCTCGACGGGCGGGACCCGCCCGGTCAGCGTCGGCGCGGACGGAACCGAGGCGAACGCCTCCTCCGCCGAGCCGGTGATCAGCGGGGACGGCGGCTCGGTCGGCTTCATCTCGAAGGCCACCAACATCATCGGCCAGGACAAGCCCGGCGCCCTCGCCGCGAAGGCCGCCGCCGAGCTCGACGGCGTCTCCGACGAGGAGTTCGTCCGCGACTCCTTCCGGCACGACGACCAGCCGACGATCCTCAAGCCCCGCTTCTACCCGCTCTACGTCCGCGACCTCCGCGACGAGCAGAGCGTCCTGGTGAGCACCGACGGGGCGGGCGGCTACCGCGGGGCGGCCTCCCCGGCGCTCAGCCGGGACGGCCGCTACGCCGTCTACTCGGCGCTGCTCCAGGACGGCAACGGCCCCCGGGGGCACCACTTCGAGGTGTACGTCCGCGACCTGGAGGAGGACACCGAGACCCTGGTCAGCGCCGGGCTCCCGGGGACGAAGACCTCCGGCGACTCCTACCACGCGCAGATCACCGCCGACGCCCGCTGGGTCTACTTCGACTCCGACGCGGCGAACCTGGTGCCAGGGGACACCAACAACGCCGGGGACGTCTTCCGGCGCGACCTGCGGACCGGCCGCACCGAGCGGGTCAGCGTGGCGACGGACGGCTCGCAGACCGCCGGCGCCTCGGAGCGGCCGTTCATCGACGCCCTCGGCACCACGGTGCTGTTCACCTCCGAGGACGGCACGCTCGTCCCGGGCGACACCAACCAGGCCCCTGACGTCTTCCTCCGCCGGCTGCCGCTGCTCTGACCCGAAACCGACCGGGCCCGGCCCCGCTCACCGCACCGGCAGCAGATACCCCACACCGCAATGGGTTGCGCGGAGGTGCGGCCGGGCCGCCGGGCCCGCCCGCACGCCCCTCAGAGCAATGAACGCCCGCACGCCCCTCAGCGCGTGTGCGCCCGCACGCCCCTCAGCGCGTGTGCGCCCGCACGCCCCTCAGCACGTGACCGCCCGCACGCCCCTCAGAGCGTGAGCGCCCGTGCCGACGCCCGGATCGGCGCCGGGAGTTCGGTGCCGCCGCGCAGATGGCGGTCCACCGCCGCGGCCACCGCCCGCCCCTCGGCGATCGCCCACACGATCAGTGACTGCCCGCGCCCGGCGTCCCCGGCGACGAAGACGCCCGGCGCGCCGGTGGCGAAGTCGTCGTCCCGGGCCAGGGCGCCGTCCGGGCCGGTGGTGAGGCCGAGTTGGGCGATCAGCCCCTGGTCCGGCTCCGGGCCGCTGAAGCCCAGTGCGAGCAGCACCAGCTCCGCCGGGATGCGCCGCTCGGTGCCGGTCCGGGGGCTGCGGTCGGCCGGTTCGGCCTCGGCGAAGCGGACGGCGGCCAGCCGGCCGTCCGGTCCGGCCTCGAAGCCGACCGTGGTCGCCGCGAACACCCGGGGACCGGCCGCCGCGGCCCCCGACTCCTCGTGCGAGGTGGTCTCCCGGTACACCTTCGGGTGGACGGGCCAGGGCTGCTCCGGCGCCCGGCACACCGGCGGACACGGGTTGATGTCGAGCTGGGTGACGGAGGCCGCGCCCTGGCGCAGCGCCGTCCCCAGGCAGTCGGCCGCGGTGTCCCCGCCGCCGACGATCACCACGTGCCGACCCTCGGCGGACACCGGCGGGGCCGCGCGGTCGCCCTCGTCGACCCGGTTCGCCCAGGTCAGGTAGTCGATCGCCTGGTGCACGCCGGGCAGGGCGCACCCCGGCACCGCCAGCTCCCGGCAGGCGGTCGCACCGACCGCCACCACCAGCGCGTCGCACCCGGCCCGCAGCTCCCCGGCCGCGAGGTCCCGGCCGACGAACACCCCGGTGCGGAAGTCCGTGCCCTCGGCCCGCATCTGGTCGAGCCGCCGGTCCAGCCGGTGCTTCTCCAGCCGGAACGGCGGGATCCCGTAGCGCAGCAGCCCGCCAGGACGGTCGGCCCGCTCGTACACCGTGGTGGCGTACCCGGCCCGGGTCAGCTGTTGCGCGGCGGCCAGGCCCGCCGGGCCCGAGCCGACCACGGCCACCCGCCACCCGGCGCCCCGATCGGGCGGCTGCGGCAGGTCCCAGCCCTCTTCCCAGGCCCGGTCGGTGATCGCCAGCTCGACGTTCTTGATCGCCACCGCCGCGCCGTCGATCGCCAGCACGCACGCGCTCTCGCAGGGTGCCGGGCAGAGCCTTCCGGTGAACTCGGGGAAGTTGTTGGTCGCCAGCAGCCGGGCGGCGGCGGCCCGCCAGTCCGCGTCCGCCACCAGCCGGTTCCACTCCGGCACCAGGTTTCCCAGCGGGCAGGCGTGGTGGCAGAACGGCAGCCCGCAGTCCATGCACCGGCCCGCCTGCCCGCCCACCACCGGCAGCGGCGTCCGCGGCCGGTACACCTCCCGGGAGTCCCCCAGTCGCTGCTGTGCGTCCCGCCGCTCGCGCTCGGCGCGCGGGGTGGTGAGGAAGGCCATCCGGTCTGCCATCGCGGCCTCCGGCGGGGTGTGCCGACAAGGACCCGGCGGCGCCCCCGGCGGACACGCCACCGTGTGGCCACCGTACGCCCCTCCCCGGCGCTGCGAAAGCCGCGGCCGGCACGGCCACCGGCCGGGCCCCGACCCGCCGGACGCCGCCCTCGCCCAGGCCCTTCCCCCAGACCCGTCACGCGCCGCCGCCCGGACCCGCCGGACGCCGCCGTGGGCGCGCCGGGGAGAATCGGGGCCATGACCCACACCGTGCTGATCGCCGAGGACGACCGGGCCATCCGCGACTCCCTCACCCGCGCCCTCCAGCTGGAGGGCTACCGGGTGAGCACCGCCGCGGACGGCGCGCAGACCCTGGCCGCCCTCACGGAGCAGCGCCCGGACCTGCTGGTGCTGGACGTGATGATGCCCGGCCCGGACGGCCTGGAGGTCTGCCGCCGCCTGCGCGCCGACGGCGACCGCACCCCGGTCCTGATGCTCACCGCCCGGGTCGAGGTCCCGGACCGGATCGCCGGGCTCGACGCCGGGGCCGACGACTACCTGGTCAAGCCCTTCGACGTGGACGAGCTGTTCGCCCGCCTGCGCGCCCTGCTGCGCCGCAACCCGCCCGAACCCGCCGGGGGCGTCCTCACGGTGGCCGACCTGCGGGTCGAGCCGCACGCCCGGCGCGCCTGGCGGGCCGGGCAGGAGCTGGAGCTCTCCCGGACCGAGTTCGACCTGCTGGAGCTGCTGACCCGGCACGCGGGTTCGGTGCTCGACCAGGCCACGGTGTACGAGCGGATCTGGGGCTACGACTTCGGCCCCGGCTCGAAGAACCTCGCGGTGTTCATCGGCTACCTGCGCCGCAAGCTGGACCGGCCCGGCCTGACACCGCTGATCCACACCGTCCGCGGCGTCGGCTACACGCTGCGCGAGTCGTGACCGGCCGGGGCCGGTCGCGGCCGCGGCCGCTGTGGCCGCGCCCGGGGCTGCGCACCACCGTCTCGCTCGCCTTCGCCGCGATGGCCGCCCTGGTCGCGGTGCTGATCGGCGCGCTCGGCTACCACTCCGCCGCCCGGCTGATCCGGGACGACGAGGGCGCCGACTTCACCGCGGCCGTCCAGGCGGTGCACCAGCAGGTCGGCCGGGAGATGCTGTTCCCCGGCGACTTCAACGGCACGGGCGGCCTGAGCGAGGATCTGCTGCGCCCGATCCGGGTCACCTCGCAATCCCTCGGCCCCGACGGGGAGGTGCTGCCCGGCACCGCCCGGATCGACCTCCGGCCGACCCCGGAGGACCGCTCCCTCGCCCGCTCCGACGACCCCGGCCAGACCTCGTCCGGGCTCCGGCGCGTGCACGGCGACACCTACCGGGTGGCCGTGGTCTCGCTCGGCGGCAGCCGCGGCGCGGTCCAGATCGCCCAGCAACTGGGCCCCACCGAGCACCTGCTGGCGACGCTGCGGATCCGTACCGGGGTGTCGGTGGCGGTGGTCGCGGTGCTCGCGGGCGGGGCCGGCTGGCTGCTCGCCCGGCGGATCACCGGCCGGCTGGTCCGGCTCACCGACGCGGCCGAACTGGTCGCCGCCAGCGGACGGTTGGACGTTCCGGTACCGGCCGCCGGAACGGACGAGGTCGGCCGGCTCGGCCGGGCCTTCGACCGGATGCTGGGCCGGCTCGCCACGGCCAAGGAGAACCAGCGCCGGCTCGTCCAGGACGCCGGGCACGAGCTGCGCACCCCGCTGACCAGCCTGCGCACCAACCTCTCGGTCCTGCCCGGCCTGGACCGCCTGCCGCCCGCCGAACAGGCCGCACTGATGGCCGATCTGGCCGAGGAGGCGAGGGAGTTGACGCTGCTGGTGGAGGAGCTGGTGGCGCTCGCCGCGGACCGGAAGGCCGACGAGGAGCCGACCGAGCTGGTGCTGGCCGAGCTGGTGCGCGAGGCCGCCGCACAGGCCCGGCGGCGCAGCGGCCGGGAGATCACCGTGGACGCCGACGACACGGTGGTCACGGCCCGCCCGGACGCGCTGGCCCGGGCGGTGGGCAACCTGCTGGACAACGCCGCCAAGTTCGACCCGGCCGGGACGGCCCCGATCGAGGTGGTGGTGCGCGGCCGCCGGGTCGAGGTGCGCGACGGCGGGCCGGGGATCGACGAGGCCGACCTCTCCCGGGTCTTCGACCGCTTCTACCGGGCCACCGCCGCGCGCAGCCTGCCCGGTTCGGGGCTGGGCCTGGCCATCGTGCACGAGGTGGCCGGCTCGCACGGCGGCGAGGCCTTCGCCGCCAACCGGGACGGCGGCGGCGCGGTGATCGGCTTCACCCTCGGCCCGTAGGGCGTGTCCTCGACCTCCCGTCCGCGTGGCGGCTCCGGGGCACGCGCAACGCCGCCGGGCCCCGGGCACGCGGCAGCGCCCGGGGCCCGGCGGCGTCACGTCGGCCGCCGTGGGACCGCCGTCAGACCGCCGCGAGCAGCCCGCGCCCGAGCCAGTCGGCGTTGTCCTTCACGCCCGGCAGGACGAAGAAGTACCCGCCGCCGGTCGGCGAGATGTAGTCGACCAGCGGCTCGTCGATGAGCCGGGTCTGGGTGGCCTCGAACTGCCGCACCACGTCCTGCTGGTAGCAGCAGAACACCAGGCCCATGTCCAGGTTGCCGGCCTGGTCGACGCCCCGGTCGTAGTTGAAGCCGCGGCGCAGGATGCGCGAGGTGTCGGTGTCGGCGGTGCGCGGGTTGGCGAGCCGGATGTGCGCCTTGAGCGGGATCGCCTTGCCCTCCGGGTCCTTGCCGTAGTCCGGCGCGTCGGTCTCCTGGCGGCCGTCCAGCGGCGCGCCGGTGTCGCGGCGGCGGCCGAACATCTTCTCCTGCTCGGCGAGGGTGACGCGGTCCCAGAACTCGATCAGCATCCGGATGATCCGGATCACCTGGTAGCTGCCGCCGGTCGCCCAGGCGGGCTCGCCCAGCCCGTCGGTGATCCAGATCAGCCGGTCCATCTCGCGGGCGGAGGTGGTGTCGGGGTTGACGATGCCGTCCTTGAAGCCGAGCAGGTTGCGCTGGGCGCCGTCCGGGCGGGACTCGCTCTGGAAGCCGTCGATCCGCCAGAGGATCTGCATCGCGCCGCGGGTGTGCCGGGTGATGTCGCGCAGCGCGTGCAGCACGGTGTCCTGGCGGTCGGCGCAGATCTGCAGCGAGAGGTCGCCGTGGAGTTCGGCGGCCTGCAGATTGTCGTTGGGGAAGGTCTTCATCGGGGCCAGCTTGGTCGGCTTGGCCTTGGCCAGCCCGTACCGGTCGTCGAACAGCGAGGCGCCGACGCCGACCGTGACGGTCAGGTTGTCGGTGGGCACGGTGGGGCCGAGGATGCCGCTGTCGGCGGGCGGCGCGCCGACGCCGAGGTCGGGCGGGGTGCCGCCGGCGGTGAGGAAGCGGATCCGCTCGGTCAGGGTCTTGAGGAGGTCCTCCAGGCCCTTGCGGTCCTGGGCTATCACCTGGCAGGACACGAAGGCGGCGTAGCCGGGGGCCGGGGTGGTGACGCCGGCCTGGTGGTCGCCGTGGAACGGGACGACTCCGCTCTTCGCCTGGCGGCTGTCCCCGGCGGAGGCCGGGCCGGCCGCCAGGGTGAACGCCCCGCCCGCCATGACGGCCGCTCCGGCGCCGGCGCCGAGGGCGGTCCGGACGAAGCTGCGGCGGGCCGGACCGGCCGGGCAGCCGCCCTCGGCGACGGCCGGGGCGGACGCGGCGGCGTGCGGGAACGGGCAGGAGCCTCCGGTGGCAGCGGTGTGGTCGGTCATCAGGCGGCCTTCCGGATCTCGAGCAGGGCGGGGATGGGGGCGAGGTCTTCGAGCAGTTGGCCGGTGGCGCCGTTGAGCTGGCGGCGGGCGTCGGCGGGGAGCTGCTCCAGTGCGGTCCAGCCCTCGGGCTTGTGGGCGGCGGCGACCAGATCGCCGACCCGCTTCATCCCGGCGTCGACGCGGGGGAGCAGCTGGGGGTCGCGCTCGTCGAGCAGCGGCTGCAGGACGGTCAGCAGTTCCCGGGTGCCGGCCAGGTTGGCCTGGGCGGTGGCCAGGTTGGTGCCGCTGCCCTGGTCGGTGTCGCCGGTGAGCTCGAACTGGAGGGTGTTCTCCAGGATCTCGTGGGCGCGCAGCGGGAGGTCTCCGGGGTCGAAGTCCTGGCCGGGGAAGTCCTGCCCGAGCTTGGCGACGTCGGCGGCCAGCTGGTCGGCGACGGGCGTCAGGTCGGCGGCGGACTGGCCGTGCCACAGGCCGTACTCCAGGCGTAGGAAACCGGTGAAGTCCTTGTCCTGGGCCTTGTCGGCGAGCCCGTCGGGCCGGCCGTCGATCTTGCCGTCGAGTTCGGCGAAGGTGCCGTAGGCGGCGCCGAGCGAGGCGTACTGGAGGTGGGCGGTGAGCCAGTCGGCCTTGGCGGTGGCGAGGTCGCCGCCGTGGACGTCGGCCTGGAGCTTCTGGGTCTGCGTCAGCAGGGTCGCGAGGCCCTTGCCGACGTAGTCCTTGTAGGCGTCGAGCGGGCCATTGAGGTCGTCCTCGGCGACCGGCTTGACGGCCTTGACCTGGCCGCCGCCGGTGACGTGCACGGCGGCCGAGGTGACGGACGTGCCGCCGGTGGGCACGCAGCGCCAGGCGTAGTCGCCGGAGCCGATGGTCGCGGTCAGCGCGCGGGTGGTGCCGGGGGCCAGGCCCTCGATCTCGCCGTAGACGGCGCCGCTGGCCGGGTTGACCAGGTAGACCTCGGAGACCTTGTCCCCGGTGTTGTGCATCTGGAAGACCTGCTGGCCGGGCAGCGGGGTGCTGAAGCCCTTGCCGCACTCCTGCTCGGAGACGGACACGGTGGCGGAGCTGCCCTGCTTGCCGTCGCTGACCGCGATCACGGCCCCGGCGACCACCACCGGCACCGCGACCAGCGCGGTCGGCACGGCCCAGCGCGGCCGTCCGGACCGCACCGGCCCGGCGGCCTCGGGCGCGGCCGCCCCGGCCTTCTCGCCCTGCGCCGCCTCGCCCTGCGCCGCCTTCCCGGCGGCCGGAGCGGTCTTGCCGCCGCGGACGCCCTCGACGAACAGCGTCATCACGATGCACAGGTAGGCGAGGTAGCCGACGACCTGGAGGACCGTCATGGTGACGGTCAGGTTGAGGGTGCCCTGCACCAGCGTGGCGTACCAGGACGAGGCGTCCAGTTGGCCGCTCAGGTCGAAGGCGTACGAGCTGCCGCCGCCGACCAGCCCGGACTCCTGCAAGTCGCGCAGGCCGTAGCCGAGCACGCCCGCCGCGACCACGATCAGGCCGGCGCCGGTGATGGTGAAGAACCGGGTGAGGTTCATCTTCAGCGCCCGCCGGTACAGGCCCCAGCAGAGGCCGGCCGAGAGCACCAGGCCGACGGCCGCGCCGAGCAGCGGCCCGGTGGACTCCCCGGCGGTGCGCACGTTGGTCCACAGGAAGAGCGAGGTCTCCAGGCCTTCGCGGCCGACGGCCAGGAAGCTGGTGAGCACCAGCGCGCCGGCGCCCATCGCCAGCGAGGCCTGCACCTTCTCCTTCAGCTCGGCGGAGAGGGTGCGCGCCGAGCGGCGCATCCAGAACACCATCGCGGTGACGAAGCCGACCGCGATCAGGCTCAGCACCCCGCCGAACGCCTCCTGGGCGTGGCCGGAGAGGTTGGCGGCGGTGAAGGTGAGCACCGCACCGAAGCTGAGGCTGAGCGCGATCGCCGCCGCGACGCCGGTCCACACCTGCGGCAACCGGGCCTTGTGCCCGAAGCGGACGAGCGTGGCGACCAGGATCGACACGATCAGTCCGGCTTCCAGACCCTCGCGCAGCCCGATCAGAAAGCTGGGAAACGCCTCATCCCACATGCAGCGGGCTCCTCCCCCGGTCACCCCGGGTCGTACCTGAACTCGGCGGCCCGCCGCGGGTGGCGGCGGCGCGGCACAGCCGAACGCCCCGGACACGAAGGTCCAGGGCGCTTCGACTTAGCTTAGGCAAACCTTAGAGCCGCCGTGGTCAACAGCACCCCCCGTTCAGGTAAGGGTTCGGTATGAGGGCTGCCGAGCCGGCCCGGCTCAGCCCCACCACTGCTCCGGCACCGTCTCCGGCTCCGCCGGCACCGCCACCGGTGCGGCGGCGGGCGTCACCAACAGCTCGCCGCCGGCCGTCTCGGCGACCAGGTAGCCGCACTCGCGCAGCACGACGGCGACCGCACCGCTGACCGCCTCGCGCGCCCCCCGGGAGGGCGGCCCGTCCGGCCCCTCCCCCGGCGACCAGCCGACCGCCACCCCCGGCGGCCGATGGCCGATCCGCAGCAGGGACGGGCCCGGCCCGGCGTCGATCCCGGCGCGGGCGAGGGCCGCGGTGACGTCCTCGAAGAGTTCAGGGTGATCCACCATTGGCGCAGCGTAGGCCCGGGATCGCGCGACCTCCGGACGCGGCGCGCGCCGAAACGGTTCAGCGGCACCCGGGCGCAGCACCGCCACCCGTCCGGCGGCCGATCGGACGTCAGGACCCCCCGTCCGGCCCGACACGAGCGGCCGTACGGACCGATGGACGTGCACAGTCGGCCCCCTGCCGACAGCATGACAGAGTAAGCGCTCCATCACCCTGAGCAACGGGCCAGTGGGTCACCCGCTCCGCGTGCCGGTTCAGCCGGCGGGCCCGTATCGAGAGGTCCCATGATCACAACACTTCGCCGGCCGGCGTCTTTGCCGGCGGGCCTCCAGCCCGGCACGCCGAGGACGCCGGGGAGTCCGTCGTGAGAACCGACCAGCAGTCGCAGCCGGGACCGGTGACCAGCACGCGCGCCAACCCCGCGAACAAGGCCGAGGCCCTGGCCGACTGGACCGACGGCCGGGTCGGCATCTACTCCCTGGCCAAGGCCAATCTGCGCAAGATCTTCCCGGACCACTGGTCCTTCATGCTGGGCGAGATCGCGCTCTACACCTTCGTCATCATCATCATCACCGGCGTCTGGCTGACCCTCTTCTTCAAGCCGAGCATGGGCGAGGTCATCTACGACGGCTCGTACGTCCCGCTCAAGGGCATCCAGATGTCGGAGGCCTACGCCTCGACCATCGACATCAGCTTCGAGGTCCGCGGCGGCCTGCTGATGCGCCAGGTCCACCACTGGGCGGCGATCGTGTTCGTCGCCTCGATGCTGACGCACATGATGCGCGTCTTCTTCACCGGCGCGTTCCGCAAGCCCCGCGAGATCAACTGGGTCTTCGGCGCACTGCTGCTCTTCCTCGGCATGTTCGACGGCTTCATGGGCTACTCGCTGCCGGACGACCTGCTCTCCGGCACCGGCATCCGGTTCATGGAGGGTGCCGTCCTGGCCGTGCCGATCGTCGGCTCGTACCTGCAGTTCTTCATGTTCGGCGGCGAGTTCCCCGGCCAGGACATCGTGCCGCGGCTGTTCACCGTGCACGTCCTGCTGATCCCGGGGGTCATGGTCGGCCTGCTCGCGGCACACCTGATCCTGGTCTTCTACCACAAGCACACCCAATTCGCCGGGCCCGGCCGGACCAACGACAACGTGGTCGGCATGCCGCTGATGCCGGTCTACATGGCCAAGGCCGGCGGCTTCTTCTTCCTGGTCTTCGGCGTGGTCGCGTTCATGTCGGCGATCGCCACCGTCAACCCGATCTGGGCCTACGGCCCCTACCGGCCCGACCAGGTGTCCACCGACGCCCAGCCGGACTGGTACATGGGCTTCTCCGAGGGCCTGGTGCGCGTGATGCCCGGCTGGGAGATCAGCGTCTGGGGCGGCCACACCCTGAACCTCGGGGTGTTCGTCCCGCTGATGGTCTTCCCGACCGTGCTGCTGATCATCTGGTGCTACCCGTTCCTGGAGGCCTGGGTCACCGGGGACCGCGGCGAGCACCACATCGCCGACCGGCCGCGCAACGCACCGGTGCGCACGGCCTTCGGCGCGGCCTGGATCGGCCTCTACCTGATCCTGCTGGCCGGCGGCGGCAACGACCTGCTCGCCACCCACTTCCACCTGTCGATCAACGCGATCACCTACGCGGTGCGCACCGGATTCTTCGTCGTGCCGGTGGTCGTCTTCGTGGTCACCAAGCGGTGGTGCCTGGGCCTGCAGCGGCGCGACAAGGAGAAGGTGCTGCACGGCCGGGAGACCGGCGTCATCAACCGGCTCCAGCACGGCGAGTTCGTCGAGGTGCACGCCCCGCTCCCGCTGGGCCGGATGTACACCCTCACCGCGCACGAGCAGCCGCAGCCGGAGGACCTGCCGCCGGAGGTGGACGAGAACGGGGTGGTCCGCAAGGCCGGGCTGTTCGCCCGGACGAGGGCCAAGCTGTCCCGCGGCTTCTACGGCGAGGGCAGCCAGATCGCCAAGCCCACCGCCGAGGAGCACCAGGAGATCAGCAGCGGCCACGGCCACCACTGATCCCCGCGCACGCCCGAGGGCCCGCTGCGCCGTCATCGGCGCGGCGGGCCCTCGGGCGTGCCGGCGGATCGGCCCGGCTCAGGCCCGCAGGGCCGCCGGGACGACGGCGAACAGCGCCGCCGCCAGGGTGACGGAGAGGCAGAGCGCGGCCCAGCGGGCGCAGATCCGGCGGCACTCGCTGCGGTAGCGGGCGGCCAGCCGGCGGCAGCGCTCGACGGCGCGGTCGACGACCTCCTCGGCGTAGCGCAGCCGGTCGGCGGCGTAGGCCTGCTCCAGGCTCTCCCGCTCCGCGGCGGGCAGCCACGGGAACTGCCCGGCGAAGGCCCGGGCGTCCCGTTCGGCCGCCGCCACCTCGGCCTCCCAGGCGAGATAACCCTCCAGCCGGGCGATCTCCGCCCGGGCGTTCACCCGGCCGCCCGCGACGGGCCTGCCCTGCCGAGGGGTCCGCGCTCCCGGCGGACGCTGTCTGCCACCCATGACCGCTCCTCATGTCCTGTCGAGGTGTGCTGTCGAACCGTCCCGCCGAACCGGCGCGGGAGACCGCTCCGCAACCAGGCCACTACTATCAGTGACCAACCGGGTGGGCAGGGCGACTCGCCGAGCCGCCGCGCGACTCCTCGCAACCCCGCCGGGGCGGATCCGCCCGGGGTGTCGGATCCGAAAAAGTTGCGTGCCACGCAGTCTTGCGCGGCGCGCAGACTTCCGGGGAGAGTGGTGGTCATGACGAAGAGTCAGATCGGTCTGCGGGAACGAAAGAAGGCCGCGACCCGGGAGGCGCTGAGCTGGGCCGCACTGCGCCTGGCGGTGGAACGGGGCCTGGAGAACGTCCGGGTCGAGGACATCGCGGCCGCGGCCGGGGTGTCGCCGCGCACCTACAACAACTACTTCTCCAGCAAGGCCGAGGCCATCGTCTCCCGGCACTGCGACCGCATCCGGCTCGTCGGCGAGGCACTGAGCGAGCGGCCCGCGGCCGAACCGCTCTGGGAGGCGCTCACCCGGGCCACCCTCGCGCCCTTCGACGGCGCGGCGGAGCAGCCGGACCCGCGGTGGACCGCCGCGGTGCGGCTACTGCTGCGCGAACCGGCCCTCCAGGCCGAGCTGGCCCGCGCCGGCGCGGACGCCGAGGCCGGGCTCACCGCGGCGGTGGCCGCCCGGACCGGGGCCGACCCCGGCGGCCTCCACCCCAGACTGGTCGCCGCCGGCGTCCTGGCCGCGCTCAAGGCGGCCAGCGACGTATGGCTGCGCGCCGACCCGCCGGTACCGCTCCAAACGCTCCTGGCGGAGGCACTGCGGCAGCTGGCGGCCGGCCTCCCCGAACCGTCGTCTTCGTGAACTCACCGTCGCACAGGGGGATTTACCATGACCCACGATGTCATCATCGCCGGCGCCGGCCCGAACGGGCTGATGCTGGCCTGCGAACTGGCGCTGGCCGGAATCCGGCCGGTGGTGCTGGACCGGCTGGCCGAACGTTCGTCGGAGCAGAAGGCGAACGGGCTGGTCGGCCAGGTGATCCGGCTGCTGGACCACCGCGGCCTGTACGAGCGGCTCGGCGGCCCGGGCGCCCCGGTCCCGGTGCCCCGCTTCGTGTTCGGCGCGTTCCCGCTGGACCTCCGGGAGCTCGACGGCAACCCGCTGTACGCCCTGCCGGTGCCGCAGCACCGGATCGAGCAGGCCCTGGCGGAGCGGGCCCGCGAACTCGGCGTGACCGTGCACCACGGCCGCGAGGTCACCGGCCTGAGCCAGGACGCGGCGGGGGTGACCGTCGAGGTCCTCGGACCGGACGGGCCGGAGCGGCTGCGCGCCCGCTACCTGGTCGGCGCCGACGGCGGCCGCAGCACCGTCCGCAAGCTGGCCGGGATCGGCTTCCCCGGGGTCACCTCGCCCGACCCCGTCGCGCGCATCGCCCACGTGCGCCCGCCCGAGGGGCTGCGGGTGCTCGACACCGGCGAGGTGCTGCTGCCCGGCTGCCCGACGCCGTTCCGCCCGTTCACCCACACCCGCACCGCGCACGGCGTGTTCGTGCTCGCCCCGATGGGCCCGGAACTCGCCATGATGGCCACCATGGAGTGGGCCGGCCCGCCCGTCGACGAGACCGTGCCGGCCACGCTGGACGAACTGCGCGCCAGCGTCCGCCGGGTGACCGGCGCCGACCTGCCGCTCGCCCCGGCCGACACGCCCGGCGCGCACACCCCGCGCCGCCAGGTCGGGCACAACACCCGGCTCGCCGAGCGCTACCGCGAGGGCCGGGTGCTGCTGGTCGGCGACGCCGCGCACGTGCACGCCGCCACCGGCGGTCCGGGCCTCAACCTCGGACTCCAGGACGCCGCGAACCTCGGCTGGAAGCTGGCCGCCGACCTCCAGGGCTGGGCCCCGCCCGGCCTGCTGGACAGCTACCACCGCGAGCGGTACCCCATCGGCGAACGGGTCTTCATGCACTCGCAGGCCCAGATGGCCCTGATGTCCCCGGGCCCGGCCGTCACCGCCCTGCGCGCCCTGTTCGGCGAGCTGCTCGCGTACCAGGACAACCTCGGGCGGATCGCCGCGCTCATGGCGGGCAGCGACGTCCGGTACGACACCGACTGCCCGCACCCGCTCGCCGGCGGCTTCGCGCCGGACCTCCCGCTGACCACCGCCGCCGGCCCCACCCGGCTCGCCGAACTGGCCCGCGGCGGCCGGGCCCTGCTGCTCGACCTCGCGGAGGGCCCGCCACGGCTCGCCGACCTCGCGGCCGGTTGGAAGGGCCGGGTGGACGTGCTCACGGCCGACTGCCCGCAACCGCCCGCCGGCGCGCTGCTGGTACGCCCGGACGGCTACGTCGCCTGGGCCGCCGCTCCCGGGGAGGAGGATCCGGACGGGCTGCTGCGCGCGCTGCACGCCTGGTTCGGCGAACCGGACTCCGCCCGCTGCTGAGCACCCGCACCCGGACGCCCCACCGGCCCCGGTCGGGGCGGCCGGGGCCGGAGGGAGAGAATGGACCGCATGTCCCGACGTCACCCCGCGCCCCGCGCCGCCGCCTCCGCGCCCCGGCTGCTGCCCTCCTCCCCCTGCCCCTGCGGCCTGCCCGCCGCCTACGGCGACTGCTGCGGGCGGCTGCACCGCGGCCAGACGGCGGCCACCACCGCCGAGTCCCTGATGCGCTCGCGGTACAGCGCCTTCGCCGCCCAGGACGAGGCCTACCTGCTGCGCACCTGGCACCCGGACACCCGGCCCGCCGAGGTGGACTTCGACCCGGCGCTGCGCTGGACCGGCCTGGAGGTGGTGGCCACCACCGAGGGCGGCGCCTTCCACGCGGAGGGCACGGTCGCCTTCCGGGCGCACTGGACCGAGGGCCGCGAGCAGGGCGTGCTCACCGAACACAGCCGGTTCGTCCGGCACGAGGGCGCCTGGGTGTACCTCGACGCCCTCTCGCTCGGCTGACCCCCGGGGGCCCCGACGGGCGAACTCCTACAGGTAGTCGTCCAGCCGGCCGAGGGCGAAGCCCTGCGCGGTGACGTCGTTGACGACCTTGCGGAGCAGGTCCGGCATCGAGGCCTTCCAGAGGTCGGTGCCCCGGAAGTGGGTGAGGATGATGTCGCCCGAGTGGAGCTTGCGGTCGTCGTAGCGCCACTCCATGTGGTCCGGGAAGGCCTCCTCGTTCCACAGCGGCACCGCCTGGACCCCGCAGGACGCCGCCGCGCGCAGCGTGTCGTCGTTGTACTCGCCGTACGGGGGCCGGAACAGCCGGGGGCGGACGCCGATCTGCTTCTCCAGCTGGTCCTGCTGACGGCAGATCTCGTCGCGCTGGGCCTCGTAGCCGAGGACCTTCAGGTTGCGGTGGTTGATGGTGTGGTTGTTGATCTCCACCCCCTGGGCGTGCAGGTCGCGGAAGTAGCCGTAGTTCTCGCGGGCCAGGTAGTCGGAAACGTAGGTGCTGAGCGGGATGCCGAGTTCGTCGGCCATCCGGGAGAACTCCGGGTCCTTCTCGGAACCGTCGTCGACGGTGAGGAAGACCACCTTCTCGTCGGTCGGCACCCGGTAGACCACCGGCGGCCGCCCCTCCTTGAGCTTCACGCCCTGCGACTGGGCCAGCACCGGCCTGGTCGCCGGGCGTGGCGGCGCCTTCAGCGGCGGGGCCTCCAGGCCCCAGCGGTGCGCGGTCTCCAGGGCCGCCCGGGTTTCCGACTCCCGGCGCGCGACCGCCTCGGTGCCGGCCTCCTCCTCCTTGCGGGCCAGGCCCGGCAGCACCGGCAGCGCCTCGGGCGGGCGGCCGACCCCGTGTTCGACGACGGGCACGGCACCCGGCGCGGGCGGGACGACGGCCGGCCGCGCGGGGTCGGCCGGCCCCGCGCAGCCGGCGGCGACGGCGGAGAGGCAGACGGTGGCCAGCAGACCGGTCCGCACACCCGCCCGAGCGCCGGCGCCGCGCCCCTGAATCCCTCTCAAACCCGCATTAATGCGATGATTTGATGATCTGTTCATAGACGCACTGCTCCCCCGCAGCGCACCCCCGCCAACCCCCTCATCACCCGTGCGGGGCAACGACGCGCCGGGCTCCTTGCCCTTCCTTTGCCGAACCGGCCGGGCACCCGAGCCGACCGGGCGGCCGTGCGAAACCCGATTGCGGACCGGGCCCGCGACCACCGATCATGCGCCCATGACCGACACCGCGCCCCGCACCGCCCGCCTCTGGTCCGTCGCCACGGCGGACGTCACCGCACCCGAGGCCCTGGCCCTGCTGCGCGAGTACTACTACGACGTGGCCAACCGCTACTACCGCCTGCACCTCGGCCGCGAAGGCACCCCCGAGGAACTGGAGTCGGGGCTGGCCGGATCCCCCAGCGACGACCTCGCCGCACCGGACGGCCTCTTCCTGCTCGGCCACTACGACGGCGCGGCCCAGTCCTGCGCCGGGCTGCGCCGACGCGACGCCGACACCGTCGAGCTGACCCGGGTGTTCGTCCGCCCCGGCCTGCGCGGCACCGGCGGCGGCGCCCGGCTGCTCGCCGCCGTCGACGAGGCCGCCCGCTCGCTCGGCGCCCGGCGGATCGTCCTCGACACCCGCCTCGACCTGGTCGAGGCCCGCTCGCTCTACACCCGCCACGGCTACCGCGAGATCCCCGCCTACAGCAGCGGCCCGTACGCCCAGATCTGGTACGGCAAGGAGCTGGCCGGCTAACCCGTCCGCGTCAGGGCGGCCGTCAGCTCCGCCGTCGAGGGCGGGTTGGCGCCGGGGCGGGAGACCGTCAGCGCGGCGGCCGTCACCGCCTGGGTGAGGCAGCCGGCGAGGTCGGCGCCGGCCGCGCGGGCGTGCAGGAAAGCCGCCGTGAAGGAGTCCCCGGCGCCGACGGTGTCGGCGACCGGCACCGGAACGGCTGCGGCCCGCGCGTGCCCGCCCCCGGCGGTGAGCGCGAACGCGCCGTCGGCGCCCAGGGTCACCGCGACCACGGCCGGGCCGAGGGCGAGCCAGCGGCGCGCGACCGCCTCCGCGTCCTCACCGGGGTAGAGCCAGGCCAGGTCCTCGTCGCTCGCCTTGACCACGTCGCTCAGTGCCACGCAGCGCTCGACCCGCCGCACGGCCCGCGCCCGCTCACCCATCAGCGCGGGGCGCACGTTCGGGTCGTAACTGATCTGCGCCCGGCCGCGCCACCGCTCGACCAGCGCCAGCACCGCCGCCGCGCCCGGGTCGGTGACCGCCCCGATCGAGCCGAGGTGGATCGCGCCCGGCGCTTCGGCGAGTTCGGTCGGCGGCAACGTCCAGCCGATGTCGAAGGTGTAGCGCGCCCGCCCCTGCCCGTCGAGACGCACCACGGCCGAGGGGGTCCGCGCCACCCCGGCGGCCCGGACCACCACCCCCACCGACTCCAGGTGCGCCCGGATCAGCCGGCCGTTGGCGTCCTCCCCGAGCTGGGTGAGCAGGGTGGCGGGCCGCCCCAACCGGGCCAGGCCGTAGGCGACGTTCGCGGGGCTGCCGCCGGGGTGGACGGTGTCCGGGGCGCCATCCGTGCGGACGATGTCGGCGACGCACTCGCCGATCACCAGAACGTGCGAATCGGGGCTGGTCACGGCGGCTCCTGGCATCCGGTACGCGGGCGTCGTCTCGGCCGCCAGCCTACGGGGTGCGCCCGGGCATGAAGGACGGCCGCCGGACCTGGCCAGGTTCTCCGACGGCCGTGGCCTCGTCCGTCAGGGGGCGAAGCACTTCGAACGTTAGCCAGCGCGCGGCGGCCCCGCCATCGCTGTAGGCCGTCCGGGGGATCCTCGTGTCGACAGCCGTCCGGGCGGCGGCGCCTGGCGGGCGCCCCGGTCCGCTAGGGTCCGTGCCCGGTGCGTCGCGCACATACCGCCGCCCGGCCCCGCTCCTCACCGGGGCTCCCGAAGCCAGGACTCCCGAAGCCACGAGTCCCCCAGCCAGGCCCCCGAGGCCACGACTCCCGAAGTGCGGTGATCGCCCTGTCCAGGCCCCGTGTCGGCCTCGTCCTCCCGCTCGTGCTCAGTGCGGTGCTGCTGTCCGCCGGCACCCCGGCCGCCACCGCCGCGGACGGCCTCGGCGACCCGGTCTTCCCCTCACTCGGCAACAGCGGGTACGACGCGCTCGCCTACGACCTGTCGTTCGACTACCGCGCCGATACCCGCACGGTCGACGCGACCGCGGTGATCACCGCCCGGCCGTCCCGCACCCTGGCACACCTGGAGCTGGACGCGCTGGGCCTGACCGTGCGCGCCGTCCGGGTCGACGGGCGCCCGGCGGGGTTCGCCGCCCACGACGAGAAGCTGACCATCACCCCGCCCCGGCCCCTGCACCGCGGCACCACCGCGCGGCTGACCGTCGAGTACACCGCCGACCCGCGCGCCAGGCTCCCGCACACCGGCTGGGTCCCGACCCCGGACGGCTTCGCGGTGGCCGGCCAGCCGGACAGCGCGCACACCGTCTTCCCGTGCAACGACCACCCCAGCGACAAGGCCCGGTTCACCATCGCCGTCACCGCGCCCGACGGCCTGCTGGGCGTCGCCAACGGGGAGTTGACGCAGACCGAACGGCTCGGCGACGGCCGGACCACCCGGCGCTACGCCTCCCGCGAGCCGATGGCCACCGAACTGGTACAGGTCTCCGTCGGGAACTACACCGTCCGCGAGCGCACCGGTCCGCACGGCCTGCCGCTGCGCGACGTCGTCCCGACCGCCCGGGCCGCCGACCTCGAACCCGCCCTGGCGCTCACCGCCGGCCAGCTGACCTGGGCCGAGCAGCACCTCGGGCCGTTCCCCTTCGAGACCTACGGCCTCCTGCCGGCCGACACCGACGACCCCGCCGCGTTCGGCTTCACCGGCCTGGAGACCCAGACCCTCACCCTCTACAAGCCGAACTTCCTGCGCCAGCCCGAGTCCGCGATCGGCTCGCACCAGATGCACGAGCTGGTGCACTCCTGGTTCGGCGACAGCGTCTCCCCCGCCAGTTGGGCGGACCTGTGGCTCAACGAGGGGCACGCCGACTACTACGCCCTGGTCTACCGCTACGAGCGCGGCTGGCCGGACGCCTGGGGCCACACCACCCTGGTCGACCGGATGCGGGCCCTCTACGGCCTCGGCGACCAGTGGCGGCACGACTCCGGACCGGTCGCCGCTCCCAGCGCCGCCAAGCTCTTCGACAGCCAGCGCTACACCGGCGGCGCGCTGGTGCTGTTCGCGCTGCGCGAGCGGGTCGGCGCCGAGACCTTCGACCGGATCGAGCGCACCTTCCTGCGCGAGCACCGGTACGGCACCGCCACCACCCGGGACTACCTGCGCACCGCCTCCGAGGTCTCCGGCCAGGACCTCTCCGGCTTCCTCACCGACTGGCTGTACGGGCTGCGCACCCCGCCGATGCCCGGCCACCCCGACTGGACGGTCACCCCGGTGACCTCGGACCCGGCGGCCGCCGCCCGCGGTGTCCCCACCGAGGCGCCGCACGGCTCCGGGACGCTCTGACCCACCGCCACCCGGTCGGCCCGGTCCGTGGGTCCGCCGCCCCCTGCGTCCCACCCGTACGCCCCTGGCGCGCCGCATCGTGCGCCCGGACGCCCCGTGAGCGCCTCTGGCCGGACGGGCCCGACGCGGCCATCGTGGTGCCCACGGCCCGCCCGCCGCCCGGCCGAGTCCCGGCCGGCTCGCGGGCCGTCCAACCTCCCCGCGCCGGCCGGCCGAAAATCCCCGTGCCCGGAAGACAACCCGAAACACCGTCCAGCACGTTCATCAGCTGTGAGTAGGACACCACGATCGCGGCCCAGCAGGCCGCCACGGCTGACAGGGACGACACGGACACCATGGCGGGGACGGCGGGATGAGGGATGGCACACCGGACTTCGAGGAGTTCGTCTCCGCCTGCGGCCCGAAGATGCTGCGGGTGGCCTGGCTGTTGACCGGCGACCCGCACCAGGCGGAGGATCTGCTGCAGACCGCGCTCGCCAAGATCTGGCCCAAATGGGACCGGATCTCCATCGACCGGCCCGAGGCCTACCTGCGCAAGGTGCTGGTCAACTGCAACGTCTCCTGGTGGCGCCGCCGCTGGACCGGCGAACTGCCGCACGGCGAACTGCCGGAGCCGCCGCCGGCGAGCGCGGACCCGTACGAAGGGGTGGTGCTCGGAGAGGTGGTCGCCCAGGCCGTCCGCGCCCTGCCGCCGCGCCAGCGGGCCGTGGTGGTGCTGCGCTTCTTCGAGGACCTCAGCGTCGAGGAGACCGCCGAGGTCCTGGGCTGCAGCACCGGCACGGTCAAGAGCCAGACGCACCGCGCGCTCGCCGCGCTGCGCGGCCGGCTGCCGGCCCGGGAACTGCTGCTGGCGGGGGGACCCCGTGATCGGTACTGACCTGCTGGACCCGGACGACCCGAGGCCGGACGGCGGTGAGGGCGAGGAGCTGCGGATCCTGCTCCACCAGGCCGTACCGGAGCTCGCCACGCCCGAGGACCGGATGGAACGGGTGCGCGCCCGCGCCATCGGCACCCGGCGCCGACGGCGGGCCGCCGGGCTCGGGGCCGGACTGACCGCCGGGCTGGTCGCCACGGCGCTGGCCGCCGCGCCCGCGATCGCGCCCACGCCGGAGCGCGGAGTGGGCGCGGGACTGGGGACGGCTGCGGGACCGGGGGTGACCGGACCGGCCGAAACGGTGCCGGGCGGGGTACCGCCCGCTCCGACGATCGGCCCCAGCGCGACACCGACCACGATGCCGACGCCCGGATCGCAGGTCCACTTCTCGTCGTACCCGAACCTGGCGCTCGACCTGCCGAGCGGCTGGTACAGCCAGAGCACCTTCAACGGCGACCCCCGGAACGGCATCGGCTACCTGGCCACCGGGCCGATCAGCCCCACGTCCCCCTGCCGGACGGCGGGCATCGCCTGCCCGTCCAACACGCTGCTGCCCGTCGGCGGCGCCCTCCTCTCCCTCCGGCTGGTGGACCAACCGGACCTGGTCGGGAAGTTCACCAGCTCATTGGCCGTCACCTCCGACATCACGCTCGACAAGGAATGCCTCACACGCGGCGGCACCCGAGAGCTCATCGGCCATCGGGCCGTCGCCCGGACCGGCACGCTGGTGCTGATCCAGCTGACGGCCTGCCTGCGGGAGCCGTCGCACGTGACGATCCAGCAGGTGCAGCAGGTGCTGGACTCGATCCGGACCTCCGAGGGGAACACTCCCTCCTCGACCACGACCCGCTGAGGACCGTCCGGGCCGACCTGGCCGACCTGGGCTCAGTGTCAGTGGCTCCTGCTAGCGTCCCGAGCACGATCAGAGAACGGGGGTCCTCTCATGGATGGCGAGCGGCGACGGGTAGCTGCCGGGGGCTGCGACCGGTGGACGGCGCGGTGGTACGGCGCGGGCGGCGGGGCGGCCCTGCGCGGTGCGGACGCCCGGCCGATCACCGGCGGGCTGATACCCGGGGTCGGGTCGGTCTCCTCGGGTGCCGCCGGGCGGGCGTTCCACCGGTCCTGACGCGGCCGTGACACGGCGGTGCGGGCCCGGTGCCGTGCCGGGCCCGCACCGGGCGGTTCAGTACCGGGCGGGTCAGTACCGCAGGACGGCCGCGATGTGGCCGCGGGCGTCGAGTTCGCCGGTGGGGACGAACTGCACCTTGGCGCCGGTGTCGAGGGCGCGCTCCACGATCTCGTCGACCATGTCCTCGCGGACGTCGGGCTCACCGGCCGCCGCCGGGACGAGGTGGTTGTCGGTCACCCGGACGGGCTGCCAGTAGTCCTCCTCCACCGCGACCAGCGCGGCGCGGCCCTCGGCGACGGTCTGCCAGACCTCGTCGATGCCGGCGGCCAGGCCCTTCACGCCCTGGGCCTGGTCGAGGCGCTCGTGCAACTCGGTGACGGCCTTGCTGCCCTGCTCGGCGACCGTGGACCGGACGGCCTCGGCCACCGCGGCGGCGGCGGCGTGGCCGAGGCCGCCGTGCGAGACCTGGGCGGTGGCGCGCTTGGCAGCGGTGCCGACCTCGTCGAGCAGGGAGATCGCGGCGGCCTCGCCGAGCACGTACAGCGGGCGGTTGTCGGCCTCCAGCACGGCGGCCAGCGCGGTGTCGGCCGAACGCAGGAAGCGGCGGGTCTCCTCGTCGCGGAAGGTGCTCGGTACGTCCCCGATCCGCTCCTGGCGCTCGACGTCCCAGTCCGGCCGGACCTGGTCGAGCGGGAAGGCGGCACCCGTGTGCTCGGCCAGGTGCGCCCCGCTGCCGCTGAACAGGGCGACCCGGTCGGCGGCGACGGTCAGCACCCAGTAGGGCGCACCGGCGGTGTAGGCGGAGACCAGGTTGCGGGTCAGGAAGGTTTCGGACAGCACGACCCGGGAGGGCACCGGGCGCGGCAGGGACCACACCTGGTGCTCACCGGGGGCGGCGTAGATCACCAGGCCGTCCTCGGCGTGTACGAGGTCGACCTCGGTGAGCGCGCGGTCCAGCTGCTCGACGACGTCCAGCCGGTCGGCCCGGCTGACCGCCTCGTCGGCGTGCAGCCGGTTCTTCGCCTCGGCGACGAGGTTGCGCAGGCGGACCGGGTCCTGGGTGTTGTCGGGCTCGCTGCGGTGGGTGGGCAGCAGAACGGAGACGGCCGGGTAGCGCCGGGGGCGGCGCAGCTCGGCGAGGACGGCTGGCGTGAGCTCGGCTGCGTGCATCGGGTGCCCTTCGTGTCGCGGTGGGGGGTCCTGGTCGATGAGACCGACGTCGATAAGACCGAAAGTGTGGTGATTCAACCGATTTGCCGGAATCATTCCCGACCCCTCCCCATCCCACCGCCCTCCCACGCCTCCCGCCACCGGAAAAGGCCCGGGGCCCGACAGCCCGTCCGGGGCCCGCGGCGCCACCGTTCGGCCGACCGGCCGTCACCGGGCTGCGGCTGTGCCGCGGCCCCGGCCGCACGGCCACGGACGAGGGAATCCGCCGCCGTCCTCGTAACCCGCCCGGCGGATCGTCGTTGGACCCGCCATGAAGAAGCGCAGCATGCTCGCCGTCGCCTCGCTCGCCGTGGGTTTCGTGGCCTCGCTCACCGCACCGAGTGCGCACGCCAGTGCCGTCGGGGGGCAGGACGGAACGTCCGGGTCGCTGACCAGCGCGCCGGACGCGTTGCCGGGGCAGGTCGGGGACGCGGGCGGTGTGGTCGGGGAGGCGACCGGGTACGTGACGGGCTCGGCCGACGGACTGGTCGGTGTCACCCCCGCCTAGCTCGCGGCAGCGCGACAACGCGGCGGTACGACGGTGCTGCGGTACGACGGTGCTGCGGTGCGGTGTCAGGACAGCGGGGCGCCGAGGTCCTGGGTCCAGTAGGCGCCGGCGGGGCCGGTGGCCAGACCGACGCCGACGTCCTTGAAGCCGCAGTCCAGCATGTTGGTCTGGTGGATGCCGCCGTCCATCCAGTGGGCGACCACCGTGGCGGGGGACGTCGGCCCCCGGTCGAGGTTCTCGCCCCACTGGGACCAGCGGTAGCCGACGGCCGTCAGCCGGGCGTCGGTACGGACGCCGTCCGGGTTGACGTGGTCGAAGAAGCCACGGGCGACCATGTCGTCGGCGTGCTTCTGGGCGGCCGCGTGCAGCCGCGGGTCGATCCGCAGGGGGGCGCAGCCCGCCTTGCCGCGTTCGACGTTGACGAGGTCGACGAGTTGGCGCTCCGGGCTGGGCGGCGGCGGGGCCACCGACCGGGTGGCGGTGGGTGACGGCATCGCCGTCGGTGTCTCGCTGGGGGTCGGCGTGGGCGTGGCCGACAGGGTGACCGGTGCGGCGGCCGGGGTCGCGGGGGGCACCGGGGCGGCGGGAGCGGCGGCCGGGGTGGTGGGTACGGGGGTCGCCTCCCTCGGGGTGTCGGCGGGGTGCGACCAGACCAGGGCGAGGGTGGTGACGGTCACCACCGCCACCGCACCGCTCGCCAGGACGGCCTTGCGCGCGGCGGTCCCGGCCCAGCCCGCATGGGTGCTCGCGGCGGTCGGGGCGGTGGTGGCGACGGTCGCCGCGGTGTGCTGGAAGTGCAGCAGCGCGGGCGATCCGAGCGGGATCGGCACCAGGGCGAGGCCGGCCAGCAGTCCTTCGGCGGGGAAGAGGTCACGGCCGAGGCGGTCGCAGGTGGCGCAGCCGCGGATGTGGCGGGCGATGCGCTTGCGCCACACGGAGTTGGGGGCGCCGTCGAAACCGGTGGTGACGTCGGCGAGTTCGGGGCAGCGCGGGTAGGCGCCGAGGGCGCGGACGACGATCCGGCCGGCTTCGAGCTGCTTCTTCATCCGCTGCACGCGGACGGCGGTGTGCTGCGGGGTCAGGTCGAGGGCTTCGGCCAGTTCGGCGCGGGTGAGTTCGCCGCTGGCCTCCAACCACCAGAGGGCGAGGAGTTCGCGGTCGTCGGGGTCGAGCCAGCGGGTGGCCTCGGCGACTTCCCGGCGCTGGCCGGAGAGGCCGAGGCGCAGGACGGTGAGGTCGGTGAAGTCGGCCCTGGGGTCGGCGAGTTCCCAGGTCTCGTCGAGGCCCCCGACGGTGGGCTGCTGCTGGCCGGCGGCGTGGCGACGACGGATCTGGTTCATCGTGATGGCGACCAGCCAGGAGCGGAAGGACTCCGGCTCGCGCAGCCCGTCCAGGCCGTCCAGGGCGCGGATCATGGTCTCCTGGGCGACGTCGTCGACGTCGGCGTGACCGTCCAGGGCGCGCCCGGCGACGTTGTAGACGAGCGGCAGCCAGGCGGCGACCAGCGCCTCCTGGGCCTGCCGGTCGCCCGCCTGGGCCGCGCGTACCAGGGTGGTCCCGGTCCTGTTCTGCACGTCAGCGTTCATGGTCCGCACTCCGTCTTGCCGTGTTCCGTTCGCCGCTGCCTCCTCGGAGACCTGTGGTGAGTGATCAGATAACAACAATTTGCGCGGAATCGGAAAACGGACCCTGCCGGAGGGCCGGTCAGGCCGGGGCGGCGAAGACCTGGGTCCACCAGGGGCCGCCGGAACCGGTCCGCACACCGACCCCGAGCTGCTTGAACGCGCAGTTCAGGATGTTCGCACGGTGACCGGGGCTGTTCATCCAGGAATCCATCACCGCGGCCGGGTCCTTCTGGCCGCGGGCGATGTTCTCGCCCCAGGTGCTCCAGCGGTAGCCGGTCACCTCGATGCGGTGGTCGGCGTGGTCGCCGTCGGGGCTGGCGTGGTCGAAGTAGTTGCGGTCCGCCATGTCGTCGCTGTGCGACTGGGCGGCGCCGGCCAGCCGGGGCTCGGCGCTGACCGGGCCGCAGCCGGCCTTGGCGCGTTCGACGTTGACCAGGTCGACGACCTGCTGGGCGGAGGAGGGCGCGGCGCCGCCGCCGACCGGGGTGGGCGCCGAGGCGCTCGTGGGGGCGGGGGCACCGGTGCGCTGCGCGGCGGCCGGGGTGCCGGTGGGCTTGGCGGCAGCGGGAGCGGTCACGGGCGTGCTCGGGCTCGGCCTCCCGGTGGCCGTCCGGGTCGGCGTCGCGGTCGCCGGGGCCGTCGGGGACGCCGGGGCGGCGGGGGTGGTCGTGACGGCACTGGTCGGGGCCGGTGCCGGGTCGGTGGCGGCCGGGGTGACCGGCGGCGCGGCGACGTCGGGGCCCGCTCCCCCGGCGCCGGGGACCTGGATGCCGTCGTGGGTGCCGGCCTCGGCTGCTATCAGGGCGGCGTCCGCCGCCAGCGCCTGGCCGGTGGCGTCCCGGTCGGCCTGCTTGCCACCGTAGGCCGCGTAGCCGGCGCCGACCAGGGCGGCGAGCAGTCCGGTGCCGGCCACGGCGGCGGCGACGGCGGCGACCGGGCCGACCGGACCGCGCCGTCCGGCCCGGCGGGCCCGGCCTCCGGGGCGTTCCGTGTGCCGCTGGGCGGCCCGGCGCGCGGCGCGGCCGCCGGGCCGGCCGGAGGCTCCGCTCCGTGCACCGCTCTCGGCACCGTTCGCCGGGAGGATGGTCGTCCTGTCGTCGCTGTTCACGTGCCCACGCTTTCTGTCCGGGTCGGCGGGTCGGGTGCCGACACCTGGGAGACCGCCCGGCGACGCCCCGATAACAGAAAGTCCGAACGAATGTCCGGCGGCAGGGCCGCGGGCCCGGCCGCGGCCGGGCCCGGGGCCCGTTCCCGAGGCACGCCCTCAGGCCGCCCGGCCGCGGGTCACGGGGCGTCCGGGGCCATGTCGTAGGTGACGAACATGGTCCGGGTGGCGACCTGGTCGTACTTGCTGCGGGCGCGGTGGTTGTCGTCGGCGGTGATCCAGCGGACGGTGTTCCAGCCGCGCTCGGCGGCGATCGCCCGCAGCCGGGCCAGCAGCTGGTCCACCGCACCGCCACCGCGCACCTCGGGCGCGACGAACAGGTCGTCGAGGAAGCCTCCGACCGCGCCGTGCAGGGGGCGGGCGAACGGGCGGTAGTGAGCGAGTCCGACCGGCGTGCCGTCGCCGTCGCGGACCAGCAGGCCCTCCAGTTCGTGGTCCGGGTCGTGGAGCCAGGACCAGACCAGTTCGGCCTTCTCCTCCGGCATCGGCAGCCGGTAGAACGCGCAGTAGCCGCGGAAGAGTTCGCGCCAGGCGGGGTAGTCGGCGCGCTCCGGCGCGCCGACGCTCCAGCGGGTCGTGGTGGTCAACTCGGTCTCCCTCGATCGGGCGGGCGGGCCCCGGGGTCGCCGGGCCGCGGTGTGGCGCCAGCATGACGGGCCGTCGGCTCCGCGCCGAGCTCCACCACGGCCAAGACCGGCCGCCCGCGCACTCCACTCCGGCGCGGTACGGGCGCACCGCCCGCCGTGCGGTGGCCGGTCGGGTGGCCGATCCTGGACGCCCGGCCACGCACCACCCGAGGAGCGCCATGCGGCTGCGGCACCTGGCCCAGACGTCCCGCGCCGTCGCCGCCGAGCCCGGACGGCGGGCCAAGACGGCGCTGCTCGCGGACTGCCTGCGCGCGCTGGGCCCGGCCGAGGCCCCGGCGGCCGTGGGCCTGCTGTCGGGCGAGTCGCGGCGGCTGCGCACCGGCGTCGGCCCGGCGGGCCTGCGCGACCTGCCGCCGCCCGCCGCCGAGGCCTCGCTCGACGTCCGGGAGACCGAACGGGAGCTGGAGCGGATCGCCGGGGTGCACGGGCCCGGCGCGCAGGCCGAGCGGCGGCGGCTGCTGGCCGGGCTGTTCGCCCGGGCGACCGAGGTCGAGCAGGCGTTCCTGCGCGCGGTGCTGGTCGGCGAGCTGCGCCAGGGCGCGCTGGACGCGCTGGTCGGCGACGCCGTCGCCCAGGCGGCCGGGGTGCCCGCGGCGGCGGTGCGCCGGGCGCTGATGTTCCGCGGCTCCGCCCGGGCGGTGGCGGAGGCGGCGCTGACCGGCGGGGCGCCCGCGCTGGCCGCGTTCCGGCTGGAGGTGGGCCGGGCGGTGCGGCCGATGCTGGCCGCCTCCGCGCCCGACGTGGCCTCGGCGCTGGAGCGCACCGGCCCGGCCGCCCTGGAGTGGAAGCTGGACGGCGTCCGGGTGCAGGTGCACCGGGACGGCGCGGAGGTCGCGGTGTTCACCCGCGGCCTGGACGACATCACCACGCGCGTCCCCGAGGTGGCCGAGGCGGCGCTCGCGCTGCCGCTGCGCTCGGCGGTGCTGGACGGCGAGGCGATCGTGCTCGGGCCCGACGGGCGGCCGCGCCCGTTCCAGGAGACCGCCGCGCGCACCGCCTCCCGGCGGGATCCGGAGCGGCTGCGCACCGAAGTCCCGCTCAGCGCCTTCTTCTTCGACCTGCTGCACCGGGACGGCGAGGACCTGGTGGACCGCCCCGGCCGGGAGCGGTGGGCGGCGCTGGACGAGGCGGTGCCGGAGGGCCTGCGGGTGCCCCGCACCGAGACCGGGGACGGCGAGCGGGCACTGGCGTTCTTCCGCGAGACCCTGGCCCGCGGTCACGAGGGCGTCCTGGTCAAGGACCCGGCGGCCGGGTACGCGGCCGGGCGGCGCGGCGCCGGCTGGATCAAGGTGAAGCCCCGGCACACCCTGGACCTGGTGGTGCTGGCCGCCGAGTGGGGCAGCGGCCGGCGGCGCGGCCTCCTCAGCAATCTGCACCTGGGCGCCCGGGCGGCGGGCGAGCCCGGGCTGGGCCCGTGGGTGATGCTCGGCAAGACCTTCAAGGGCCTCACCGACGAGACGCTCGCCTGGCAGACCGCCGAACTCCTCGCCCGCGAGAGCGGGCGGGACGACTGGACGGTGCGGGTCCGGCCGGAGCTGGTCGTCGAGATCGCCTTCGACGGTCTCCAGCGCAGCCCCCGCTACCCGGCGGGGCTGGCCCTGCGGTTCGCCCGGGTGGTGCGCTACCGGCCGGACAAGAGCGCCGCCGAGGCCGACACCGTCGCCACCGTCCGGGAGATTGCCGCCGCCGAGGGGCTGTGAGCCGTCCTTTGGCGGAGTAACGTCAATTTCAAACCCCCTTTGCGGCGACGCTGGACCGGCTCCGACCCGAATCGGCCATTCTGGACGATCCCCGCATCGCCCCTCCGTGGACGCAAGGGTGACGGTTAGGTTGGCAATGACAACGAGAGGCGGCCGCCGGACGCCCGGCGCCGCACTGGCGAGAGGTGCTCGACCATGAAGGTGAGCGTCGACCGGGACCGCTGCTGCAGCTCCGGGATGTGCGTCCTGAACGCTCCGGAGATCTTCGACCAGGACGAGCAGGACAGTCTGGTGGTCCTCCGTCAGACCGAGTTCAAGCCCCCGCAGTTCGCCGTGCTGAGGCTCGCCGCCGAGCTCTGCCCGGGCGGCGCGATCACCGTCACCGAGGAGGACTCCGCCGAGGACGCCGGCTGACGCTCCCGCCGGCTCCCGACGGTCCCCCGCCCGCGCCGACCCCGGCCACCGTGACGACCGCCGCTCCCGGCCGCCGTCGCGCGAACCGTCGGCCCCGGCGCCACCCCACCCACCCGAGGACATTGCGACGCAAGGAGACCCCACCTTGACGAGCACACCCACCGCCCGGACCTTCCCGATGCCCGCCCCGCGCGACGCCGGCTGTCCGTTCAGCCCGCCGCCCGCCTACACCGAGGCCGCCGCGACGGCGCCCATCACCCGCGCCGCCCTGCCCGACGGCGAGTCCTGCTGGCTGGCCACCGGCTACGCCGAGGTCCGCACCATCCTGTCCGACCGCCGGTTCAGCGCGGACGCCCGCCACCAGGGGTTCCCGATGCTGGTGCCCGGCCGCCGGGAAGCCCTCCTCGCCAACCCGAGCTTCCTGCGGCTCGACGACCCCGAGCACGCCCGGCAGCGCCGGATGGTCACCGGCGACTTCCTGGTCAAGCGGGTCGAGGCGATGCGCCCCGGCATCCAGCAGATCGTCGACGAGGCGCTCGACCGGATGACCGACGGCCGGACCGAGGCCGACCTGGTCGCCGACTTCGCGCTGCCCGTCCCCTCGCTGGTGATCTGCCTGCTGCTCGGCGTCCCGTACGAGGACCGGGACCGCTTCCAGGGCCTCAGCCGGACCCTGCTCAACAAGCACAGCTCGGCCGAGGAGGTCCAGGCCGCCTCGGACGAACTGCGCGAGTACCTCGGCGGCCTGGCCGCCCGCAAGCGGGAGGAGCCGGGCGATGACATCCTCAGCCGGCTCGCCGTCCGGGACGACCTCACGCCGGGCGAGGTCGCCACGACCGGCATCCTGCTGCTGATAGCCGGGCACGAGACGACCGCGAACATGATCTCGCTCTCCACCGCCCTGCTCCTCGACCAGCCCGAGCAGATCGCCAGGCTGGCCGACCCGGCCGCGCTGCCCGGCGCCGTCGAGGAACTGCTGCGCCACCTGACCATCGTGGACCACGGCCTGCCCCGGGTCGCGCTGGAGGACGTCGAGCTGGGCGGCACCGTGATCAGGGCCGGGGAGGGCGTGATCGCGCTGATCTCCACCGCCAACCAGGACGAGGAGATGTTCGGCGGCGCCGACCTGCGGCCGGCCGACCAGCTCGACCTCGACCGGGACGCCCGGCGGCACATGGCCTTCGGCTTCGGCGTGCACCAGTGCCTCGGGCAGCCGCTCGCCCGCGCCGAGCTCCAGATCGCCCTGGCCACCCTGTTCCGGCGGCTGCCCGGCCTGCGGCCGGCGGCCACCGGGGAGGGCCGGAAGTTCCGCTCGGAGGCGTTCATCTACGGAATGCGGTCGCTGCCCGTCACCTGGTGACGGCCGTCGGACGGAGGGCGGGGCCGGCCGGCGACCAGGGCGTCGTGTCTGGCAACGCGCGCCCGGCGGGAATTGTCAGACCCGCCCTAGCCCGTTCGGCTGGCCCCGGGGCCGGGGCGGGGGCAGGCTGGGGGGTGAGAGACAGACCCGGCCCTGCCGCACCCCGGCTCGGAGCGCGCCCGGACCGGCCGAGGAGACGGAGCCCGCCATGACCGACATGAGCGAACGGGCCGGGATGAGCACGGACCGTGACGAGGACGTCCGCGCCGCGGATCCCGAAGAGGGCATCACCTCGATGCAGAACCTGCACGCGCAGGACACCTCCCAGGCGGAGGGCGAGCCCACCCTGGAGGAGTCCGGTCCGGACCGCTGAACAGCTGTGAGCACCCGACCGCCCGGTGGGACCGGGCGGTCTTCGCGACCGCAGGTGTCGCTGCCCGGGCAGCGACTCACCGGCGGGGGAGGATAAGCGCATGACCGAACACGATCAAAACGGCAGGCAGGCCCGACCGCCCGTCGACCCGCGCACGTCGTGGGCGACCTGGACCACGCAGTCGATCATCAGCGGACCCGGCGGGGTCACCACCACCGAGATCGGCCCCATCTCCGGCGACCTCACCGTGCACACCACCTGGGTGGACGGCGAGGCCCGGCTCACCGTCCAGTACACCGGCGCCTTGGACTGGTACACGGTGACCGGCAGCCCCGTCCCGGCGGCGGACGAGACCACCGCGCGGGCGATACACCAGGCGATGGTGAACGGCGTCAAGGCCGGCCGGGGCGCGGCCGCCCCGGCCCCGCCGGACAGGCCCTAGCTGTTCAGTCCCCCGGGACGACCTCGCCCCGCACCGCCGGCGCCGCGGCGGCCCAGTAGGCGCGGTCGACCGGGGGACGCGCACGCAGGTCCGCGCGGACCTCGACGGCCAACCGACGGGTGTCGCGCCGGTTGACGGTGGCGCCGATGCCGGCGCCGACCAGCAGCGGGGTGAGCGACGGCAGGCGGCGCAGCGAGCTGCGGGTGAGCCGGCGGCTGACCTGCTGGCGCACCTCCGCCCCGAGCGCCAGGGCGGCGAACCCGGCCGGCCGGGACAGCAGCCTCGCGTCGATCCCCCGGCGGTTGGCCCAGGCGCCCAGGTAGGCCCCGGCCCGCTGGGTGACACCGCCCGGCGCCCGGGCGCCGTAGACCTCGTGCAGTTCGGCGATCAGCTTGATCTCCAAGGCCGCGACGGCGAGCGTCTCCGCCGCGATCTCCACCGGCATCGCGGGCGGCACCGGCAGCATCGCCGCCGCGCCCACGCCGGCGCCGAGCGCGCCGGAGGCCCGGGCCGCGCCGGTGACCAGCAGGTCGGCCAGCGCCTCCGGGTCGGCCGCTCCGGGGTGCTGGGCGCGCAGCGTGGCGAGGTCGCGCACCGGGATCCGCGGCGCGGCCCGCACCAGTTGCTCGGTGAGGGCGCGGCCGCCGAACACGGCACCCTTGGCGGCGACCCGGCCGCCCCGGCCGAGCAGGTGGGCCGCGTTCGCCACCAGGGCCCGGCCGCGGCCACGGCCAGCCCGGTACTCGGCGATCCGCCACTCGCCCTCGGGCTGCTCGGCCTGCTCGACCAGTTCGGCGAGCTCGCCGGCCAAGCCGGCGTCGGGCACGGCGGCGGGGGTGGGAGCGGGCTCGGGGTCAGGCCTGGAACGTCCGGGTTTACGGAAGACTGCCATAGATGTCCGGTACCCCCTCCGCTCCCGGGGTACGCCCTACCCGGTGATCTCGACCCCGCGCCAGAACGCCACCCGGCCGCGGATCTCCTCGGCCTCCGGCTTCGGGTCGGCGTAGTACCAGGCCGCGTCGGGGTTGGTCCACCCGTCCACTTCCAGCGTGTAGTAACCGGCGGTGCCCTTCCAGCCGCAGACGGTGGTGGTGTCGGACGGACGCAGGAATTCGGTCCGGACGGATTCGACCGGAAAGTAGTGGTTGCCCTCGACGACGACGGTCTCGTCGCTCTCGGCGACGACGGTGCCCTGCCAGCGCGCTGTGGTCATGCGGCCGATTCTGCCCCAGGGGCGGACGGCACCCGGGGGGTTCGCGGAAATCGTCGGCGGATGCCGGCCGGTCAGGGCAACAGCCGGGGCAGCGGTCAGGGCAGCGGCTCGGCGTGGACCGGCAGGTGCGGGGACTGGTGGCCGCCGCTGGCGAGCATCCGGACCTCGCCGGCGTCGCTGATCTCGGCACGGACGATGCCGCTGGCGTCCTCGTACACCGGGTGTCCGCCCGGGCCCGTCGCGCTGGTGCGGACGACCACGACGACGTCCTGCGGGGCCTGGGTGCCGGGGGTGCCGGGGAAGGTGAGCACGTAACGGTTCGCGGGGGTCATCTCCATCTCCTGTCCCGATTGTCCCGATCTCCTGGTCCCGATGCGTGGCCGCGGTCGGCGGACCCGCCGGACGGCGGTCGGCCTACGCGGTGGCCCCGGCGGCCCGGGCGGGCGCGCCGCGGACCTCCAGCTCGGTGAGCAGCCGGGCGGTGGCCTCGGCGACCGCGTCCACGGCCCGGTCGAAGGCCTCGCGGTTGTGCGCCGCCGGGGCGCGGAACCCGGACACCTTGCGGACGTACTGCAGCGCGGCGGCGCGGAAGTCGTCCTCGTCGGCGTCGAGCGTCACCGGCGGGCGCAACGTCTTGATGTTGCGGCACATGCACCCAGTCTCGCGCGTGGACGCCGTACTGGCGACCCCCTCCCGTCACACGCACCTCACGGCGGCGTCATCCGACCGGATTAGGATGCCGGACGAACGAATCCCCCCGTCCCGCCGCGCCAACCCGTCCGCGGGCGTCACCCCGGAGTCACCCCCTTGCCTCTCGCGCTGCTCGCGCTGGCCGTCACCGCGTTCGCCATCGGCACCACCGAATTCGCCGCCATGGGGCTGCTCCCCCAGGTCGCCGACGATCTGCACGTCTCCATCCCGCAGGCCGGCTGGCTGATCTCCGCGTACGCGCTGGGCGTGGTCATCGGCGCCCCGCTGCTCACGGCGCTCGCCTCCGGCCGGCCGCGCAAGGCGGTGCTGGTGGCGCTCGCCGGGCTGTTCGCCACCGGCAACCTGCTGTGCGCGCTGGCGCCGGACTTCTGGACGCTGGCCGCCGCCCGGCTGATCACCGGACTGCCGCACGGCGCGTTCTTCGGGGCCGGCGCGGTGGCCGCGGCCGAACTGGTGGCCCCGGACCGCCGGGCCCGGGCGGTGGCCGTGATGTTCTCCGGCCTGACCATCGCCAACATCGTCGGCGTGCCGGCCGCCACGCTGCTGGGCCAGCACCTGGGCTGGCGGGCGACCATGCTGGTGGTCGTCCTGATCGCCGCCGCCGGGACGCTCGCCATCGCCCGGCTGGTGCCGTCGCTGCCCTCCCCCGGGCAGGCCGGGCTGCGGCACGAGCTGCGGGCCTTCCGCGACGGGCAGCTGTGGCTGGCGCTGGCCACCGTGGTGTTCGGCTGCGGCGGCTTCTTCGCCTGCTACAGCTACATCGCGCCGCTGCTCACCGAGGTGTCCGGGTACGCCACCGGCTCGGTGACACTGGTGCTGGCGCTGTTCGGGGTGGGGATGACGATCGGCAACGTGATCGGCGGGTTCGCGGCCGACCGGGCACTTCGCCCGACGGTCTGTGCCGCCTTCGTGCTGCTGGCCGCCACCCTGGCGCTGTTCGCGGTGACCGCGCACGCCCGCTGGTCGGCCGCCGTCACGGTGGTGCTGATCGGGCTGTTCGGCTTCGCGATCGTGCCGGCGGTGCAGACGCTGGTCCTGCAGAAGGCGCGCAGCGCGCCGACGCTGGCCTCGGCGACGGTGCAGGGCGCGTTCAACCTGGCCAACGCGCAGGGCGCCTACTTCGGCGGGCTGGCCCTGGACGCCGGGTTCGGCTGGACGGCGCCGACCCTGGTGGGCGCAGGCCTGGCCGCTTCGGGCGCGCTGATCGCGGTGCTCGCCTGGGCGGCCGACCGGCGCCGGCCCGTGCCCGCCGCGACGGCTCCGGCCGCGACGGCTCCGGCCGCGGCGGCTCCGGTCGGCGTCCAGGGTTAGGGCTGGGGCTGGATCTTGGCCTGGGGCTGCGCCAGGGGTTCGAGCTCGCGGTGGGCGGCGGCCAGCAACAGGTAGCCCTCGCCGTTGGCCTTGATGCCGGCCTTCTCGTCCTCGGTCAGCTCGCGGCGGACCTTGGCCGGGACCCCGGCGACCAGCGAGCCGGGCGGCACCCGCATGCCCTGCGGCACCACCGCGCCCGCCGCGACCAGCGAACCGGCGCCGATCCGGGCGCCGTTGAGCACGGTGGCGTTCATCCCGACCAGGGCGTCGTCCTCGACCACGCAGCCGTGCAGCACCGCGTTGTGCCCGACCGAGATCCGCTCGCCGATCACCAGCGGGAAGCCGGGGTCGGCGTGCAGGGTGCAGTTGTCCTGGATGTTGCTGTCCCGGCCCACGGTGATGGACTCGGCGTCGCCGCGCAGCACCGCCCCGTACCAGACGCCCGCGCCGGGGCCGATCGTCACGTCCCCGACCACGACGGCGTTCGGTGCGAGGAAGGCGCCCGGGTCGACGGTGGGCACCTTGCCCCCGACTGCGGCGATCAGCGGCTCTGCCATGTCTCGTCCTCCTGGTGACGGTCGGCCGTTCCTGTCGCCGGACAGCGTAGGGGGCGGTCCGATCCGCAGCACCCGTCCTACCCCTGCCCGCCGCACACGCCGGCGTTCACCGCCCGCTGCCAGGCGGCGAGGGCCGCGGCCGGATCCGGGGCGTCGTAGAAGGTCGTGCTGTTGGCGAACTGGCGCTTCCCGTCGAGCGAGCCGAGCATCATCGTGCTGTAGCCGGGGATCCCGCCGGCGTGGCCCCAGAACGCACCGCACGGGGTGTCCACCCGCTGGAGGCCGAGCCCGTAGGCCTGGCCCCCGCCGTGGGCGGTGGTCTTCTGCATCTCGGCGAGTTCGGCGGGGCGCAGCAGCCGGCCGCCGAGCAGGGCGCGGATGAACGTCGTCAGGTCCGTGGTGGTGGAGATGCCCGCGCCGGAGGGGCCGGCCATGGAGGGGTCGAGCGAGGTGACGTCGGCCGGGCCGCTGTCGAGCTTGAGGTAGGCGTGGGCGTGCGGGCCGGGGATGACCGGGGAGTAGAGCGGCATCGAGGTGGCCGTCAGGCCGAGCGGGCGGATGATCCGGCGTTCCACCTCCTCGTTCCAGCCGTGGCCGGTGAGGCGTTCGATGATCAGCGCGACCAGGGCGTAGTTGGTGTTGGAGTACTGCCAGTCCTGGCCGGGGCGGAAGGCGGGCGGGTACTTGTCGGCGATGTCCACCTGGTCCTGCGGGCTGTACGACGTGTAGCGGCCGGTGTCGAGCCAGTTCTGGTCGTAGGAGTTGAAGGCCGGGTCCTGGGTGTAGTCGGCGACGCCGCTGGTGTGGTTGAGGAGTTCGCGGACGGTGATGTCCGCGCTGTTCGGCACCGCGCCGGGCAGCAGGCTCTCCAGGCGGTCGTCCAGTCCCAGCCGTCCCTCGCCGACGAGTTGGAGCAGCACGGTGGCCACGAAGGTCTTGGTGGTGCTGCCGATCCGGAAGCGGCCCGCGGGGTCGGCGGGGGTGTCGGCGCCGAGCCGGGCGACGCCGCCGGCGGCGCGGTGGACGAGCCGGCCGTTCTCCCGCACGGCGGCGAGGGAGGAGGTGGCGACGTTCTTCGCGGTCAGGTCGGCGAGGGCGGTGTCGAGGGCCGTCCAGTCGGCGCTGCGGTCGGTGGCACTCGCCGGACGGGCCGCGTCCTGGGCGGCGGCGGCCGGGGCGAGCGCGGCGATCAGGCCCGCGCCCGCGAGGGCCGCGACGGCGGCGCGCAGGGCCGGCCCGCGTCGGCGGCGCCGGGTGGTGGCGGCTGGGTCGGTGGTCATGGCGTCCTCCCTGGTCCGGCCGGCAGGGCTGTCAACCTCCGCCGCTGCCACGGTCTTTGACACCATGGCAGGGCGACTGCGGGGTGGTCGTCAGCCTCCGGGGCGGCGCGTCTGCTACCTGGGGAGGGGCGTGACCCTGACGGGTTCCCGGAGTCGCGCCCCCGAGACGGGTCGGGGGCGCGACGGGCCGGGGCGAGCGGGTCAGGAGGCCGGCGCCTTGGTGCGCAGGATCTCGATGAACGCGCGCAGCCACGCCGGGTGGTCGGGCCAGGCGCGGGCCGAGACGACCACGCCGTCCACCACCGCCTCGCCGTCGACGAATTCGGCGCCCGCCGCCTTCACGTCCGGCGCCAGCGCCGGGTAGGCGGAGCTGCGGCGGCCGGACAGCACCCCGGCGGCGGCGGTGATCAGCGGGCCGTGGCAGATCTGTGCGACCGGCTTGTCGCCGGCGAAGAAGTGCTGGACGATCCGCTGCACGTCCGGATCGTTGCGCAGGTACTCGGGGGCGCGGCCGCCGGGGATGACCAGCGCGACGTAGTCGGCCGGGTCGACGTCGGCGAAGGCGAGGTCGGCGGGCCAGGTGTAGCCGGGCTTCTCGGTGTAGGTGTCGTAGCCGTCGACGAAGTCGTGGACGACGAACTGGAGTCGCTTCCTGGTCGGGGCGGCGATGTCGACCTGGTAGCCCTCCTCGCGCAGCCGCTGGTACGGGTAGAACACCTCCAGCGACTCGGCGGCGTCCCCGGTGACGAGCAGGATCTTCGATGTCATCGCCGACATCCCTCCACATGGTCGAGCGTCCGACACGGCGTGGGCCCCGGCCGGTGGCCACCGGCCGCGGGCCCGGACCAACCTCCCGCACCGGCCGTGCCGTTGGCAACAGGGCGCACCGGGCGTACTGCGGCGCGTCACCGGGCGTACGCGCCTGCCGAGGGCCGTGCGCGCCGGGTCACCGCCCGGCTGCGGGCCGCGGCTGCCCGCATCCTAGACTCCTGCTGCCCGCCACGACCGCACACCGGAGGAGCCCATGCCGGACCGCACCACCCACCTCGTCCTGCCCGGCTACCAGAACTCGGGCCCGGAGCACTGGCAGACCCGCTGGGAGGCCACCGAACCGGACGCCTTCCGCCGGGTCCAGCAGGCGGACTGGGACCACCCCGACCAGAGCGACTGGATCGCCCGGGTGGACGCGGCGGTGGCCGAGGCCGCCGCCGACGGGCCGGTGGTGCTGGTCGCCCACAGCCTCGGCTGCGTCACGGTGGCCCGCTGGGTGGCCGCCGCGCCCGCCGGGCGGACCGCCGCGGTGCGCGGTGCGCTGCTGGTCGCCCCCGCGGACATCGACACCGCCGAAGTCCCGCAGCTGACCGGCTTCCGGCCGGTGGCCCTGGCGCCGTTCCCGTTCCCGGCCGTGGTCGTCGCCAGCACCGACGACCCGTGGGTCAGCCCCGAGCGGGCCCGGCTGTTCGCCGGCGCGTGGGGCGCCCGGTACGTCGAGCCGGGCGCGTACGGACACCTCAACTCGGACTCCGGGCTGGGCGACTGGCCGGAGGGCCGCAAGCTGCTCGCGGAGCTGTGACGCATCGGACGGGGGGACGATGAGGAACCGGATGCCGAAGGCCAGGCGCGTCCTGGTCCGGCTGCTGCTGGCGGGCGGGGCGGCCGCCGTGCTGCTCTACACCGAGGGGCAGTGGGAGAGCCGCTCGGGCGGGCTGATGCTGGTCGCCGACCTGCTCAACCGGCCCGAGTTGCTGCTCGGCGCGGCGCTGGCCGCGCTGATCGCCGCCGCCTGGCTGGGCGACCGGCGCACCGCCGTACGGACGGCCACCCGGGCGGTCACGGTGACGGCCGGGGTGGTGTTCCTGCTCGGCGTGCTGGCCGCGCACAAGGTCTCGGCGGCCGAGACGCGCAGCCGGGAGACCGCCCCGGCCCGCCCGGAGCTGGCCCTGGTCGTGGTGCACCGTTCGTACGCCACCGCGCCGAAGGACAACGACGACTGGCAGGTGCTGCTGGAGGTCGGCGCGGGCTGGTCCGGGCGGCGCTGGTCACTGGCCCAGATCGGCCGGGCACCGGACGACGCCCGGCTGGTGGAGGCGAGTTGGACCGGCCGGGACCAGATCACCGTGGTCACCGACTCCTACCGGCGGGTCTTCAACCTGGACCAGGACACCGGCGAGCCGGTCGAGGCACGGTAGCGTCCGCGCTACGGCAGCCCCACCGCGTGGGCGAGCAGGGCGAGCAGCGCCGCGTTGCCCGCCGCGCCCACGGCGGTGGCCGACAGGAAGCGGGCCGCACTGCCGTCCGGGAACGGGTTGACGACCATCGCCGGCAGGAAGCCGGGCAACGTCCAGACGGCGGCGGTCCACTGCCGGACCGCGTTGGCCACGCCGGTGCCCGCGCGCAGTTCGCGGGCGGCGGCGAGCCCGATCACCAGGTACCCGGCCAGGTAGCCGATCGAGGGCCAGAACACGGCGGGGACACCGAGGATGCTGTGCGGCATGGCACCCATCGTCCGCCGCCGGTCCGCGGCCCCGCCTGAGTACGGGTACCCAGGCGGGACCGGGCGGCTCACTGGTCCTGGTTGTCGCCGGGGTCGGCCGGCACGGAGGGGGCCAACGGGGTGGACTGCCCGGACGGCGCGGACGGCGCGGACGGCGCGGAGCGGCCGACCGGACTGTTCGGGTTGAGCGGACCGTTCGTGCCGCCCGGATTGCCCGGGGTGCTCGGGTTGCCGGGGCTGCTCGGGGTGCCGGGGCTGCTCGGGCGCTGCTTGCCCGAGCCGCTCCCGCAGGTGCCGGTCGGCGAGCCGCTGGGGGTGGCGCAGTTCGGGTCGCGCTTGGGCGGGTCCGGGATGTAGACCGTCGGGAAGTCCTTCTCCGGCATGTTCCGGACGGCGTCGCTCATCGCCTGCTCCCAGATCGGGCCCGGGCCGGTCGCGCCGAAGACCTCCTGCTGGTAGTGGCCGCCGATCCGGATGTTCTTCATCGGCACCTTGGTGCCCGGGCTGCCCAGCCAGACCGAGCCGGCCAGGTTGCCGGTGTAGCCGGTGAACCAGGCCGACTTCTTCTCGTCCGTCGTCCCGGTCTTGGCCGCGATCTGCCGGCGGTCGTCCAGCCTGAGCTCCTTGGCGGTGCCCTTCTCCGTCACCCCGAGCAGCACGCTGTTGATCACGTCGGCGGTGTCCGTGGACATCGCCTCGGTGCACTTGGCCGGGCTCACCGGGACGTCCTTGCCGTCCACCGTGGAGATCTTGTTGATCGCCAGCGGCGCGCAGTAGGTGCCGCGGGCGGCGAAGCTCGCGTACACGTTCGCCATCGTCAACGGGCTCACCTCCTGGGTGCCGAGGCCGAGGGCGGGGACCTCTTCCAGCGGCTTGCCGTCGGCCTTGCCGGTGACGCCCAGCTTGTCGGCCATCTGCTTGACCGCACAGAGGCCGATCTCCTGCTCCATCTGCACGAAGTAGGTGTTCACCGAGAGGGCCATCGCCTCCTTGAGCTCGTACGGGCCGACCTCGCGCGGGCTCTCGTTCGGGATGCTGCCCTCCTTCTTCCCCTTGTTCGGGTTCTTCCAGGTGCCGTCGCAGGTCCTCGTCGTCGGCCAGTCCATCCGGTTGGGCGAGTCGTACCGCTGGGTGGGCGGCAGGCCGGCCTCCAGGGCGGCGGCGGCCACGATCGGCTTGAAGTTGGAGCCGGGCTGGAAGCCGATGCCGCCGCCCATCGCCGCGTCCACGTTGTAGTTGACGACGGTCTGGTTCTTCTCCTTCGCCAGACCGTAGGGGCGGGTCTGCGCCATCGCCAGGATCTTGCCGGTGCCGGGCTCGACCATCGTCATCGCCGCCGAGACCGGGTCGGTGACGTACACCTGCTCGGAGACGGCGTTCTGGGCGGCGGCCTGCTTCTCCGGGTCCAGCGTGGTGTAGATGTTGAGGCCGCCGGTGTCCCACAGCTTCTTGCGCTCGGCGGCGCTCTTGCCGAACACCGGGTCCTGCTTGACCACGTGGCGCACGTAGTCGCAGAAGAAGCCCATGCCGGCCTGGGCGGTGATGCAGCCGTTCTGCGGGTCCTGGTACTTCAGGCCCAGCGGTGCGGCCTTGGCCTCCTTGGCCTGGTCCGCGGTGATGTGCTTGTTCTCGACCATCTTGTCGATGACGGTGTCCCGGCGCTTCTGCGCGGCCACCGGGTGCAGCTTCGGGTCGTACTGGGACGGGTTCTGCACCAGCCCGGCCAGCATGGCCGCCTCGGGGAGGGCGAGGTCCTTCGCGTCCTTGCTGAAGTAGCGCTGGGCGGCCGCCTGTATGCCGTACGCCTGATGGCCGTAGAAGGTGATGTTCAGGTAGTTGGTGAGGATCTGATCCTTCGTCAGATCCTCCTCCAGCTTGATGGCGTACCGGAGTTCCTGGATCTTGCGGCCGAGCGTCTTGCGCTGCGCCTCCAGGACGGCCACCGGGTCGTCGCCGGCCTTCTCCACGTTGACGTTCTTCACGTACTGCTGGGTGAGCGTCGACGCGCCCTGGACGGCGGCGCCGCTCTCCGCGTTCTTGGTGATCGCCCGCAGGATGCCCTTGAGGTCGACGGCGCCGTGCTCGTAGAAGCGGGCGTCCTCGATGTCGACCTGCGCCTGGCGCACCAGCGGTGACATCTGCTCGGCGGGTATCACCGTGCGGTCCCGCTCGTAGACCTTGGCGATCAGGCCGCCCTTGGCGTCGAAGACCTGGGTGGCCTGCGTCAGCGCCGGCGCCTTGAAGTCGTCGGGGATGCTCTCGAAGCCCTCGGCGCTGCTCTTGGCCCCGAGCCCGACGGCGCCCGCCGCGGGAAGGATGAGGCCGGCCAGCAGTACACCGCCGAGAGTGCAGCAGCCGAGGAACGTGACCGTGTGACCCAGGAATCCGATCGGGGTCTCACGGCGCCGCGGGCGCGGCACCCAGGTGTCGCCCGCGTCCGGGGCAGGTATGCGGCTCTTCGGTGACATAACTGGAACACTACGGCCGCGAATACCGTGCCAGGGCAGGGTGCTGGCGAAGCTTTGTCACAAATCCGCCACAGATTCGGCTCATTCCAGCCGGTCGGACGGGCGCCCGGGTTCGGACAAGGACCGTTCGCCTACGGCCTGTTGATCCCGCCGTCCGCCGGTCGGCCGGCCCGCCCCTGCTCAGCCTGCCGGGCAGGACACGTCCCCGGCCGGGCGACGACCGGTGACCAGGAAGTCCGTCACCGCCGCGTCGCCGCAGGCGTTCCCGTTGGCCCGGTAGACGTCGTGGCCGCCGGAGTCCACCGTCACCATCCGGGCCCGATCACCCAGCGCCGCACGGAGCTTGAGCGCACCCGCGTACGGGGTGGCCGGATCCCGCAGGTTCTGCGCCAGCAGGATGTTCGCCGGGCCCCGGCCGGTCACCCGCACCGGCGGCTCGCCCGGCGCGAACGGCCCGAAGGCGCACGGCATCACGTTCACCGGCATGCCCGCGGTGAGCGGACGGGCGGCGCGCTCGGCGGCCACGTCCCGGACGTAGCCGGCCGGATCGGCGGGCCAGCCGACGTCGTTGCAGAGGGTGCCGACCGACACCGCGATGGTGTTCTGCACCGCCTCGTCCGGCGGCAGCACCGGGGCGGGCAGCGGCCGACGGCCGAGGCCGGCCAACATCAGCCGGGCCAGGTCGGGGAACTTGGCGTCCGCGTACAGGCTCTCCAGCATCGTCTCGCGCAGCACGTTGCCGCTCAGCTCCGCAGGGTTGGCGCCGGGCCAGGGCAGTGGCGCGGCGTCCAGGCGGGCGGCGAGGTCCAGGAACAGCGGGCGGACCTCGTCCGGGGTGTCCGCGACCCGGTCCGGGTTGCCCGGCGCCGAAGCCCACGCGGCGAAGTCCGGGAAGCGGTCCTCGGCGCCCCGGCCGAAGGCGGCGAGCCAGCCGCGCCCCACCCGCGACGGGTCCGGGTCGTCGTTGCTGTCCAGCACGATCCGGTCGGTGCGCCCGGGGAACATGGTGGCGTACACCGCCCCCGCGTACGTGCCGTACGAGGTGCCCCAGGCGGAGAGCCGGCGCTCGCCGAGGGCCTCCCGGATCCGGTCGACGTCCCGGGCCTCGTTCCGGGTGGAGATGCTGCGCAGCACCGGGCCGCCGTTGCGGGCACAGGCCTCGGCGACCCGGCGGGCGGTGGCCAGGTTGTCGTCGATCGAGCCGTCCGCGGCCGGCCACGGGCGCAGCTTCACCATCGCGAGATCGGCGTGCTCCAGACCGCAGCTGACCGGGGTGGAGCGGCCCACGCCGCGCGGATCGAAGCCGACCAGGTCGTAGCGGTCGAGGACGGACTGCGGCAGGCGCTTCACCGCGCCGCTCGGGACGTCCACACCGGAGCCGCCCGGCCCGCCCGGGACGGTCAGCAGCACACCACGGCGCAGACCGGGCTTGGCGGCCGCGATCCGGGAGACGGCGATGGTGATCCGCTCGCCGTCCGGGTCCGCGTAGTCGAGCGGCACGGTGACGGTGGCGCACTGCTGGCGGGGATCGGCCTGGCCCGGGCAGGCCGTCCAGGTGAGGCGGTCCGAGCCGGCCGCGGCGGCGGGGTGGGCGGCGAGGGCGGTGACGGAGAGCGCGGCGGCCGCGGTGACCACGGCGAGGGTGTGGTTGAGGTTCGGCATGCCCGGAAGTCTTCCGGGCACGGGGGCTTGGGCCCATCCGGGCAGCGGGCCGACCGGGGGTGGGGTAAACCCCCGCAATCCCGACCGTACTTGACGGTGCGTCAAATCTCCCGGCGGATCCGGCTCGGAGGCCGGCGCACACGGCGGCTCACGCGGCCGGGAGCGAGGCCGCCGGCGGCGGTCAGGGCGGCAGGTCGAGCAGCGGCGTCAGGGCGGCCGGGCGCTGCTCGACCGGCAGATGGTCCACCGGGTGGAAGGCGCAGCCGAGGGCGGCCGCCCCGCCGTCACAGGTCCGGTCGTCGCCGACCATCAGCCCACCGCGCTCCGGCTACCGGAGGGTCAGGACGCGCGGGCCGTCCTCGGTGATGGCGACGGTGTGCTCGATGTGCGCGGCACGGCTGCCGTCCGCGGTGCGCAGCGTCCAGCCGTCCGGATCGGTGTGGTAGTCGCCCCGGCCGCCCGCCGTCAGCATCGGCTCCAGCGCCAGCACCAGGCCGGGGCGCAGCGGGTAACCCCGGCCCGGGCGGCCCTCGTTGGGCACATGCGGGTCCTCGTGCATGCTCCGCCCGATGCCGTGCCCGCCGAAGCCTTCGAGCAGGCCGTAGCGTCCGGCGCGGGCGACCTTGCCGATGGCGTGCGCGATGTCGCCGATCCGGTTGCCGACCACGGCGGCGGCGATCCCGGCTTCCAGGGCGCGCCGGGTGGTGTCGATCAGTGCCGCGTCCTCGGGCCGGGCGGCGCCGACGGTGAAGCTGACGGCGGAGTCCCCGGCCCAGCCGTCCAGGAGGGCGCCGCAGTCGATGCTCACCAGGTCGCCGTCGCGCAGCCGGTAGCCGCCCGGGATGCCGTGCACGACGGCGTCGTTCACCGAGGCGCAGATGACGGCCGGGAACGGCACGGGCGCGAAGGACGGCCGGTAGCCGAGGAACGGCGAGGTGGCCCCGGCCGCCCGCAGCACGCCGCGCGCCACCTCGTCCAACTCCAGCAGGCTGACGCCCACGGCCGCCGCGCCCTGCACGGCGGCCAGCGCGTCCGCCACCACCCGCCCGGCTTCGCGCATCGCGTCCAGGGCGGTGTCCGACTTGATTTCGACCATGGTGGGTCGTCTCCCCTCAATCCAATTCTTATACCGGTATTTGTATCACGGTCGAAGGCGGAGCGGCCGCGCGGCAGGACGGGAGCACCGGGGCGGGGCGCACGGCGCGACCTCGCGGGAGCACGACGCGACCCCGGAGGGAGGGCCTAGTATCGACGGCATGGTGAGGACTCCACTGACCCCGTGGGAGCGCGAGCGCGGGGAGCGCTTCGGGGCACTGCTGCGCGAGGCGCGCGGCGCGCGCAGCATGGTCGAGGTGGCGGCGGTGGCCGGCGTCTCGGCGGAGACGTTGCGCAAGATCGAGACCGGACGGGCACCGACGCCGTCGTTCTTCACCATCGCCGCGCTGGCGTTCGCGCTGGATCTGTCGCTGGACGAGCTGGCGGCCGTGTGCGCGCTCCCGGAGGACGGCGAAGCCCTCTCGGCGTGACGCCTTAACGCTTTAACGCCTTACCGACTTAACGGCTTAACGGCCTTTTGCCGGGGCCGGAATCGATCATCACCATTCGATGACCCGAGGCCCCGGACACCGCCACAGACGATCCTTGACGCGTTCAGACCACCGAGGGTAGCGTCCTTGATTGTCGGCCTTCAGTCGAGGGACAAACGGACCTGTCCCGACTGGGTTTCGCCGCCGGATCGCCCTCCGGATCCGCACCCTCGCAGCCTCGCGGCGCTATCGCCCCCGGAATTCCACTGTCCGCCGACGTGCGTTCCCGGATTCTCCCCGGGCACCTCCGTGCCCGGTCGCTGAACGATCCCCATTCGGTTTCTCTCCAGGAGTTGAACCCATGGCTGGTTCGCGCCCGATCCGCACTCCCAAGGAACTGCTCGCACAGCACCTGATCCAGGAGGATCAGGTCGCGGCGATCACCGATGTCGCCAAACGGTACGCATTGAGCATCACACCGGCGATGCGCAGCCGCATCGTCGAGCTGGACGACCCGGTCGCCCGCCAGTTCGTGCCCACCGAAGACGAGTTGACCTCCCTGCCGGAGGAGCGGGAGGACCCCATCGGCGACGATCCCTTCACCCCGGTGAAGGGCGTCACCCACCGCTACCCGGACCGCGTGCTGCTCAAGCCCGTCCTGGTGTGCCCGGTGTACTGCCGGTTCTGCTTCCGCCGGGAGGTGGTCGGCCCCGGCGACTCGATGCTGAAGGAGTCCCAACTCGCCGCCGCGCTGGACTACATCCGCTCCCACCCGGAGATCTGGGAGGTGATCTTCACCGGTGGCGACCCGTTCATCATGTCGCCCGACCGCCTGCGGCCGATCCTCAGGGCGCTCGACGGGATCGAACACGTCAAGGTGATCCGCTTCCACACCCGCGTGCCCGTGGTGGACCCGGACCGGGTGACCGAGGACCTGGTCGAAGCCCTCACCATGGACACTCCGGTCTGGGTCGTCGTGCACACCAACCACAGCCAGGAGATCGGCGACGGCGCGCGGCGCGCGCTGCGGCTGCTGGCCGGCTCCGGGATCCCGCTGGTCAGCCAGACGGTGCTGCTCAAGGGGGTCAACGACAACCCCGAGGCGCTGGAGGACCTGTTCCGCACCCTGATCGTCAACCGGGTCAAGCCCTACTACCTCCACCACGGCGACCTCGCCGTGGGCACCAGCCACTTCCGCACCACCATCAAGGAGGGGCAGGCGCTCGCCCGCAGCCTGCGCGGCCGCGTCTCGGGCCTGTGCCAGCCCACCTACGTGCTCGACATCCCCGGCGGCCACGGCAAGGTGCCCATCGGCCCGACCTACCTGAACGGGAACGGGACCGTGACCGACCCGTGGGGCATCACGCACACCTACCCGCCCAAGAGCACCGAGGACTGACCACCCCCGCCGAAGGGAACCACCGGCCCATGGTCTCCGAACCCACCCCTCGCCGGCCGAACCCCACCCTGCCGCCCCCGCCCCGGGGCTCCGGCACCGGCGTGCTCGGCAACGCCGTCCGCCACCCGGGAGGGACGCTGACGCTGATCGGGGCCTCGGCGATCTGGGGCCTGTGGACCACCGCGGAGAAGTACTCCATCCGGGGACTTCCCGTCATGACGGTGCTCGCCGTCTCCCTGTTCACCGCCGCCGCCCTGCCGTGGGCCGTCCTCCTGTACCGGGGCGGCCACCGGCGCCCGTCGCGCGACCAGTTGAAGCGCCTCGCCCTCCTCGGGCTGTTCGAGCCGATGGTGGGGTACGGGGCCATCGGACTGGGGATGGCGCGGATCGACGCCACCCAGGCGTCGATCCTCCGCGGCTCCGAGGCGTGCTTCGTCGTCGCGCTGGCCGCGGTGATCAGCCGCCGGGCACCCACGCCGCGCGGTGTCGGCGGCGTCGTGCTGGGTGCGGTCGGCGTCGCCGCGCTGGGCGGGAGCCACGCCCTGCTGGGGCTCGGCGTGGGGGATCTCCTGGTGCTGGCCGGGACGTTCGCCGCCGCGGCGGCCACCATCATCACCGGACGCGTCGTCAGGGAGACCGATCCGCTGGTCACCACGGCCTACCAGTTCGGCTTCGGCCTGCTGTTCTCCCTGCCGCTGTTCGTGGGCCAGTGGGTCATCAGTGGCAGCCTGGTCACCGGCGGCGCCCGCCCGCTGCACTGGATCGTCGCGGCCGGCGTCTGCGGCGGCGGGCTGGCCGGCGCGTTCCTGATGTACAACTACGCCGTGACGCGGACCCCGGTCACCACGGCGGGCGTCCTGCTCAACATCATCCCGGTGTTCGGACTCGCCTTCGCCGTGGCGCTCCTGGGCGAGCGCATCGACGTCTGGCAGTACGTGGGGGCCGCGCTCATCCTGGCCGGGATCTTCCTCTTCTCGGAGATCCCCGGGGCGGACGCCGACGGCTGAGCCCCGACCGGCCGTCCCCGACGATGGTCCCGAACGGCGGCGGCCCGCCGGGCGCGTGCTGCGCCGGGCGGGCCGTCGTGGGGGCGGGCCGGTGGCCGTGAGTCGGGCCGGTGACCGTGGGGCAGGGAGGTGGTCAGCTCACGGAGCTGTTGTAGCTGTCGATGGCGGGCTGGAGCTCCTTGGCCGCGTCGGCCAGGGCCTGCTGGGCGGTCTTGGAGCCGGCGATGGTCTGCTCGATGGCCGTCTCGACGCCCTTGCGGGCCTGCGGCATCACGCCGAGCAGGCAGCCGGCGGTGGCCGGGGAGGGCTTGGTGGCCTTGAGCTGCTCGATGGCCGTCTGGAACTGCGGGTACTTGGCCACCCACTCCTTGTCCTTGGGGTCGTCCAGGGACTTGCGGTTGACCGGGAAGTAGCCGGTGCCGGTGTGCCAGGCGGCCTGCTGCTCGGGGGCGGTGACGAACTTCTCGAACTCCCAGGCGGCGCGCTTCTCGGCGTCGGAGTGGCCGGGGCCGCTGATCCACAGCGAGGCGCCGCCGATGACCGGGCCGCCCTGGTCGGCGGCGGCGACCTTGGGGAAGGCCGCGGTGCCGACGGCGAACTTGGCGGCCTCGGTGTAGCCGCGCAGCACGCCGGTGGACTCCAGGTGCATGGCGACGGTGCCGGCCTTGAACGCGGCCTGGGCGTCGTCGGTGTTGCGGCCGGTGTTGGCCGCGTAGCCGCCCTTGACGAGGTCGGCCCACCACTGGACGATCTGCGCGCCCTGGGCGGAGTCGAAGACGGCCTTGCCGGCCTTGTTGGTGCGGCCGTTGTCCTGGTCGCAGTACATGGTGCCGGACTCGGCGAGCAGCTGCTCGACGAACCAGCCGTAGATGGCCGCGCCGAAGCCGTAGCGGACGGTCTTGCCGTCGGCGTCCTTCTTGGTCAGCTTCTTCGCCAGCTCGCCGAGTTCGGCGAGGTCCTTGGGCGGCTGGGCCGGGTCGAGACCGGCCTCCTTGAAGGCGTCGGCGTTGAGGTAGAGCAGCGGCATGGAGGAGTTGAACGGCATCGAGACGAGCTTGCCGCCGACGGAGTAGTAGTTGCGGATGTTCGGGTCGAGGTCGTCGAGGGCGAAGCCGTCCTTGTCGGCGAAGGCCTGGGCCGGGACGGTCTGCTTGGAGTCGATCATGAACCGGGTGCCGATGTCGTAGACCTGAACCAGAGCGGGGGTGCCCTTCTGCTGCACCGCGGCCTTGTACTTGGCGACCAGGTCGTCGTACTTGCCCTGGAACTGCGCCTTGACCTCGATCTTGCCCTGGTGGGCGGCGTTGAACTGGCTGACCAGCCCGGTGAGGACCTCGGCGTTCTTCCCCGTCATCGAGTGCCAGAACTCGACGCCGGTGACGCCCGAGGCCTGGTCGAGCGCCTGGGCACCGGGGGCGGCGTCGGAGGAGCCGCCGGAGCCGGAGGTGGAGTCGCCGGAGCTACAGGCGGTCAGGGACAGGCCGGCCACCAGCAGGGCCGCGAGCGCGCGGGCACTCTTCTTCACGGGAGGGTTCTCTCTCTGTCGGGAGGGACGTGCTCGAAGGAGCGGGAGGAAGCGGCGGAGCGGGTCAGCGGACGGCGCCCGCGGTGAGACCGCGGACGATGAAGCGCTGGCCGAAGACCACCAGGGCGAGCGTGGGCAGCAGGGAGAGCACGACGCCGGCCAGGATCAGGCCCGGATCGGACATCTCGGAGTCGCGCAGCGAGGTGAGGCCGATCTGCAGGGTCTGCATGTTCGCCGTGCGGGTGATGATGAGCGGCCAGAAGTACTGGTTCCAGGCGGACAGGAAGACGTAGATCGACAGCGCCGCCAGGGCCGGCTTGTTGAGCGGGACGACGATCCGCCACAGGAACCGCCAGTGGCCCGCGCCGTCGATCCGCGCGGCGTCGCGCAGTTCGCCGGGCAGCTGCCGGAAGGCCTGCCGCAGCATGAAGGTGCCGAAGCCGGAGGCGAGGAAGGGCAGCACCAGGCCGAAGTAGGTGTTCCCGAGCCCCCAGCCGGACAGCGTCAGGTAGTTGGGGATGATGATGGCCTCCCACGGGACCATCAGCGTCGCCAGGAACACCCCGAACACCACGGCCCGCGCCTTGAGCGGCAGGAACACGAAGGCGTACGCGGCGAGGACCGAGGTGAACAGCTGGGCGAGCGTGATGACGGTCGCCACGATCGCCGAGTTGGCGTACTGCCTCGCCAGCGGGACGGTGTCGACGGCGCCGGCGAAGTTCCGCCCGGTGACCGAGTGGGGCACCAGCGCCGGCGGGTAGGAGGAGAGTTCGGACGGGCTCATGAAGGCGCCGGCGATCGCGTAGTACACCGGGAAGGCCACGGTGACGACGGCGACGGCGAGCAGCAGGTAGACGGCGGCGCGGCCGAGCAGGTCGCGCGGCGAGCGGCCGGCCAGCACGCGGGGGCGCGGGCGCGGCGCGGCGGCCCCGTCCTGGGCCCCGGGCCCGGCCTCGGTGGCGGTCACGGTCATGCGTAGTGCACCTTCCGCTCCAGGACGCCGAACTGGACGGCCGTGCAGGCGAGGACGACCACGAGCAGCACCACGGCCTGGGCACTCGCGGTGCCGAAGTCGCTGGAGCCGTAGGCGAAGGCCTTCTCGTAGACGGAGTAGACGAGGGTCCGGGTGGCGCCGTCGGGGCCGCCCTTGGTGAGGATGTGGATCTGGCCGAAACTCTGCAGCGAGTGGACGGTGGAGACCACGGTCAGGAAGAACAGGTTCGGGCCGAGCATCGGCACGGTGATCGAACGGGCCAGCCGCAGCCCCGAGGCGCCGTCGATCCGCGCGGCCTCCAGGACCTCGCCGGGGATCGAGCCGATGCCGGCGGACAGCACCAGCACGTTGTAGCCGAGGCTCATCCACACCGTGGTGACGGCCACCGAGACCAGCGCGTACCGGGAGTCGGTCAGCCAGCCGATCGGGCCCAGCCCGACGTGCGAGAGCAGGCCGTTGAGCACCCCGCTGGCGGGGTTGAAGAACACCGCGAAGACCACGGACGCGCTGGCCACCGAGAAGGCGAAGGGCAGCGCGAACGCGGAGCGCAGCAGCCGTACGCCCCGGATCCGGTTCTCCAGGAGCAGCACCAGCACCAGCGCGCCCAGCACGCCGGGCACCACGGTGAGCAGCGTGAACAGGGCGGTGGTGACGAGCGTGCGCCGGAAGTCCGCCGAGGTCAGCAGCTCGGTGTAGTGCTTCAGCCCGACGTAGCGCGAGGGCGCGCCGAACAGGTCGTTGGCGTGTCCGCTCAGGTAGATGGTCCGTCCCAGCGGGTAGCCGATGAAGAGGACGAAGACCACCAGGGACGGCAGCAGGAAGGCCCAGGCGAGGCCGTGCTCACCCCAGCGGCTTCGGCGGCCCGGGTGGGGCTTGGTGTGCGGTGCGGTCGGCATGGGTTTGCGCGTCCCGCCTTTCGTTGCGTCGGTTCCGGCCGAAACCGTGTCCTGCCCACACGACGGGTCGGAAACCCCACGGTGAGCAACGGGTGTCGGCGGGATTACGCGTTCGCGTCAGATTCGGCCGGTCGTGGGCGGACGGGCGTTGGGGCGCGTCCCCGGCCGGTCGTAGGCGGGCGGGATGTGCGGCGCGCCCCCGCCCGTTCCGGTACGCCCTCCGGTGGCACCGGACTGTCGGTGGGGCGTCGTACGGTTCCCGGCCTGTCGGTGGGGCGTCGTACGGTTCCCGGATGGACGACACCGAATTCGACATCCGGGCCGCGATGGCCGAATCCCTGCGGGGCCGCGCGGGCACCCGGGCGCTGGTCGAGGGCTTCGCCGCCTACTGGGGCGAGCCGCTGCGGCCCGACGACGGCTTCACGGACGCCGAACTCGACGCCGCCGAAGGGCGTCTGGGCCTGCGGCTGCCGGCCGCACTGCGCGAGGCGTACCGGCTGTTCGGCCGCCGGGAGGACCTCACCGGCAACCACAACCGGCTGCTGTCGCCGGAGGAACTGTTCGTCCTGGACGGCGCCCTGGTGTACCAGGAGGAGAACCAGGCGTGCGCGCACTGGGGCGTCCTGCTGGCCGACCTCGACCAGGACGATCCGCCGACGGTGGGCCGGCTCGACCTCGCGGACAAGTCGGAAGAGCGCTGGGAGCCCTGGGAGGAGCGCTTCTCGACGGCCGCGACGGCGATGGTGATGGTGGAGAAGCTGTTGCAGGACGACGAGTTGAGCGTGTTCGCCGAGTCCGGAGTGGAGGTGCCGGAGGGGCTGACGGAGCTGCCCCGGCTCGGCCGTGGCTGCCGCTGGTTCACCGGGCCGGACGTGCTGGTCGTCGAGCTCGACGAGGACCTCGTGGTGGCCCGGGCCCGGACCGAGGAGGCCCGGGACGCACTGGCCGAGCAGTGACCTGATGGCCCAACGACGGTGCGCCGACAGGTCGTTGGGTCATGGGTGGATCAGGCGGTGGCCCAACGACGGCGCTCCGCACGGCCGTTGGGCCACGGGTGGATCAGGCGGTGGCGCCGCCGTCCAGGACCAGGTCGGCGCCGACGGTGAATCCCGCCTCGGACGAGGCCAGGTACAGCACCGCGGCGGCGACCTCCTCGACCGCACCCGCCCGGCCGACGGGGACGCTGTCCTTCATCCGCGCGGCCTTGTCGTCGGCGTTCTCGCCGGGCCGGGTGGACATGCTGGTGTCCACCGGGCCGGGGCTCACCATGGTGATCCGGACGCCGTCCGCGATGTGGTCGAGGGCGGCGCTGCGGGTCAGCGCGGTGACGGCGGCCTTGCTGGCGGCGTAGGCGCCGAGGCCGGGCACACGCATGTGGACGCCGAGGTTGGAGGAGATGTTGACGATCGCGCCGCCGCCGTGGGCCCGCATGTGGCCGATCTGGTGCTTCATGGCGAGCCAGGTGCCGGTCAGGTTGACCGCGAACACCCGGTGCCACTCGTCCTCGTCGATGTCGGCGACCGGGCCGACGGCGCCGAACACCCCGGCGTTGTTGACGGCGACGTCCAGGCCGCCGAGGAGTTCGACGGTCTCCCGGACCAGCCGGGCGGCGTCCTGACCGTCCGCCACGTCGCCGGTCAGCGCGACGGCCTTGCCGCCCGCCTGCTCGATCAGCTCGACCGTCTCGGCGAGCGGGCCCGCGCTGCGGCCCGCGACCGCGACCCGGGCGCCCTCCCGGGCGAAGGCGAGCGCCACGGCCCGTCCGATACCGCTGCCGCCGCCGGTGACCAGGACGGACTTGCCGATGAAACGCGTGGTCATGAGAGGTGCTCCTTGATCTGGATGGTGCGTTCTGGTGCGGTGTCGGTCTCTGTGGTGGCCTCGGGAGTCGCCCGCGCCGGCAGGGCGACGGCGAGGGCGGTCAGCGCCAGGGCGGCGCCCGCCGCCGCGAAGGCCGTGGCGTAGCCGCCGACCACGCTCGGGCGGGTGGCGGCGAGCGCCATCAGGGCGGCCACCCCGGCGGTGGGGCCGAGTTCCATCGCGGTGTTGAGCACGCCCGCGGCGAGGCCGGTCCGTTCGGGCGGCACGCCCGCGGTGGCGAGCACGGCCGCGCCGGCGAAGGCGGTAGCGGCCCCGGCGGGCAGCAGGAGCAGCCCGGGCAGCAGCCCGGTGGCGTAGTCGCTGGCGGGCGCGAGGCCCGCCAGCAGGCCGAGCCCGGCCGCCGCGAGGGCGAGCCCTCCGGCGGTGACCGCGACGGCGCCGTAGCGGGCCGTCAGCGGCCCGGCCAGGCGACCGGCCGTCAGCAGTGCCGCCGCGTACGGCAGGAAGGCGGCGGAGGTGGCCAGCACGCCCCAGCCGCGGACCTGTTGGAGGTAGAGCGCGAGCAGCAGGAAGGTCAGCGCGGTGCCGGCGGCGGTCGCCATGACGGCGGCGAGGGCGGTGGCCCGGCGGCGGTCGGCGAGGAAGCCGGGCGGCAGCAGCGGGTCGGCGGTGCGCCGTTCGACGGCGGCGAAGGCGCACAGCAGGGCGAGCCCGGCGGCCAGCGGCAGCAGCGTCCCGGGGCTTCGCCAGCCGTGGCCGGTGGACGCCACCAGCCCGTAACTGGCCGCGCAGACACCGGCGGCGGCCAGGGCGGCGCCGGGCAGGTCCAGCCCCGGCCGGCCGACGGCCGACGGTCGGCCGGCGGGTTCGGCGGGCGGCAGCGAGCCGGAGCGGACCAGGCCGACGAGGGCGACCAGGACGGGCACCGCGAACAGCCAGCGCCAGGAGACCCAGGCGGCGACGGCGCCGGAGAGCAGGTTGCCCGCCGTGGCGCCGAGCACCGAGAGGCCGCCCCAGGCGGCCATCGCCCGCCGGTATTCGGCGGGTCCGGGCCGCAGCACCCGGACCACGGCGACCGCCGCCGGGCTGCCAGGGCCGCGCCGACGCCCTGGGCGAAGCGGCTCGCCAGCAGGACGGGGTAGCCGGGCGCGAGGGCGCAGGCGATCGAGGCGGTGCCGAGCAGGGCCAGGCCCACCCGCAGCAGCCGGCGGCCGCCGTGGCGGTCGGTCAGCCGCCCGCCGAGGAGCAGCAGGGCGCTGAAGGAGAGTCCGTAGGCGGCGCTCAGCAGCAGCACACCGGACGGGCCGAGCCCGAACTCCCGGGCCACCAGGGGCAGTGGCACGGACAGGATCATGATCGTGAAGATCAGCGTGGCCTGCACGCCGCCGAGCAGGGCGAAACCGGGCCGGTCGGCCGTGGCGACACTCATGGAAACCCCCCCTCTCCATAATGACCGTTCGGTCCAGTATTGGGATAGCAAGAGGCGGCCTCCACCGTCGCCCCGCCGTCGCCCCACGATCCGTCAGTCGACTCGCCAGTCGACTCGTCAGTCGAGCAGCACCAGCGCCTGCTCGACGGCGTCCCGCACCCGGGACGCGCCGTCGGCGGTCCGGCCCAGCACCCGCACGCCCTGCAACAGCACCAGCAGCATCCGGGCCAGCGCCCTCGGGTCCCGCCCGGCGGGCAGTTCGCCCTGCGCCTCGGCCCGGACCAGGGCGGCGGTCAGCACCGTCTCCAGGTGGCCGAGCCCGGCCTCCACCCGGCGGGCCGCCGAGGGGTCGCGCGCGGCGAGCTCGACGGCGGTGTTGGTGATGAAGCACCCGCGCTTCAGCCCGTCCTCGGCGGACTCCGCCGCGAACCGGCGGACCAGCGCGCGGACGGCCGGCAGCACCGGGCCGGGCTGGGAGAGCTCGGCCAGGAGCACCGGGTCGGCCTGCTCGCCGTACCGCTCCAGCGCCCGCAGGAACAGTTCGTGCTTGCTGCCGAAGGTGGCGTAGATGCTCGCCCGGGCGATCCCGAGCTCCTCGACCAGGTCGGCCATCGAGGTGGCCTCGTAACCGCGCCGCCAGAACAGCTCAAGGGCGGACTGGAGCACGGCGTCCGGGTCGAATTCCTTCGTTCGCGCCATGGATGAACGCTAACCCTTTCCAGAACGTTCGGTCAAGATCCTCCCCGAAGGTCGCACACGTGGGATCTGACGGAGCATTGCCAAGTGGACTAGACCAAGGCTACCCTTACCGCCCCGTACCTCCTCCTCCCCCCCACAGGAGGCGTTTCCCCATGCCCGCGAACCTTCCCACCTCTCCCCAGCAGGCGGCCGAGGCCGCCCGTCCGCTCGTCCTGACGGCCTTCCGGGTCGTCGTCGGGCTGCTCTTCGCCTGCCACGGCGCCGCCTCGCTCTTCGGCGTCCTCGGTGGCACCAAGGGCGGCGGCACCGTCCCGCTCGGCCAGTGGCCCGGCTGGTGGGCCGCGCTGATCCAACTGGTCGGCGGCGCCCTGGTGCTGCTCGGCGTCGGCACCCGGACCGCCGCCCTGCTCTGCTCCGGCTCGATGGCGTACGCCTACTTCACCGTTCACCAGGAGCACTCCCTGCTGCCGCTGCAGAACGGTGGCGAACCCTCCGTCATGTTCTGCTGGGCCTTCCTCGCCATCGCGGTGCTCGGCTCCGGCCCCTACGCCCTGGACCGGCTGCTGGCCCGGCGCACCACGGCCGAGCCGGCCGCCCAGCCCGCCCCGGCCGGGGCACACCAGGGCCAGACCGGCTGAGCACCCGACCCGGCCCAGGGCCCGACGGGCGGCTCGACGGACTGACTGTGCGGGGTCAGTCCTCGGCCAAGTGCCGTTCCACCGAGGCGACCTTGGCGGTGAGCCCGTCGGTGACCCCGGCCCGGTCGTCGATCTTGATGACCGTGCTCACCCGGCCGCTGTAGGCCTTCACCGCCTCGATCGCCGCCCGGATCACCGGCATCACCTCGTCCCACTCCCCCTCGATGCTGGTGAACATCGCGTCGGTCCGGTTGGGCAGTCCGCTCACCCGGACCACCCGGACGGCTGCTGCCACCGCCTCTCCCACGTCCTCGCCGATCCCCAGCGGGGTCACCGAAAAGGCTGCGATCACGGCTCTGCGCTCCTTCCGCCGACGGCACTCACCGGCGGCACCGGTCGTGGCCGGGACCAGGTTCCGGTCCGGGCCGCGACCAGGCTAACCGGCCTTGCCGGCGCTCACACCACGGTCGGCAGCGGCGGTTCGACCGCGAGCGGAGCAGTGGCGCGGGCCCGGTGCTGGGCGGCCCACGCGGTGAGGGCCACCGTGCAGGCGTGGTCCAGGTGGCGCAGCCCGGACCAGTCGAGTTCCACCGGCCGGTCGGCCGGCAGCCGTTCCAGGGCGTCCAGCAGCCGGGGCAGCCGCAGGAAGGTCGCGTTGCCGGTGAGCCGGACGCGCTGCAGGGCCTCGCCGGACGGCAGGACCAGTTCCTCCAGGCCGATCTGGAGGTGCGAGGTCTGCCAGGCGGACTTGGCCACGGCCAGGCCGATGCCGATCAGCACCCCCTCGAACAGGTCGGTGGCGATGATGGCGCTCGCGGTCACCGCGAGCACCAGCGCCTCGCCCCGGTGGCCGCGGCAGAGTGCGGCGATCCGCCGCAGCGGGACGAGCTTGGCGCCGGCGTGGACCAGGACGGCGGCCAGCGCGGTGAGCGGGACGAGCCCGAGCACGCCGGGCAGCAGCGCGGTGAACAGCAGCAGCCAGAGCCCGTGCAGGGTGCGCGAGGCCTTGGTCCGCGCCCCCGCCTGGACGTTGGCCGCGCTGCGGACGATCACCGCGGTCATCGGAAGGGCGCCGAGCAGCCCGCAGACGGTGTTGCCGATGCCCTGGGAGGTCAGCTCGCGGTCGTAGTCGGTACGCCGGCCGTGGTGCATCCGGTCGACGGCGGCGGCGCTGAACAGCGTCTCGGCGGAGGCGATCAGGGTGAAGGCGACGACCGTGCCGAGGCCGGCGGTGCCCGCCACCGCGCCGAGCGCGGCACGGTCGGGCAGGTGGACGACGTCGAGCAGGCCGGACACCCGGACCCTCGCCACCGGCAGGTCGGCGGCGGCCGTGACGGCGGCGGCCAGCCCGACCGCGGCCAACGGCGCGGGGACGCCGCGGGCGACGCGCCCGGGCAGGTACTTCCAGCCGACCAGCACGAGCAGGGTCGCCAGGCCCAGGGCGATCGCGCTCGGGTCGGCCACGCCGGTGACCGCGTCCGCCAGCAGGTCGGGCAGTCCGGCGATCTTCTCCGGCCCGGTGGCCGGGGCGCGGCGGTCGGCGAGCGCGTACAGCTGGCCGAACAGCAGGGTCAGTCCGATGCCGGCCAGCATGCCGTGCACCACCGAGGCGGACATCGCCCGGAACCAGCGGCCGAGCCGGAGCGCTCCCATCGCGATCTGGAGCAGCCCGGTGCCGAGGACGAGCAGGCCGAGGGCGGTGACGCCGAAGCGCTGGACGGCGTCGTAGACCAGGACGGTCAGCCCGGCGGCCGGACCGCTGACCTGGAGGCTGCTGCCGGGCAGGAGGCCGACGACCAGGCCGCCGACGATGCCGGTGACCAGACCCAGTTCGGCGGGGACGCCGGAGGCGACCGCCACCCCGACGCACAGCGGCAGGGCGACCAGGAACACCACCAGCGAGGCGGGCAGGTCGTAGCGCCAGGGGACGGCGCGCAGCACGGCGAGCGGGGGCCGGCGGCGGCCCGGCGGGGCGGCCTTGCCGGGGTGGCCCGGCGGGGCCTTGCGGCGGCGGGGCGTTCGGCTCACCCGGTCACCACCGGGGGGCGGGCAGGGAGACAGCGCATGGCGGCGTTCCTTTCGCGCGCCCGCCGCTGCGGGCACGCCGTCACAGGGGGGTGAGGAGGTCGCAGGGGGGTGAGGAGAGGGAAGGGAGGTGAACCGCGCGGAGGGGCGACAGCGGTACGGCCGCGGGTCCGGGCGGACCGGACGGCGGCGGCGGGTGTCGGGTCGGTGCGGCCAGGGGGTGCGTCCCTCGCTCGGGTGCGGCGGACCGGGCACGCTGGTCCTGGACGGGACCGGCCGCCGGAGCTCCCCCGCTCCCGGACCGTCCCGAATCCCCCTGCCACGGCCTCAGTTGGACATCACGGGCCCGGCGTGCCACCGACGGTACCCAGGGGTGCGGGGTGGGCCGACCTCGGGCACCGTCCCTTCACCCGCACTGCACACCGGCCGCGCTTTCCGGCGCGGAACGACCGGCTCCCCGGGCACACCAGCGCGATCGGCGCCCACCTGTACGAACCCGGCCCCGCCTCCCCGCCCCTCGGACGCCTGCGGCGACCTGCGGTTTCACCCCCGGGGCCGGCTTCCACATTCTGTTGGACCTCCCCTTGACGCCCCGCCGAGGCCAGCCGTACCGTATTTCCACATACAGAAACCGCTCTTCCGTATGGTGGAATTCTGGAGATGAGCCCTCCGACCCACTGCGGGCCGACGCAGGAGATACCCGATGCCTCGTATGACAGCCGCCCGCGCGGCCGTGGAGATCCTCAAGCTCGAAGGCGTTGAGGTCGCGTTCGGCGTGCCGGGCGCGGCCATCAACCCGTTCTACGCCGCACTCAAGGCCTCCGGCGGGATCAGGCACACGCTGGCCCGGCACGTCGAGGGCGCCTCCCACATGGCCGAGGGCTACACCCGCGCCAAGGCCGGCAACATCGGCGTCTGCGTCGGCACCTCGGGCCCGGCCGGCACCGACATGATCACCGGCCTGTACTCGGCGATCGCCGACTCCGTCCCGATCCTGTGCATCACCGGCCAGGCCCCCGTCGCCCGCCTGCACAAGGAGGACTTCCAGGCCGTCGACATCGCCTCGATCGCCAAGCCCGTCACCAAGGCCGCCACCACCGTGCTGGAGGCCGCACAGGTCCCCGGCGTGTTCCAGCAGGCCTTCCACCTGATGCGCTCCGGCCGTCCGGGCCCGGTCCTGATCGACCTGCCGATCGACGTCCAGCTGACCGAGATCGACTTCGACCCCGAGGCCTACCAGCCGCTCCCCGTCTACAAGCCCGCCGCCAACCGGATCCAGATCGAGAAGGCGCTCGCACTGCTCCAGGCGTCCGAGCGCCCGCTGATCGTCGCCGGCGGCGGCGTCATCAACGCCGACGCCGCCGAACTGCTGCGGGAGTTCGCCGAGCTGACCGGCGTCCCGGTGGTCCCGACCCTGATGGGCTGGGGCATCGTCCCCGACGACCACGAGCTGAACGCCGGCATGGTCGGCCTCCAGACCTCGCACCGCTACGGGAACGAGAACTTCCTCGCCTCCGACTTCGTCCTGGGCATCGGCAACCGCTGGGCCAACCGCCACACCGGCGGCCTGGACGTCTACACCGCGGGCCGCACGTTCGTCCACGTCGACGTCGAGCCCACCCAGATCGGCAGGATCTTCGCCCCCGACCTCGGCATCGCCTCCGACGCCAAGGCCGCGCTGGAGCTCTTCCTCCAGGTCGCCCAGGAGCTCAAGGCCGCCGGGCGGCTCAAGGACCGCGGCGAGTGGGCCGCCGCCACCCAGGACCGCAAGGCCCGGCTCCAGCGCCGCACCCACTTCGACGACGTGCCGCTCAAGCCGCAGCGCGTCTACGAGGAGATGAACAAGGCGTTCGGCCCGGACACCCGCTACGTCACCACCATCGGCCTCTCCCAGATCGCCGGCGCGCAGTTGCTGCACGTCTACCGGCCGCGGCACTGGATCAACTGCGGCCAGGCCGGCCCGCTCGGCTGGACCATCCCGGCCGCGCTCGGCGTCGCCACCGCCGACCCCGAGGGCCAGGTCGTCGCGCTCTCCGGCGACTACGACTTCCAGTTCATGGTCGAGGAGCTGGCCGTCGGCGCCCAGCACCGCATCCCGTACGTCCACGTGCTGGTGAACAACGCGTACCTGGGCCTGATCCGCCAGGCGCAGCGCAACTTCGACATCGACTTCCAGGTCAAGCTGGAGTTCGAGAACATCAACGCGCCGGAGCTGGGCGTCTACGGCGTGGACCACGTCAAGGTCGCCGAGGGCCTGGGCTGCAAGGCGATCCGGGTCACCGAGCCCGAGGGCCTGCTGCCGGCCTTCGAGGAGGCCAAGAAGCTGGCCGCCGAGTTCCGCGTCCCGGTCGTCGTCGAGGCGATCCTGGAGCGGGTCACCAACATCTCGATGGCCGCCGCCGACATCGACAAGGTCAACGAGTGGGAGGAGATCGCCACCCTCCCCGAGCACGCGCCGACCGCCGTCAAGCCGCTCGCGCCCTGATCCCGCAGCGGGCCGCTCGGGGCGGGATCCCGCAGCGGGCCGCTCGGGGCGGGATCCGGCGCGGATCCACCACTGCGCCCCGCCCCGAGTGGCCCGGACACGCACCGGGTACAAACCGGAAGACGCCCGCGCCCGACCTCCGTGCGCGGGCCCGGAGCCCCTGGAGCGCACACCATGCCCTTCAGCATGAGCAAGGCCGAGCGCGAGCGGTTCCTCGCCGCACCGCACGTCGGCATCCTGGCCGTCGACTCCGGCGCCGGAGCGGACCGGGGCCCGCTGGCCGTACCGGTCTGGTACACCTACGTCCCCGGCGGCCTGCTCACCGTCGTCACCGGCCGCGACTCCGTCAAGGCCCGGCGGATCCGCGCCGCCGGGCGGTTCACCCTCTGCGCCCAGCGCGAGCAGGGCCCGGCCGCGTACGTGAGCGTCGAGGGCCCCGTGGTGGCGATCGAGGACCGGCTCGACCACGACGAGTGGGCCGCCCTCGCGAACCGCTACCTGTCACCCGAGGCCGCGCGCGACTACCTGGCCTCCGCCCGGGAACAGTTGGCCGCCGACATCACCTTCCGGATGCGGCCCGAGCGCTGGTCGAGCGCCGACTTCTCCTCCTTCGGGGCCGACCTGTCACAAGACCGGTAGGTCGGGCTCGGTCCAGGTGGTCGCGGCCACTACGGTGGCCAGGCGACCACCTGTTCCGCACTCCTTTCGAAAGGACCACCACCGTGAGCCTGTACGACATCCCGCTGCGCACCCTCACCGGCGAGCCCACCTCGCTGGCCGACTACAAGGGCAAGGCGCTGCTGATCGTCAACGTCGCCTCCAAGTGCGGCCTGACCCCGCAGTACACCGGCCTGGAGAACCTCCAGCAGCGGTACGCCGCACGCGGGTTCACCGTGCTGGGCTTCCCCTGCAACCAGTTCGCCGGGCAGGAGCCGGGCAGCGCCGAGGAGATCCAGACCTTCTGCTCCACCACCTACGGCGTCACCTTCCCGCTGTTCGAGAAGATCGACGTCAACGGCGACGACCGGCACCCGCTGTACCGGCAGCTGACCCAGGTCGCCGACGCCGAGGGCGAGACCGGGGACGTCAGCTGGAACTTCGAGAAGTTCCTGATCTCCCCCGACGGCACCGTGGCCGCCCGCCTGCGGCCGCGGGTCGAGCCGGAGTCGGCCGAGCTGATCGCGGCGATCGAGGCCGTCCTCCCGGCCTGATCCCCACCCACCCGCCGACGGACCGGCCCCGGGCACCCGCCCCGGGCCGGTCCGTCGTTCCCCCGGGCCGTCGAGCAGCCCCTCTCGATTGCCGAGTCGGCCTCGACTGAACTGAGCCAGTAGAACTGCGCACTACCCATGTCCGTTCGTCTGGGGGTTCGTCGAGCGGACCGTGGAGAAGACCGAGCTGCTGATGCCGGTGCGGCAGCAGCCACTTCGCAGGCTCGGCCGCCCAGCGCCCGTGCCTCACCAACTCGCGCTGCTCCCACCCTCAGACTGGACGGCGCTGCGGATCCCAGCCGTCGATCGGTGTCCACTCGTGCTCCAGGATCGAGTAGGTGATCGAGTCGCGCCAGGCGCCGTGGACGAAGACGTGATCACGGATCCGCCCGTCCTCGGTCATCCCGGCACGGAGAAGTGTTCGCGCGGATGCTTCGTTGAGCGGAGAGCGGGCGGCCCAGATGCGGTGCAGGCCGAGGACGTCGAAGCCGAGCGCGCACAGCAGGTGTGACCGAACTGATGCCGCAGGCGGAGCAAGTCGTGGGGGAAGTCATCCTTACCCCGGTCCTCGCCCCATGGGGCGATCACATTGGCGCGTTGGATATCCCAAGGGCTACCCAACGCGCCGCCCCGGCCGAGGGTCGGTGGCCAGTCATCTGGTGATCGCGGAGAGCCGCCTTCGCAGGGGCTCCTCCAGGTCGAGGTTGTCGCCTCGAGTAGTGGTCTGCAGCAGTTCAGTGATGACGACAAGCTCGGCGAACTGCCCGGCTGGCGTGCCGAGGATATGGGCGAGTCGGTGACGGACCTGGGCGGCGGTGTCCGGCACGAGGAGGCTGTACGAGTGCAACACTGCCGCGTCGTACCCGGCAGGCGCGACGCCCCAGCCTTCCCAGTCGAGGACCGTCAGGGTTGGGCCCGTGAGGTTGGCCCAGTGCAGGTCACCGTGGGCCGTCGTCCAGGCAGACACCCTGGTGTCCATCGGGATGCCCAGGTACTGGGGCATGGCGCGGTCCAGGTACTCCTGCCGGACCGCGACCCGGTCGCTGGGAACGGCGGCGATGGCGTCGAGGGCGGTGCCGAGTTCGTCCCACCAGGCGCCGTCCAGATCAGGAGCTTTCCGGAGGATCGGCTCGTGAGTGGTGATGGTGGAGGCGATGACCTTCTCGTACAGCTCCGCCAGATAGCCGTGCTCGCCCTCGGTCCAGGTACGTCGCTCCCGCAGGCGCGGCCTGGGTACCGCAGGAGGCATGAGCTGTTCTGCCTCCTGCGGTCCCTCCCAGAGCTTTCCGCCGGCCTTGTCGGACGGGGCGGACACCAGTCGGAGCCAGCCCTCGCCGGACGCCGTGGCGACCGGGCGGCTCAGGGTACGTCCGCGCCAGCCCCACGCTTCGCGCGAGCCGATCGGCGTGGCCTTGAGCGCGGTTGCTGCCGTGGCGTGCATCCCACGCATCCGCCTGGCGGTGCCCGGCTCAGGTTCCGAGTACATCAACAACCCTTCGGAGTACGTCCGGAGACAACGGCGGTCGGCCGACGGTTTCGGCGGCCTGCATCCAGTGTTCCGGGTTCCCCGTCGACAGGAGCACGCGTCTCACCCCTGGGGCTGAAGCCACGACGGCAAGGGCGGTCTCGGCAGAGGTCATACCGGGATTGATCAGCTTGGTCAGTTCCGGGGTCACCACGCCGGGGACCTCACCTCCGTGGAGCGGGGCGGAGGCGAACACCTCCAGTCCCGCATCCAGGGCATCGGCCAACGGGCCGTGTCCGTCGAGAGCCTGGGCGATGGGCGCGAGGTGGACGAGGGAGACCGGGAGCTGGACGGCCCACAGGTGATGATTCGGCCCGCCGGCCCTGGTCGCGAGTTCGATCAGCGTGGGTACATCGAAGAGGCCACTGCTGAAGCCGCGCCAGGTCGCCACTCCATAGGCGCTGATGGTCTGTTGGCTACACGCCTCCTCCAGAGCCAGGAAGGCGTTGTAGAGCCGACCGGTGATCTCGCCGTCCGGGCAGACATGCTCGGGGTTGTGGACGAACACCAGGTCGGGTACCCGGCTGAGCATGAGCTTGGAACGCGCGAGCTGCCAGGCGATGTAGTCCGGGGTGAGGCAGTGCCCGCGCTCGGCGTCCGCCGTGGACAGGGCACCGGCTCGTACCCCGATGTGCCTGGTGCCGGCCGGGACGAAGCCCACCTTCGTGGAGACGCACAGATCCGGGTAGGCAGCCAGAGCCACTGCGAGCGACGCCTCCGCCCGACCGCCTGCGTAGTTGGGCGCCGTGTCCACCCAGTCGGCACCTCGGGAGGCGGCCATCAACGCCGCCTCGGCCACATCGAGGCAACGGTAGGTGCCGAGGCCCAGCCGGGCGGTCATCGAAGGCCTCCGATCGCGGCGGCCTGGCCGTCGACCAGCTCCGTCACGACACCGGCCGCCTGTCCGAGAGCGACGCCCGCGGCCTGCGCGAGATCGGCCAGCCGGTGAGGTTCCCCATCGGCGAGGAGCGCGAGCATCGGCTCGGCCTTGGCGGCGAACGTCCACTCCTCGCCGCCGGCGGTCAGCCGGACGGTGCCGTCGGGCAGGGCAGTGAGAACGGGCCGCGTGGTGACCAGGCGTACCTGCAGGTCGGCATCCGGTGGGGCCGCCGTGATGTGGGGCAGCGACGGCGTGAGCCGGGCTCGCTCGGTGGCGTCGCGAGCGGAGGAGAAGCGGGCGATCAGGTCGTCGCTCTCCAGCTCGGTCGCGAGGAGCTTGCCGATCGCGTCGAGGAAGGCACGCTGCTCCTCTGCGGCCCCGAAGCGCGGGATGTCCGCCCGGACGGTCTCGTGGGCACGCAACATCTCCGACAGCCAGGTGATCAAGTCGGCACCCGTCGTGCTCTGCAGCCCGCACGTGACGTGCAGCGAGTGCCGGCCCTCGGAGGCGGCGACGGCGTGCCACCAGCCCCGAGGCAGATAGAGCACATCGCCGGCGGTGAGAACCAGATCGGCGACGGGCTCTTCGGGCGGCTGCTCGGGCGTCTCGACGTCGCGGTGCATCGGCACCGTACGGGTGGGACCGTAGATGCGCCAGCGCTTCGCGCCGTCGAGCTGGACGACGACCACGTCGTGATCATCCCAGTGGACGCCGAAGCCCTCGGTGCCGGTCCAGGAGGCATACAGGTTGACCTGCAGGCCGGTCCGCAGCCAGCGCTCCAGCTGGCCAGCCAAAGCACCGATACCGAGGTGGAGCTCGTCAACGGCGTCCAGGACCAGCGTGGCACCCTCGGCGAGACGCTTGTGCAACTCGGAGGGCTGGAGCTGGTGCCAGACGGTGTTCCGCCGGGTGGTGATCGGTCGGGAGTACGTGTGCGCGGGCACCTGCTCCCCGTTGGCGGCGAGGCGGAAGCGAGGGGGTTCGAACCGATGCTGGGCCAGGATGGCGTTGAGATCATCCCAGCTCATGAGTCCGGTGAGTGACGCGGCTTCACCGCGTGCGACCTTGAAGCTGCGGCCGAGCGTCTGGGCGAGGAAGTCATCCCCGCCCAGACGCTCAACCACCGAGAAGTACTCGGCGGTCATCGTGATGCAGCCGTCAGTCGTTGGTGTCGGTTCGACCGGTGGAGCCGCCGTCCGATGGCTGCTCGCCACGCGAGCGGGCCGCGGCGACCTTCGCACGGGCGACCAGCAGGCCGTCGTCCTCCGTCTCGGTGCTGGTCGTCAGGTTCTCGGGCATGAAGCACTCCTTCGGGATCATGGGGCGGGCGGCTGCCCAGCCCCGTCGTTGGTGCAGCGATGGATCCGTTGCCAGGACAAAGCCGCTGGCAAGGAACCTCAGGTGCTTGTGCCGCGCGGCTGTTGACCAGCGCGGCCACCTGCATCCCCCCAAGCCCGCGTCGGGGCGGGAGGAAGTCGTGTCAGGCACTGGTCGGGACGACGTCCCGTGCCTTCGGGGCCAGGGCCCTCACCAGCTCGGTGAGTCGCTCGTCGCCCGAGACTGCGGCGGTGGTGCCGACCTCGAACCAGATCCGCTTGCCAGCGGGGTCCGGCTCGGCGCCCCAGTTCGTCGCGAGCGCTGCCACCAGGAACAGTCCTCGCCCGCCGGTGGCGTCGAGATCGACCCCGCCAGCGACCGGCAGTTCGTGGCCGACGTCCGTCACCTCGACGCGCAGCCGTTCACCGTTCCAGGACACGCACACGACGCACGGGGCGTCCGTGTGGCACACGGCGTTGGTGATCAGCTCGCTGGACAGCAACTCGACATCGCGGAGCGCGTCCTCCGCCAGCGGCAAGCCCCAACCGCGCACGGCCCGTATCACCCGCCGCCGGGCGTCCGGCACGGCCTCGGCACTGGGCAGCACGCGAAAGCCGAACGGGGCGGGGGCAGTGGCCTGGCGGGTGGTGACGGACATGAGCGCGGACCTTTCACCGGGACGAGGTCGGCAGCGGGCCGATTCGCGCCGGGATTCACCCGGCAGGTATCTACAGAACCGCCTCCAACGCCGGTGAACCAGAGCAGAATTGAAGCGGCAATGAGGCATCCGTGCTGCAAACCCGGGCATGACCTGGCCTGTTATGGCTACAGACGAACTGACGTACCTCTGGAGGACGCGGGATGGCATCCAGGAGGTCCCGGCTGATCCAGCGCAGGGAGGCGGTCGGCCACACCCAGGAATCTCTGGCTGAGGCCCTCGACGTGGACCGTACGACTGTGGGCCGGTGGGAGAGCGGTAGGGGTACCCCGCAGCCCTGGATGCGGCCGAAACTCGCCCGTGCCCTGGGACTCTCGGCTGACCAGTTGGCCGCCCTGCTGGCAGTACCCCCCGTAGCCGTCGAAGCAGCGCCACAGTCCAGCAGCGTCGGCGATGCGTCGCCTCCTGTGCATGCCCGGCGCACGGACCACGACAACGATCTCGTAGTGGCCGTGGCAGCCGACTCGGCAGAGTCCGCGCTGTTCCTCCGTTTCGCGAGCGCGTCCAACGTGGACGACACTCTGCTCGAACAGATCGACGCGGACATTGCGAGGCTGGCAGGGGACTACGTGAGCAAGCCGGTGTCCGAGCTCTTCCATGACATCGGAACCCTCCGGCGAGGAGTGTTCGACTTACTTCGAGGCCGTCAACGCCCCTACCAGACAGGCCATCTCTACCTGCAGGCCGGACGCCTCTGCGGCCTGGCCACCCACATCGCCCTCGACCTCGGCCAGTACACAGCTGCGGCTACGCATTCGCGAACCGCCTGGCGTTGCGCGGAGTCAGCCGGCCACAACGGTCTCCGGGCCTGGATCCGATCCATCCAGTCCCTGATCGCCTACTGGCAGCAGGACCACCGCCAGGCCGCCAAACTAGCCAGAGCCGGGCTGCCGTATGCGGACAGCGGGACGATCGCAGCCCGCCTGCTCAGCCTTGAAGCACGGGCCACCGCCGCGCTCGGCGACAGCGCGAGCGCGCTACTGGCAGTGGAAGCGGCCGCGGCGGCGCGGAGCGCCGTAGCCGGAGTGGATCTTCCCGGCGTATTCACGTTTCCCGAGGCCAAGCAGTGGACCTACGCCGGCACCGCCCTCCTCGCCCTGGGCAGCCAGGTTCACGTGAACCGTGCCATCGAGGCGTCCTCCAGGGCCATTGCCCTGTACGAGTCCGCACCGCGGCAGGAACAGTCCTCCGGTGACCTGTTGGCGGCCCGCCTCGACCTCGCCAACGCCCACCTCGCCCACGGCGACCTCGACGGCGTGCAGGAGAAGCTCTCGGTGGTGCTGGACGCCGCACCGGACCGGCGAACAGCGAGCATCTCTGCCCGACTTCGAGCCCTGAGCACCCGTCTCGCCGAGCCCGCCTACGCAGGCTCCCCGATCGTCCTGAGTCTCCGCGAGAATGTCAGAGAAGCCTGCTCTCGACCCGCACTCACGAATCCTCCGGAGCTGCCCCAGTGACGAGCAACACCGCACAGCAGGACGCCGCTATCGCCGACAAGGCGATCCTCGCGAACAGCGCCTACGCCGACGGACGCCACCTGGCCGCCCGCCAGTCCATCTACCGGTGGCAGCAGCCGCGGTACGACCTGCCCGGGATCGTCCTCGAAGAGCTGGCCGGCACAAGCGGGATCGTCCTGGACGCCGGGTGCGGCAACGGCAAGTTCGTCAGCCGCCTGCACAAGGATCGCCCGGACCTTCAGGTCGTCGGGATGGACATTTCGGCGGGCATCCTCGCCGACGTCGAGAAGCCGGTCCTGGTAGCCGACGCCCAGGCCCTGCCCTTCGCCGACGACAGCGCCGACGCCGTGTTGGCCCTGCACATGCTGTACCACGTCAGCGATATCGAGGCCACGATCGAGGAACTGGCCCGCGTCCTCCGGCCTGGCGGTGTGCTCATCGCCTCGACCAACAGCACCATCGATAAAAAGGAGTTGGACCGGCTCTGGGCCCGGGCCGCAGGCGACATCCTCGGGATTCCCGAGGGGCCGGCGCGGGTTTCCCTCAGCTCCCGCTTCTCCCTGGAAAAGGCCCCCGGCTACCTCGGAACAGCGTTCAAGGACATCCGGGTGCGGGAACTGCCCGGCGCCATCGAGATCACCGATCCTGCGCCGATCGTTTCCCACCTCGCCTCCTACGAAGCGTGGGCTGACCAATGCGGCGTCCCTTTCCGCGAGACGGTCAGTCGGGCGGCAGAGATCGCTGCCGCCGCCATCAAGACAGAAGGCTCATTCAAGATCACGTGCCTCGGTGGCATTCTGACTTGTAGGCGGTAAGGCGGCCGAGCGACGTGGTCACTGCCTAAAACGACAAGGTGGTTTCCTCGCGTCATCATGGCTGCTCTGGTCCATCTGGACTCCTCCAGGGCGAAAAGAGCAGTCGTTCATATGCCGTCCGGTCGGCCTGATCCCCACCCGCCGACGGGGAGGGCCGCAGGTGGCGACCCTCCCCGTCACAGCAACAGGCGGGTCCCCGGTGGGAGTTCACCGGATTCGGCGGCGTGGTGCAGATGCGCCAGCAGGGTCGTACGCAGGGCCCCTGCGGCGCGGGTGAGCGGCACTTCGTGGCCGTGGGCGACGGCGATGGTGCGGCCCAGGCCCGGCCCGGCGAAGGGGATGACCGCGAGGCCCGAGCGGGCCGCGACCATCCCGGGGACGACCGCAGGCCCGAGTCCGGCCCGGACGAAGCCGAGGACCGCGTCCATCTCGCCGCCCTCCACCGCGAACTCCGGCTCGAAGCCGGCCGCCCGGCAGGCTGCCAACGCCGCCTCCCGGACGTCGTAGCCCTCCCGGAACATCACCAGCGGGCGCCCCTTGAGCTCCGCCACCCGGACCTTGCGCCGGGTCCGTCGCTCGGCGGAGACCAGCACCAGTTCCTCGTGCAGCAGCTCGGTGACGGCCAGCGCCGGTGCGGCCTCCCCGCTCGGCGGGGTGATGATCAGCGCGAGGTCCAGCTCCCCCGCCGCCAGCCAGCGCACCAGATCGCGCGAGCCGCCCTCCCGGACCACCAGCGCCACCCCCGGGTAGCGGTCCCGGAACAGCCGCAGCACGTCCGGCACCAGGCTGGTGCACAGGCTCGGCGGCGCGCCCAGCCGCACCCGGCCGCGGCGCAGCTGGACCGTCTCCTGGACGGCCAGCCGGGCGCTCTCGGTGTCCGCGAGGATGCGCCGGGCCAGCGGCAGCAGTGCCTCCCCCGCATCGGTCAGGGCGATGTTGCCCCGGGTGCGGTGGAACAGCTCGGCGCCCAACTCCCGTTCCAGTGAACGGATCTGCTGGGAGAGCGAGGGCTGGGCGACGTGTGCCGCCTCGGCGGCCCGGGTGAAGTGGCGGGTCTCGGCGACGGCCAGGAAGTAGCGGAGTTGCTGGAGCTGCACCCGGCCAGGATAGGCCGCATTGATAGGCCAGGGCTATTGTCACGAGCCGTAGCATGTCTTGGACGCACCCTGGCGTTCGTCCCTACCGTTGCAGCCATGACAACCGCGACTCGGACGGCCCGGCATCCGTCCACCCTGGCGACGCTCTGGCGGTCGACCGTCGGCAAGAAGGCGGTCATGGCCGTCACCGGACTGGCCATGCTGCTCTACCTGGTCGCGCACATGCTGGGCAACCTCAAGGTGTTCGCCGGCCCGGACGACATCAACGGCTACGCGGCCTGGCTGCGCACCATCGGCCAGCCGTTCCTGGGCCACGAGTGGTTCCTGTGGATCGCCCGCTTCGGCCTGCTCGCCGCCGTCCTGCTGCACGGCGTGTCCGCCTACCAGCTCAGCCGCCGCGACCTCGCCGCCCGGCCGAGCAAGTACGTCCACAAGCGCCGCCGGGCGAGCTACGCGACCCGGACCATGCGCTGGGGCGGGGTGATCCTGGCGCTGTTCATCGTCTGGCACATCCTCGACCTGACCACGCTGACCGTGAACCCCGCCGCCGAACACGGCCGCCCGTACCAGAACATCGTGGCCTCCTTCGGCCAGTGGTACAGCTGCGTGATCTACATCGTCGCGATGCTCGCCGTCGGCCTGCACATCCGGCACGGCTTCTGGAGCGCCGCGCAGACCCTCGGTGCCAACAACGCCCGCCGGGACCGGGCGCTCAAGCTGACCGCCAACGGCCTGGCGCTCGTGCTGACCGCCGGCTTCCTGTCCGTCCCCGTGGCCGTGATGTTCGGAGTCGTCAAATGAGCTACCTGGACTACACCGTCGGCGAGCCCGTCGCCGACACCAAGGCCCCCGCCGGGCCGATCGAACAGCGCTGGGACCAGCGGCGGTTCGAGGCCAAGCTGGTCAACCCGGCCAACCGGCGCAAGCACACCGTGATCGTGGTCGGCACCGGCCTGGCCGGCGGCGCGGCCGGCGCCACCCTGGCCGAACAGGGCTACCACGTCGTCCAGTTCTGCTTCCAGGACTCCCCGAGGCGCGCTCACTCGATCGCCGCCCAGGGCGGCATCAACGCGGCCAAGAACTACCGCAACGACGGCGACTCGATCCGCCGGCTGTTCTACGACACCGTCAAGGGCGGCGACTTCCGCGCCCGCGAGTCCAACGTGCACCGGCTCGCCCAGGTGTCGGTCGAGATCATCGACCAGTGCGTCGCCCAGGGCGTCCCGTTCGCCCGCGAGTACGGCGGCCTGCTGGACACCCGCTCCTTCGGCGGCGTGCAGGTCTCCCGCACCTTCTACGCGCGCGGCCAGACCGGCCAGCAGCTGCTGCTCGGCGCCTACCAGGCGCTGTCCCGGCAGATCGCCGCCGGGAACGTGGAGATCCACCCGCGCACCGAGATGCTCGACCTGCTGGTCGTCGACGGCCGGGCGCGCGGCATCGTCGCCCGCGACCTGGTCACCGGCGCGATCAGCACCCACACCGCCGACGCCGTGGTCCTCGCCAGCGGCGGCTACGGCAACGTCTTCTACCTCTCCACCAACGCCAAGAACTCCAACGCCACCGCGATCTGGCGGGCCCACCGGCGCGGCGCCCACTTCGCCAACCCGTGCTTCACCCAGATCCACCCCACCTGCATCCCGCGCTCCGGCGACCACCAGTCCAAGCTCACCCTGATGAGCGAGTCGCTGCGCAACGACGGCCGGATCTGGGTGCCCAGGGCCCAGGGCGACACCCGGCCGCCGGCCGAGATCCCCGAGGACGAGCGGGACTACTACCTGGAGCGGATCTACCCGGCCTTCGGCAACCTGGTGCCGCGCGACATCGCCTCCCGGGCCGCCAAGAACGTCTGCGACGAGGGCCGCGGCGTCGGCCCCGGCGGGCAGGGCGTCTACCTGGACTTCGCCGACGCCATCCGCCGGCTGGGCCGGGACGCCGTCGCCGCCAAGTACGGCAACCTGTTCGACATGTACGAGCGGATCACCGCGGAGGACCCGTACCGGGTCCCGATGCGGATCTACCCCGCGATCCACTACACGATGGGCGGACTCTGGGTCGACTACGACCTGCAGACCACCGTCCCCGGCCTGTTCGCCGTCGGGGAGGCCAACTTCTCCGACCACGGCGCCAACCGGCTCGGCGCCAGCGCGCTCATGCAGGGCCTCGCCGACGGCTATTTCGTCCTGCCGCCCACCCTGAACGACTACCTGGCCCGCAACCCGCTGCCCGCCGTCCTCGCCGACCACCCGGCGGTCACCGAGGCCGAGGCCGAGGTCGAGGACCGGCTGAACCTCATCCTCGCGGTGGACGGCGACCGCACCCCCGACTCCTTCCACCGCGAACTCGGCGAACTCCTCTGGGACGAGTGCGGGATGGCCCGCGACGAGGCCGGACTGCGTCGGGCCCTGGCGCGGATCCCGCAGCTGCGCGAGGAGTTCTGGCGCCGGATCAAGGTGCCCGGCACCGGGCAGGAGCTCAACCAGTCGCTGGAGAAGGCCAACCGGCTCGTCGACTACTTCGAGCTCGCCGAACTCATGTGCCTGGACGCCCTGCACCGCGCCGAGTCGTGCGGCGGCCACTTCCGCACCGAGAGCCAGACGCCCGACGGCGAGGCCGCCCGGCGCGACGAGGAGTACGGCTACGCCGCCGCCTGGGAGTTCACCGGCACCGGGACCGCCCCCGTCCTCCACCGCGAGGCCCTCGACTTCGCGTACGTCCACCCCACCCAGCGGAGCTACGCATGAACCTCACCCTGCGCATCTGGCGCCAGCCGGGCCCGGACGCCCCCGGGTCGATGACGACCTACCAGGTCGGCGGCATCAGCCCCGACATGTCCTTCCTGGAGATGCTCGACAGCCTGAACGAGGAGCTGATCACCAGCGGGGACCAGCCCGTGGCCTTCGACCACGACTGCCGCGAGGGCATCTGCGGCGCCTGCGGCATGGTCATCAACGGCCAGGCCCACGGCCCCGAGCGGACCACCACCTGCCAGCTGCACATGCGGCACTTCCGGGACGGCGACACCATCGACGTCGAGCCGTGGCGGGCGGCGGCCTTCCCGGTGGTCAAGGACCTGGTGGTGGACCGCTCCGCCTTCGACCGGATCATCGGCTCCGGCGGCTACATCTCCGCCCCCACCGGCAGCGCCCCCGACGCGCACGCCACGCCCGTCCCCAAGGAGGCCGCCGACACCGCCTTCGAACACGCCGAGTGCATCGGCTGCGGCGCCTGCGTGGCGGCCTGCCCGAACGGCTCGGCGATGCTGTTCACCTCCGCCAAGGTGGTCCACCTCAACGTGCTCCCCCAGGGCGCGCCGGAGCGCGCCTCCCGGGTGCGGAACATGGTCACGGCGATGGACGCCGAGGGCTTCGGCGGCTGCACCAACACCGGCGAGTGCGCCACCGCCTGCCCCAAGGGCATCCCGCTGCCCAGCATCGCCGCGATGAACCGCGAATTCCTGCGGGCCGCGCGCGGTTGACGGGCCACGCCGTCGGCCCCGTGCCCCCGGGCGCGGGGCCGACGGCGTGCAGCGGGGCGTACGGGGCATTCGCACGCTCCCCCGAGGGGTGGTGGATCGTCAGGTCCCGCGCCCGTAGCCGGGAATTCGCGCTACCGTGGTGCTCCGCTACGGAAGGACGGCATATGCCCGAGGTTCAGTCCTGTTCCGGTTGCGGCGGGTCCGGGGGGACCCAGAAGACCGAAGCCACGGTCGAACGGGACGAGGAAGGGAGCATGGTGCCGAGGATCCACACCTTCTGGTCGCCCTGCGGTCGGTGCCACGGATCCGGGACGGTGATCGCCGGATGAGGCTGGTCTTCGAGTGTGTCGAGTGCGGCGCACACTACCTTCCGCCCGAGAGCATGGCGTACCCGGACGGGCCCGCCTCCCCGATCTGGTGCTCGCGCTGCCAGGCGGCCAAACGGTCCGCCGGCGTCCGGGAGGACCCGCTGCTCACCCGCGTGGCCCTGGCCGCCGCCCGGGCCGCACTCGCCCGGCACACCGCCGAGGGCGAGCCCGTCGCGCGCGCCGACGTCCGCCCGTCCCGGCCGCCGCTGTCCCGCCGGGCCCACTCCGGCCCGGGCGGGGTGCGCAGCAAGCTGAGCTGAGCCCCCAGCCCCCGCGCTCGCGCTCGCGAGGAACCGTCCCAGCCCGGCGGCGTCCCTGGCCCGCTCTAGAAGAGCGCCTCCTGGGTGTCCGGCTCCGGCGGGCGGACCCGCTCCTCCAGGGCCACCCCGGACGTCGGACGGCCGGAGACGGGCGCGAGCGTCCAGCCGGTGAGCAGCCGGGTGTCCAGCAGCAGCGGCCCCGAGCCGTCGGCCTGGTCCAGGAACAGGTGGCGGCCCACCGGCGGCCGCAGGGTGCCCGCGATCACCGCCCCGTCGGCCAGGCCGCCGACCTGCCGGTACGCCTCCGGGGCGCCGTCGGACAGCCCGAACCGCGCCACGTGGTCGACCACCGGGCGCTCGGCGAGCAGTTCCAGCGCGTGGCCGGCCAGCAGGCGGTGCGCCTGCGCCCGGGCCTCGGTCAGCACGGCCCGGCGGTACGGCTCGTCGCCGTGCGCCCACCAGTGCTCGGTCTTCAGCCTGGCCTTGAACCGCTCGCGCGCCAACCCGGAGGCGGCGACGGTGAGTTCGGCGCGCCGGATGGCCGGCAGCCCGCCCCGGGCGGTGAACGCGTAGGCCAGTGCGCCCTGTTCGAGCAGTCGGCTGTCGCCGCGCTGCTCGGCGGTCAGCCCGACCTTCAGCAGGCCGTCGCCGAACCAGGCGAGGTAGAGCAGGTACGTCCGGCCGTCGTCGAGGATCTGGTCCCGGGCGAGGGCCAGGCCACGGTCGACGCTCTGGCAGGCCGGGCACTGCACTGCGGCGCCGTCCGACGCGATCACCGCGTGGTGCGGGCACGGGGTGCGCTCCGCCGCCCCGGCCAGCCAGGCGCCGGTGCAGCGGCGCGGCCCGCCCAGCAGCCAGCCGACCTCCGCGCCGGGCGTGACGGCCCGCTCGTGCGCCTGGCCTGCGCGCACGGCGCCGAGCAGGGCGCGGCCCTCGTGCCAGCTCAGCCCGGTGGAGACCCAGCCGGCGGGCCGGTCCGGGTGCTGCGGTGCGATCGTCACGGGCATCCCTCCCTCTCGAACCAGTGCAGAGTACCCGCCACCCCTGACAGTGCTCCCCCTGACAGTGCTCCCCGTGACAGTGCCCCCTGCTAGCCTCCGCGATCATGACGCCCGACACCGCCGCCCAGTCCCCCGTCACCGCCGACGACCTCGCGCTCGTCCTCCGGCTCGCCGCCACCACCCTGCGCGCGGCACCCGCGGACGCCGACTGGTCCCAGCCCGCCGGAACGGTCACCTGGGACTGCTGGACCACCGTCGAGCACCTCGCCGACGACCTGCTCGCCTACGCCGCCCAGCTCGGCCCGGCCGCCCCGCCGCGCGAGCGGTACGTCCCCTTCGCCACCGAGCGCCGCTTCCCCGGCGGGCCGAACAACTTCGTCCGCGCCGACCGCGCGAGCGGGCCCGACGGGCTGATCGAGGTGCTGGAGGCGAGCGGCGGGCTGATGGTCGCGATCGCCCGCGCCGCCACGCCCGAGGTCCGCGCCTACCACCCGTGGGGTGTCGCCGACCCGGCCGGGTTCGTCGCGATGAGCCTGGTCGAGACGCTGGTGCACCTGCACGACGTGGCCCAGGGCCTCGGCCTGCCCTGGGATCCCCCGGCCGACCTCTGCCGCCGCGTCCTCGCCCGCCTCTTCCCCGACGTCCCCGTCACCTCCGCCGACGCCCCCTGGCCGACCCTCCTGTGGGCCACCGGCCGCACCCCGCTGCCCGGCCGGCCGCTGCGCACCGACTGGCGCTGGCACGCCCGGCCCGAGGACGCCCCCCAGGTGCACTGACCGGTGCAGTGCAGCCGCGCTGCTCCCGGGGCTTGGCCCGGTGGGGTGTTCACGTTCTATTGTTGCGGGCGCGGTTGGCGGCGCGGCCGGGAGGCGGGCGGCGCGACCGGTCCGGCGTGCAATGGAGGGGTGGACGGTGGCGGGGCGGCGGAACGACGGAGTGCTGGCGATCTGGGCGGAGGCGCAGCGGCAGCAGCAGCGCCGGGAGGAGGCCCGCTGGCGTGCCGAGGCGGCGCAGCAGCGCCGGCTGGAGCGCGAGCAGCGGGATGAGCAGCGGGCGACGGCCCGCAACGAGCGGGAGGCGCAGCGGGCGTACCAGCAGTCCCGGGAGGCGGAGGCGGCCCGACTGACGGCCGAACTGGACGCCCGGGTCGAGGAGTTGCGCGGGCTGCTGGCCGCCGGGCTGGCGGCGCCGGCGTTCGGCCCGCAGGCACTGCTGGCCCCGCGCCCGGTGCCGCCGTTCGACCCGGGCCCGCTGGGTCGGCCGGTGGAGCTGCCCGATCAGGGCGGCCCGAAGTACCACGTGCCGCCGCCGGACCAGGTGCAGGCGCGCAATCCGGGGGTGCGGCGGCAGTACGAGCAGTACCTGGCGCAGGCCCGGGCCCGGTTCGAGCAGGACTGGTACGCCGCCCAGGCGCAGGAGGCCGACCGGCAGCGCCGGCTGGCCGTGTACCACCAGGAGTACCTGGCCTGGGCGGCGCAGTTCCGCCGCCAGGACGAGGACCGCGCCGCCCGTACCGAGGAGTTGCTGCGGCGGCTGCGCGCGGGCGAGCCGGAGGCGGTGCAGGAGTACTTCACCGCCGGCCTGTACGCCTCGGCGGCCTGGCCGGAGGGCTTCCCGCACCGGCTGGTGGCGGCCTGGGAGGCGTCGACCCGGCAGCTGGTGGTGAACTGGGAGCTGCCCGGCCCGGACGTGGTGCCGGCCGCCGGCCGGGTGCGGTACGTGAAGACGGACGACCGCGAGGCGGAGGTGGCCCGCCCGGCGACGGAGCGCAAGGCGCTGTACCGGGAGGTGCTGGCGCAGTCGGCGCTGCGGCTGGCGGCGGAGCTGTTCCGGGCGGACCGGGACGGGATGCTGGACTCGGTGGTGCTGAACGGCTTCGTCCTGGGCATCGACCCGGCGACCGGCCGGGAGGCGGAGCGCTTCCTGTCCACCCTGACCGCCTCCCGGGCCGAGTTCGCCGGGCTGGCGCTGGACCGGGTGGCGCCGGTGGACTGCTTCCAGGGCCTGGGCGGCAAGCTGTCGGCGCGCCCGGAGCGGCTGGACGAGGTGCGGCCGGACCGGCTGCCGGAGACGGTCGGCGGGAGCCTGGCCGGGCACGGCGGCGACGGCGACCCGGACCTGTTCGAGATGGACCCGATCGAGTTCGAGGACCTGATCGCCGAGCTGTTCCGGCTGCGCGGCTTCCGGGTGATGACCACGGCCCGCAGCGGCGACGTCGGGGTGGACGTGGTCGCCGAGGACCTGGACCCGGTGACCGGCGGCAAGATCGTGATCCAGGCCAAGCGCTACCGCAAGACGGTGCCCCCGACGGCCGTGCGCGACCTGGAGTCGACCGTCCGGCACCACGGGGCGAACAAGGGCATCCTGGTGACCACCGCCGGCTTCGGCCGCGGCTCGTACAGCTACATCGAGGGGAAGCCGCTGACGCTGGTCAGCGGGCCGGAACTGGTGGAGCTGCTGGCCGAGCAGGGGCTGCGGGGGCGGCTCGGCGGCGGCTCCGCGGAACAGGAGAAGCCCGCGCCGGCGGCCGCGCCGACGGATCGTCACAGCAGCCTGACGGTCAGCTGGCAGAGCCGGACGGCCGGCGGCGACGCGGTGGAGCTGGACGTCACCGCGTTCCTGTGCGCCGCCGGGCGGGTGCTGAGCGACGAGCACTTCGTGTTCTTCAACAACCCGCAGGACCCGGACGGCGCCGTGCGGCTGCACCCCACCCACTCGGTGCCGGGCGAGCCGGCCCGGGCGGTCCGGCTGACCCTGGACCTGGAGCGGCTGGCGGCCACGGTGGACGAGGTGGTGGTCGCCGTCTCCACCGAGGAGGAGGAGCCGCGGGCCCTGCCGCTCGGCTACGTGCACGGTGTCGCCCTGGCGGCGACGTACGGTCCGGGCGCGGCCGGTCCGGTGGAGTGGGCGGCCGGCACCGGCGGCGTGCCGGACAGCGCGATGCTCATGGGTTCGTTCCAGCGTGCGGGCGACGGTTGGCAGTTCAGCCCGTCGGGCCGCGCGGTGACGAACGGTCTGCTCGGGCTGGCGGGCGCGTTCGGCGTCGCGGTGGAGTAGCACGGGACCATCGTCCGCAGCACGGGGACCATGGTCCTCAGGGGTCGGTGTCATACCTGAGGAGGAGAAGACCCCCGCCGAGCCGCCGAGACGGCGGGGGTCGCCCCTCCTCGGGACATACGCATCGCGCTCGAACGGATTGGGAGGATGGAACGGAACCCCGAATGTCCGTTCCCGCCCTCAGGAGCACCCCCGTGACGACCCCCGCAACCGCCGTCCGTACCGGCCTGGCGGCCGCCCGCGCCACCGGCCTCAACAAGGTCTACGGGGACGGGGAGACCCGCGTCGTGGCCCTCGACAACGTCAGCGTCGACTTCCCGCAGGGCCAGTTCACCGCCATCATGGGCCCCTCCGGCTCCGGCAAGTCCACCCTCATGCACTGCATGGCCGGCCTCGACACCATCAGCTCCGGCTCCACCACCATCGGCGACACCGAACTCGTCGGCCTCAAGGACAAGCAGCTCACCCAGATCCGCCGCGACCACATCGGCTTCATCTTCCAGGCCTTCAACCTGCTCCCCACCCTCACCGCCCTGGAGAACATCACCCTCCCGATGGACATCGCCGGCCGCAAGGTCGACAAGGCCTGGCTCGACCGCGTCGTCGACACCGTCGGCCTCTCCGGCCGCCTCAGCCACCGCCCCTCCCAGCTCTCCGGCGGCCAGCAGCAACGCGTCGCCTGCGCCCGCGCCCTCGCCGGCAAGCCCGACATCATCTTCGCCGACGAACCCACCGGAAACCTCGACTCCCGCTCCGGCGCCGAGATCCTCTCCTTCCTGCGCAACTCCGTCCGCGAACTCGGCCAGACCGTCGTCATGGTCACCCACGACCCCGTCGCCGCCTCCTACGCCGACCGCGTCGTCTTCCTCGCCGACGGCCGCATCGTCGACGAACTCCACCACCCCACCGCCGACACCGTCCTGGACCGCATGCGCCGCTTCGACGCCAAGGGCCGCACCAGCTAGAGCGTCCCGCTGGCCCCGGCGCCCCCGACCTTCGAGAACCCCAGGACTGACACCCCCTCATGTACCGCACCGCTTTGCGCAACGTGCTGGCCCACAAGGGCCGACTGCTCATGACGATGCTCGCCGTGCTGCTCGGCACCGCCTTCGTCTCCGGCGCGCTCGTCTTCACCGACACCCTCGGCAACGCGCTCAGGACCCAGAGCTCCAAGAGCTACACCGACATCGCCGTCACGGTCAGCGACCGCGACGCCGTCGGCCGGGGCTACGACCACACCGGCCGGACCTCCTCCGGCGCGGCCCTCACCGAGGACACCCGCAAGGCGGTCGCGGCGCTGCCCGGCGCCGCCGAGGCGCGCGGCGTGGTCAGCGGCTTCGCCGGCATCGCCGACAAGAAGGGCGCGCTGATCGGCGACGGCTTCTCCACCACCGGCACCAACTACGTGCCGGGCGCCGACGGCACCGACCCGCGCTACCCGCTGGTCGACGGGCGCGGCCCGCGCACCTCGGGTGAGATCGCGCTGGACGCCAAGACCGCCGAGAAGGGCGGCTACAAGGTCGGCGACACCGTCCGGGTGGCCGTCAACGGCCCGGTGATGGAGCTCAAGCTCACCGGCACCCTGCACACCAACGACCCGCGCGTGCTGGCCGGCGGCTCGCTCGCCGCCTTCGACACCGCCACCGCCCAGCAGCTCTACCTCAACCCGGGCCGCTTCGCCGAGCTCGACGTCAAGGGCAAGCCGGGCGCGGACGACACCGCGCTCCTCGCCGCCGTCAAGCAGGCCGTCCCGCAGGACGACTCGATCGAGGCCAAGACCGGACGCGCGCTCGCCGAAGAGCAGGACCGGATGATCGCCCAGGGCACCAGGGTCCTGAGCACCTTCCTGATGGGCTTCGCGGCCATCGCGCTGTTCGTCGGGATCTTCATCATCGCCAACACCTTCACCATGCTGGTCGCCCAGCGCACCAAGGAACTCGCGCTGCTGCGCGCCGTCGGTGCCAGCCGCAAGCAGATCACCCGCTCGGTGCTGGTCGAGGCGCTGCTCGTCGGCCTGACCGCCTCGGTGGCCGGTCTGCTCGCCGGCGTCGGCATCGCCGCCGGGCTCCAGGCGCTGCTGAACGGCCCGGTGGACGCCAACCTCCCGGACGGCCCGCTGGTGGTCAGCCCCTCCACGGTGATCGCCTCGATCGGCGTCGGTGTCCTGGTGACCGTGCTGGCGGCCTGGCTGCCCGCCCGCCGGGCCTCCCGGATCGCGCCGGTGGCCGCGATGAGCTCGGTCGAACAGCCGGCCACCCAGAAGAGCCTGCGGATCCGCAACACGATCGGCCTGCTGTTCACGCTGGCCGGTGCGGGCGCCCTGGCCGCCGGTGCGGGCGGCAAGGAGGTCAAGCTGGTCGGCCTCGGCGCAGGCGTCCTGCTGATCGGCGTGTTCGTGCTGACCCCGCTGCTGGCCCGGCCGCTGATCGCGCTGTTCGCCCCGCTGCTGCGCAGGCTCTACGGCACGCCGGGCAAGCTGGCCCAGGAGAACGCGATCCGCAACCCGCGCCGGACGGCGGCCACCGCCTCGGCGCTGACCATCGGCGTCACCCTGATCACCGCGCTGACCGTGGTCGGCGCCTCGGTGAACAAGGCCGTCGACGCGGCGACCGCGAACGACCTCAAGGCCGACTTCACGGTCGCCATGCAGAACGGCTCGATGCTCTCCCCCGACGTCGCCGGCCAGATCGCCAAGGCACCCGGCGTCAGCGCGATGAGCGTGACGCGCAGCGTCCCGGTGGAGACCGGCCGGGGAGAGTCCGACCGCGAGTGGCTGACGGCCGTCGACGCCGCGACCATCGACCAGCTGGCCACCATCAAGGTCAAGGACGGTTCGGCGGACGCCCTCAAGCAGGGCCGGCTGATGGTCAGTTCGGGCACCGCCGAGCGCAACGGCTACAAGGTCGGCGACGCCGTCGCGGTCACCTACCCGGACAAGACCAAGGGCTCGCTCACCGTCGGCGCCGTGCTGGAGGCCAACACCGCACTGGCCGGCATCGTCGCTCCGGACAACGTGGTGGGCCCGCACGCGCTGCCCGGCACCGGCCCGGACAAGGTCCTGGTGAAGGGCGTCCACGGCGCGGACGAGAAGCTGAAGCAGGCGCTGCGCGACGCGACCGGCGGCAACCCGCTGATCGCGGTCAAGGGCGAGAAGGACATCAAGGCGGAGAGCCGCAAGCTGGTCACCGACATGCTGAACATGATGTACGGGCTGCTCGGGATGTCCGTGGTGATCGCGGTGCTCGGCGTGGTCAACACCATGGCGATGTCGGTGTTCGAGCGGCGCCGGGAGATCGGCATGCTGCGGGCGATCGGCCTGGACCGGATCGGCATCCGCCGGATGGTCCGGCTGGAGTCGCTGCTGATCGCGCTGTTCGGCGGCGCGGTCGGGATCGGGCTCGGGATCCTGGTGGCCTGGGCGGGCAACCGCACGATGGCGGACTCGTTCAAGAACATGACCACCGTGGTGCCGCCGCTGCAGATCGTCGGCTTCCTGGTCGCGGCTGCGGTGATCGGCCTGCTGGCCGCCCTCTGGCCGGCCCACCGGGCCGCCCGGATGGACATCCTGGGCGCGATCAAGAGCGAGTAGACGCCCCCCGCAAGCGCGCCGGAGCCCCGGACGGTCGAGGACCGTCCGGGGCTCCGGCGTATCCCGGTCCCACCGGGGTACGGCTGTCGGTGGTGCGTGCAAGGATGCTCGCGCGCACAGGGGCGAGGCGAAGGGGGCCAAGGCATGGAGACCAGCCGGTTCACGGGCGAGGACCCGCACGGGCACCAGCACGCGGTGAAGGTCGTCTCGGGGCGGAACAACACCCGGCGCGTGGTCTGCGAGAGCTGCGGCTACCGCAGGTCGGCGACGTTCGGCGCGCAGGCGAAGGCCTCCCAGCACCTGTCGCAGACGCACGACGCCGGGTACGTCCGACAGGAGTTCGCGCCGGGCCCGTGGATCGCCGCGGCCGTCGGGCTGGTCGCCTTCATCGTCTTCCTCTGCGTGTACGGGATATAGCCCCGCGTGCCCGTACGGGACGTAGCGCCGCACACGACACCGCCCCGCCCGGCGGGGTGCCGGACGGGGCGGGGCGGTTCGCCGAACGGAGGGGTCAGGCGGCCGACTTGGCGGCGACGGGCTTCGCCTTGCCGCCGAACAGGCCGAAGAACACGGCGAGGGTCGGCACCAGGTAGAGCAGCCAGACCACGAGCTGCAGCACGGTCGGGTCCGGCTGGAAGTTGAACACGCCCTTGAGCAGGGTGCCGTACCAGCTGTCCTTGGGAATGGTGCTGCTGATGTCGAAGGCCACGCTGTGCAGGCCCGGCAGCCAGCCGGCCTCCTGGAGGTCGTGCACGCCGTAGGCGAGCACGCCGGCCGCGACGACCACCAGCATCGCGCCGGTCCAGGTGAAGAACTTGGCCAGGTTGATCTTCAGCGCGCCGCGGTAGAACAGCCAGCCGAGCACCACCGAGGTGAGCAGGCCGAGGGCGGCGCCGATCAGCGGGTTGTAGCCGTCGTTGGTGGCCTGCACCGCCGACCAGATGAACAGCGCGGTCTCCAGGCCCTCGCGGCCGACCGCCAGGAAGCAGGTGACCACCAGGGCCGTGGTGCCCATGGCGATGGCCGCGTCCAGCTTGCCGTGCAGTTCGGTCTTCAGGTGCCGGGCGGTGCGGCGCATCCAGAACACCATCCAGGTGACCAGCCCGACCGAGATGATCGACAGCGAGCCGCCCAGCGCCTCCTGGGCCTCGAAGGTGAGCTGCGAGGAGCCGAACTGCAGCACGGCGCCGAAGGCCATGCTGAGCACCACGGCGGATGCGACGCCGATCCACACCGGCGGCAGCTTGTCCCTGCGGCCGGTCTTGACCAGGTAGGCGATCAGGATGCAGACGACCAGGCTGGCTTCGAGGCCTTCGCGCAGGCCGATCAGGTAGTTGCCGAACACGGCACTCTCCTCGGGGGGTTGAACGGGGCGGGGGATCAGCCGAAGAGCGCTTGGCCCCACCACTCCCCGGGCTTGCGGACGCCCGCCGGGCAGGCGAAGTGGGCGGAACCGACGTGCTGGATGTACTCGTTGAGCTTGTCGCCGGCCGCGAGCCGCTGCTGGAGCGGCACGAAGGCCTTGCGGGTGTCGCGCTGGTAGGCGAGGAAGAACAGGCCGGCGTCCAGGCGGCCGAGGCCGTCGGTGCCGTCGGTGAAGGAGAAGCCGCGGCGCAGGATCATCAGGCCGTTGTTGGCGTCCGGGTGGGCCAGGGCGACGTGCGAGCCGGCGGGCATCGCCTTGAGGTCCGGCGCGTCGTGCTCCTTGGCCTTGCCGTAGGGGGCGCCCTCGCCCTTGGTGCGGCCGAAGGTGTCCTCCTGGTCCTTGAGCGAGGCGCGGTCCCAGGTCTCGATGTGCATCCGGATCCGCCGGGCGACCAGGTAGGAGCCGCCGGTCATCCACTCGGGGCCGTCGCCGGGGGCGGCCCAGACGTGCTCGGCCAGCCCGGCGCCGTCGGTGCCCGCGATGTTGTGGGTGCCGTCCTTGAAGCCGAGCAGGTTGCGCGGGGTCTGGGCGTCCGGGGTGGTGGAGGAGGTCTTGCCGAAGCCGAGCTGGGACCAGCGGATGTTCACGGTGCCCATGCCGATCCGGGCCAGGTTGCGGATCGCGTGCACGGCGACCTGCGGGTCGTCGGCGCAGGCCTGGACGCAGAGGTCGCCGCCGCTGCGCAGCGGGTCGAGCTTGTCGCCCTTGAAGTTCGGCAGGTCGATCAGGGCCTCGGGGCGCTTGGCGCGGAGGCCGAAGCGGTCGACGCCGTCCTGGTCGAACAGGGTGGGGCCGAAGCCGATGGTGAGGGTGAGCCGGGAGGCGGGCAGGCCGAGGGCCTCGCCGGTGTCGTCCGGCGGCGCCTCGGGCAGGCCGTCGGCGGCGCCGGTGCCGACCTCGCGGCCGCCGGTCATCGCGGCGGCGGCCTTGGTCCACTCCTTGAGCATCTTGACCAGCGACTCGCGGGTCGCCTTCTCGGAGACGTCGAAGGCGGCGAAGTGCAGGCGGTCCTGGACCGGGGTGGCGATGCCGGACTGGTTCTCGCCGTAGAAGGGCACCTCGGCGCCGGTCTGGGCGGCCGCCGCCGGGGCGGGGTCGTCCTGCCGGGTGGCGGCGGCGACCGAGCCGACGGCGGCGGCGCCGAGCGCGACGCCCGCGCCGGCCCAGCCGATCACGGCCCGTCGGCTGACGGCGCCACCGGCGGCGGCCGGGGCGTTCGCGGTGCCCTCGGGGTCCGCGGGGTTCTCGGTGCCCTTGGCGTTCTCGGCGTTCTCGGCGTCCATCGGCGGGCGGATCCTTCTCTGTGCTGACTCGCCGATGCCGTGGCGGCCGCTTCGGGCCGCCACGGCGTCGGTGGGGTGGGGACGGTGCTCGGGTGGGACCGCGGTCGTTACTTGACGACCACGGCGGCGGCCAGCTTCGACAGCGGCTCGCCCAGCGAGTTGACCGCGTCGGAGAAGGTCTTGCGCTCGGCCTCGGTGACCTTGTCGTAGGAGGTGAAGGTGCCGTCGGCCTGCTTGTACTTGGCGAGCAGGGCCTGGATCGCGGTGAACTCGGAGTCCAGGGTCTTGGCCAGCTCCGGGTCCTTCTCGGCGGCGACCGGCTTCAGCAGCTCGTAGGCCTTCTGCGCGCCCTCGACGTTGGCCTGGAAGTCGGCCAGGTCGGTGTGGCTGTAGCGGTCCTCCTCGCCGGTGATCTTGTTGGTGGCGACCTCGTCCAGCAGCTCCTTGGCGCCGTTGGCCATGCTGGTCGCGGTGATCTCGGCCTCGGGGATCTTCTTCTGCCAGTCCTTGAGGTCGTTGACCAGCTGGTCGGCGAGCTTCTTCTCGTCGTCGCCGATCTTGGCGTCGGCCCAGAGCGACTTCTCCAGCTTGTGCCAGCCGGTCCACTCCTGGCCGGCCTCCAGCTTGTCCTCGCGGGTGTCGGTCTTGGGGTCGACGTCGCCGAAGCTCTCGGCGACCGGCTCGGTGCGCTCCCAGCCGGTGCGCGACGGCGCGTACAGCGACTTGGCCTTCTCCACGTCGCCGGCCTTGATCGCGGCGGCGAAGGCCTCGACGGCCGGGATGGTGGCGTCGGCCTGCTGCTGGGCGTACGTGCGGTACGCGTCGACGGCGGCGGTCAGGCGCGGGTCGGCGGCGGCGGCACTGGCGCCCTCGCCGGTCACGGTGATCTTCTGGCGGATGCCGTCGCCGACCATGCCGGGCTTGCAGGCGATCTCGTAGGAGCCGGCCTTGATCTCGGCGTTGATGGTGGCCTTGGTGCCGGGGCCGATGTTCTCGCGCTCGGTGACGATCTTGTCGCCGGCGCCGTAGACGTAGACCTCGGTGGTCTTGGCGCCCTTGTTGCTGATGTCCAGGACGACGTGGCCGGCCGGGAAGCTGGTCTTGGAGACCTCGCAGGCGGTGTCGGTCGCGTTGATCTTGACCGCGTCCGCGCCGCCCGCCTTGTCGTCCTTCTTCGCCGCACAGCCCGCCAGGGTGGCGGTCGCCACGGCGAGGGTGAGCAGCGCGGCTGCGGTGGAACGGCGACGGGCGGACATGCGGGCTCCAACGGAAAAGGGCATGGGTGTGCCAGGGCGGGGCAGGGCTGAGCACCGGTGGGGGCGTCGAACCAGCGACAACCCCGCCTTAGCTAAGGCATACCTTACGTAAAAACTTTTTTACGTCCATACCCGCCCCCGTCGGAAGCGGGCCGACCGCCCAGCCCGCCCCGCCTGCCCACGCCCCGACCGGGACCCGTCAGCGCCCCGGCGTACGCCGCGCGGCCGCCCGGGCCGTCCATCGGCCCTCGTGCCGGCTGATCCGGATCGGGTGGCCGAAGGTCACGCTGATCAGCTCGGTGGTCATCACCTCGTCCACCGGCCCGGCCGCCACGCACTCCCCGTCCCGCAGCAGCAGGGCGTGGGTGGTGCTCTCCGGCAGTTCCTCCAGGTGGTGGGTGACCAGCACACTGGCCAGCTCCGGGTGCTGGTGGCGCAGCAGGTCCAGACTGTCCAGCAGCAGCTCGCGGGCGGTCAGGTCCAGCCCGGTGGCGGGCTCGTCGAGCAGCAGCAGGCGGGGGCTCGGCATCAGCGCGCGGGCGATCAGGGCCCGGCCGCGCTCGCCCTGGGACAGGGTGGTCCACGCCGACTCGGCGATCGCGCCCATGCCGAGCGTCTCGATCAGCTGCTCGGCCCGCTCCAGCACCTCGGGGCCGGGCTTGCGGTGCAACTCCGGCTCGATGGTGTTGGTGTGCCCGGTGAGCACCACCTCGCGCACGCTCAGCGGCGAGCGCAGCGGGTGCCGGGGGTTGACGTGCCCGAGGTGGGCGCGCAGCTCGCGGATGTCCACCCGGCCGAGCCGGCGGCCGAGCACGTCCACCTCGCCCCGGGTGGGGTGGGAGACCGCGCCGAGCAGGGCGAGCAGGGTCGACTTCCCGGCGCCGTTGGGGCCGAGCAGCGCCCAGTGCTCGCCCGGCTCGATGGCGAGGGTGATCCCGCGCAGCAGGTGGCGGCCGTCGCGTACGACGTCCACGTCCTGGGTGCGCAGCAGCGGGCCGTCGAAGGACGGGACGGACGAGCTCATGGGGGCGGACCTCCGAGGTGCGGCGCCGGGCAGGGCGCGGGCGAGGCGCCGTACCGGACGGGCCGGCGCCGACCGTCTGCGTGCAGAGTACAACCGTCGCCGCGCGCGGGTCCGGGCCGTCCGAGGAGTGGACGCTCCAGAACCCCGTCGCCCTGCGGGAGTTGGGAGGATGATCTGGGCATTCGGAGGGGACGAGGGGAGCGCCGATGCCGACCGACGGGGGAACGACCGAGGACCGGGCGGCCGACACGCTGCACGGGCTGGTCGAACTGCGGGCCGGGCAGGCACCGCAGGCGGTGGCCGTCAGCTGCGTCGATGCCGAGCTGACGTACGGGGAACTGGACGCGCGGGCCGACGCCCTGGCCCGCCACCTGGCGGCGCGCGGCCTGGCCCCCGGCGGTCGGGCGGCGGTGGCCCTGGGCCGCGGCACGCAGGTGTACGTCGCGCTGCTCGCGGTGCTGAAGGCGGGCGCCGCGTACGTGCCGCTGGAGCCGAGCGCGCCGGACGCGCTGCTGCGGCACGTCCTGACCGACGCCGCCCCGGACCTGGTGGTGACCGAGGAGAGCCACCGGGTGCGGCTCGCCGACGCGGGCCCGGCGCGGATCGTCCGCCTGGACACGGCCGACCTCACCGAAGAGCCGTCCGACCCGCCGGGGTCGCCCACCGGCCCGACGGACCTCGCCTGCGTCCTCTACACCTCGGGCTCCACCGGCCTGCCCACCGGGGCCCTGGTCGAGCACCGCAACCTGCTGTCCACGTACCGGGGTTGGCACGAGGTGTACGGGCTGTCCCCGGCGGACCGGATCCTGCAGACGTCGAGCCTGGAGTTCGACGTCTTCACCGCCGACTGGGTCCGCGCGCTGGGCTCCGGCGCCACCCTGGTGGTCGCCCCGCGCAACCTCACCCTGGACCGCCGGCGGTGACGGCCGCTCGGCGGTGACGGCCTGCGCTGACGGCCTGCGCTGACGACTTGCACTGACGACCTGCGCTGACGGCCGGTCAGCGCAGCGCCTCGAACATCCCGGCCAGCCCGTGGTGCGCGGCCGTGAGCAGCGCCTGCGCGGCGTCCAGCGCCTCGGTGCCCGGCCCGGCGAGAGCGAGGCCGACGGCGGGCTCCGGGTCGTGGCCCGCCGTCGGGATCAGCGGCAGGAGGGTGACGTCGAGCCGGGCGCAGCGCGGCCGCAGCCGGTCGAGGTGGTCGTGCAGCGCGCCCGGGGCGAGCCGGGCGCCGAGCGGCATCGCGTCCAGGGTGCGGACGAGGTGGCCCGGGCCCCGCACCTGGTCGAGGCGGGCCCGCAGCATGAAGGCCACGGCCGGGCCGGTGAGCCGCAGGTTGATCTCGGTGGGGGCGAGCCGGCGCCGCCGGTCGGTGACGAAGTCCACGTCGTACCAGCCTCGGTAGCCCTCGGCGGCCAGCCGCTCCCCCACCGCGAGGGCGAACCGGCGGGCCGTCGCGGCGGCGCCCCGGGGCACCGCGTCGGGGCCGACGGTGACGCCCTGGTAGCGGGTGCCGGCGACGTGCATGTCGCCGGCGCCCACCGGGTGCACGGCTCCGTCGGGGCCGACCAGCGCGTCGTAGGTGAGGTCGCGCAGCCGGGCGGCCGGGCCCGGGTCGACGTGCTCCTCCAGCAGCAGGCCGCCCTGGGCGGGCAGGAGTTCGGAGCGGACCAGGCGCCGCAGCAGGGCCCGGCCGCCGCCGGCGGCGAACAGGTCGGCCGGCTCCACCACGACGGTGCCGTAGCCGCCGACGCCGTGCGGGCTCTTCAGCACGGTGGTCAGCCCCCGGGCGGCGCGGGCGGTCAGCCGGCGGGCCGCCCGGCCCCGGCCGCCCGGGCGTTCCTGCCGGGGGACGACGACGCCCGGGTGGTCGGGGGCGAGTTCGACGAACAGGTCGTGGGCCGCCGCCTTGGACTCGTAGCGGTGCACCGCGGCCAGTTCGGGGCCCTCGCCCTGGGCGGCGGTGCGGCCCCAGGTGACCACCGGCCGGCCGAGGGCGGCGATCCGCGCGGCCAGGGCCGGCCGTTCGGCGAGCGCCCGGGCGACCGTCCGCTCGGGCGCGACGCCGCCGCGCACCTCGACCGGGCCCCACTCCAGCTCCCGGGCCAGCCAGTCGATCCACTCCGGGCCGACCTCGGCGGGCAGCACCAGCAGTGCCGGTTCGGGGCTGTAGCAGGTGGCCAGGCAGGCGTAGTGGTGTGCCTGCCGCAGCCGTCGGGCGCGCTGGGCGGCGTCCATGCCCGAGGCGAAGAGCTGCTCGCTGAAGTCCGCGACGTTGCCCACGTGGACAGCCGCCCGGCCGCCGGTCCAGGCCCCCACCCATCCGTCCATGGGGGCGAGCCTAGGGCCTCGTCAGGTCATGCGTCATGCGTCGGAACGCGATCGGCCTTATGCGGCACGGGTGTTGATTTCTGCTCACTTTTGATTTGAACAGGACACAACTTGGCAAAGATATGACCATTCCTCTAGCTCTACCTGACTGATCGCCGTCAATGTCGGTCGCAGCTCTTTTCCCTGCAGCTACCCCGACTGGAGTCCGAGTGAGCCCCACCTCCTCCTCCCGCCGCCCCCTCGCGGCCGGAGCCATCGCGGTCGTCGCCGCCCTCGTCGCCGTCGCCGTCCCCACCGGCACGGCCTCCGCCGCCCCCGGCATGCGCGAGGCCGCGATATCCCAGGCCCGCGCCAACGTCACCCACAACGCGGGGGTGTTCGGCTTCGGCGCCGGCCAGGACCTCGTGGTCAAGGACGTCGTCCTCGACGCCGACGGCACCCAGCACGTCCGCTTCGACCGCACCTACCAGGGCCTGCCGGTGGTCGGCGGTGACCTGGTCGTCCACCAGGACGCCCGCGGCCGGCTCAAGGACTCCTCCCGCGCGGCCGCCCACGACGCCGCCGTCGGATCCACCGTCCCGAAGGTGCCCGCGCAGGCCGGCGCCTCCGCCGCGCTCACGGCCGCCCCCGGCGTCCAGGACGCCACCAGCACGCCCGAACTGGTCGTCTGGGCCGCCGACGGCACGCCCCGGCTCGCCTGGCGCACCACCGTCGAGGGCACCGGCGAGCACGGCCAGCCGGCCGGCAAGGTGGTCGTCACCGACGCCACCACCGGCGAGCAGATCGAGACCTACGACGCCGAGCACCAGGCCTCCGGCACCGGCCACTCCGAGTACACCGGCGACATCACGATCGACACCACCGCCCAGAGCGGCGGCGGCTACACCCTCAAGGACTCGGTCCGCGGCCACGTCACCAAGGACGCCAACAACGTCGCGGCGAGCGCGCTCAAGGCCGGCTCCGGCACCGCGTTCACCAGCACCACCAACGTCTGGGGCGACGGGAAGAAGTTCTCCACCGACCGCTCCACCGCCGCCGTCGACGCCCACGCCAACACCGCCTGGACGTACGACTACTACAAGAACACCTTCGGCCGGAACGGCATCAAGAACGACGGCAAGGGCGCCACCGTCTTCGTCCACGTCGGTACCAACTGGGACAACGCCCAGTGGTCCGACAGCTGCTTCTGCATGATGACCGGCGACGGCGACGGCAGCACCGACCCCGAGCAGGTCGACCTCGACACCATGGGCCACGAGATGACCCACGGCGTCACCAGCGCCACCGCCAACCTGCGCTACAGCGGCGAGTCCGGCGGCCTCAACGAGTCCACCAGCGACATCTTCGGCACCATGGTGGAGTGGTACGCCAACAACAAGGTGGACACCCCCGACTACCTGTTCAGCGACCAGTCCACCCCGCCGTGGCTGCGCCGCTTCGACAAGCCCTCGCTCGACGGCCGGTCGGCGGACTGCTGGAGCAGCTCGGTCGGCAAGCTCGACGTGCACAACTCCTCGGGCGTCGGCAACCACTGGTTCTACCTGGCCAGCGAGGGCAGCGGCAGCAAGACCATCAACGGCTACACCTACAACAGCCCCACCTGCAACAACTCCACGGTGGCCGGCATCGGCAACCAGAAGGTCGCCAAGATCTGGTACCGCGCGCTGACCGTCTACATGACCTCCACCACCACCTACAAGGGCGCCCGCACCGCCTCCCTGAGCGCGGCCAAGGACCTGTACGGCCTCAACAGCACCGAGTACAAGGCCGTCGCGGCGGCCTGGAGCGGCGTCAACGTCAACTGACGCGCACGGTCCGGCGCGGCGGCCCAGACGACCTGGACCGCCGCGCCCCCGGACCCCGCGCCCCCGGACCCCGCTCAGCCGGACGGGGCGGGGGCGGTGCCGGTCAGCAGGGCCTCGCGGACGAGTTGGACGGGGTGCCAGGCGTGGCGCTCCGTCCCGTGGAAGATCTGCTGGCGGCAGGACGCGCCGGTGGCGACGATCACGGTGTCCTCGGGTTCGGCGTTGACGGCGGGGAAGAGCCGGTCGTTCCCCACCGTCATGGACACCTCGTAGTGCTCGCTCTCGAAACCGAAGGAGCCCGCCATCCCGCAGCAGCCGGCGTCCAGTTCGACCACCTCGACGCCGGGGATCCGGTTCAGCAGGGCGATGGTGGCGGCCGTACCGACCTCGGCCTTCTGGTGGCAGTGGCCGTGGTAGAGCAGCCGGCGACCGGCCGGCCAGGCCTCGGGGCTCAGGCGGAGGCGTCCGGCGTCGATCGCCTCGGTGAGCAGTTCCTCCACCTGCCGGACCCGGCCCGCGAGATCCTTGACCACCGGGTCGTCCGGGTGCAGGGCCAGGTGTTCGTCCCGCAGCGTCATCAGGCAGGACGGCTCGCAGCCGGTGACCGGTGAGTCCGGGGCCGCCGTGGCGGCGATGGTCCGGGCGAAGTCGGCCGACTGCCGCTTGGCATCGTCCAGCAGTCCCTTGGACAGGCTCGCGCGACCGCAGCAGCCCTGCGCCGCCAGCCGGACCCGCCAGCCGGCCAGTTCCAGCAGTTCGACGGCGGCGCGGCCGATGGCCGGCTCGGTGTAGGTGGTGAAGGAGTCGGCCAGGAAGGTCACCTCACCGAGGGGGGCCGTCGGGGCCGCGCCCTCGTGCTGCCGGAACCACCGCAGCAGGTTGTCCCGCGCGAAGGCCGGCAGCGGCCTGGCAGCGGTGATCCCCAACCTCCGTTCCAGCAGTCGGCGGACGAGCCGGCTGCGCCCCGGGAGGTTGGAGAGCGGCGCGGTGGCCGAGCCGAGCCGGTTGAGCAGGCGGATGGCGCCGAACACCCGGGATCTGAGCGGCACCCCGTGCAGGTCGTGGTGGTGGGAGAGAGTCTCGGCCTTGAGCGTGGCCATGTCGACGCCGAGCGGGCACTCGCTCTTGCACGCCTTGCACATCAGGCAGAGGTCGAGGATCCCGTGCAGGCGCTCGTCTCCCAGCGCCTGCCGGGGGTCCGGCTCGGAGAGCGCCTTCACCAGGGCGTTGGCGCGGCCGCGGGTGGAGTGCTCCTCCTCCCGGGTGGCCATGTAGGAGGGGCACATCGTGCCGGTGGCGCTCTTGCGGCACAGCCCGATGTTCATGCACCGGTCGGCCGCCCCGCGCATGCCGCCGAGGACCTCGAAGGCGAGCCGGGTGCGCAGTTCGGGCGCGGGCGGCAGGGCACGGTCCCGCAGGTGGTCCGTCATGGCGGGGGCGTCGACGATCTTGCCGGGATTGAAGAGGTTCCGGGGGTCGAAGAGCCGCTTCGTACCGCGCATCGCCTCGTAGAGGTCCCGCCCGAAGAGCAGCGGATTGAACTCGCTGCGGGCCAGGCCGTCGCCGTGCTCGCTGGAGTTGACGCCGCCGTACTCGGTGACCAGGTCCCGGATCTCCTCCGCGACCGCCCGCATGGTCGTCACCTGGGCGGGATCGGTCAGGTCCACGAAGGGGCGGATGTGCAGGCAGCCGACCGAGCAGTGCCCGTAGAAGCCGGCCGCCAGGCCGTGCCGGTCCAGCACCTCCTGGAAGCGGCGGGTGTAGTCGGCGAGGTGGACCGGGTCGACGGCGGTGTCCTCGACGAAGGCGAGCGGGCGGCGGGTGCCCTCGCCGGCGGCCATCAGCAGGCCCAGGCCGGCCGAGCGGACCTTGAGCAGGGCCTCCTGCTGCTTCGCGGTCACCGCGTGCAGGGTGTGGTAGCCGTGGCCGTGCCGGGCCCACCGGGCGGTGAGCCGCTGGAGCCGGCCGCGCAGTTCGCCCTCGTCGTCCCCGCTGAAGCTGACGAACAGCAGCGCCCCGGGATCGCCCGCCAGGATGCCGCCGAGCGGGGCGTACTCGATCTTCCGCCGGGAGAGTTCGAGGATCGTCCGGTCCATCAGCTCCACCGCGGCGGGTTCGCAGGCGAGGGCGTCCGCGGTCGCGTCGACGGCCCCGGCGACGGAGGTGAAGTGGCCGACGGCGATGACCGTGTGCGCGGGCCTGGGCACCAGGTCGACCAGGGCCCTGGTGGCGATGACGAGGGTGCCCTCCGAGCCGACGACGAACTTCGCGAGGTCGAAGGGGGCGTCCACCGCGCCCACCGCGCCCTCCGCGCCCTCGGCGCCCTCGCGGACGAGCCGTTCCAGGCGGTACCCGCCGGAGCGGCGCCAGAACTCCGGTGTTCCCTCGGCGATGGCCCGGGCGTTGGCCCGGACGATCCGCGGGAGTTCGCGGTAGACGGCGCCTTCGAGGGTCGGCAGGACGGCCCGGCGGCGGTGCTCCGCCGCGTCGACCGGGGCGAGGTGGGCCCGACTGGCGTCGGAGAGCACGACGTCGAGCTCCCGGACGTGGTCGATGGTCATCCCGTGGCGCAGCGACCCGCTGCCGCCCGAGTTGTTGCCGATCATGCCACCGATGGTGGCCCGGTTGGCGGTGGAGGTGTCGGGGCCGAACACCAGGCCCGACGGCGCCGCCGCGCGGTTCAGTTGGGCCTGGACGACGCCGGGTTCCACCAGGGCGGTGCGGGCCTCGGGGTCCAGTTCCACGATGCGGTTCAGGTGGCGGGACAGGTCCAGGACCAGCCCGGGCCCCACGGTCTGCCCCGCCAGGCTGGTGCCCGCGCCGCGCGGCACCAGCGGTACGCCGTGTTCGGCCGCCGCGGCGACCGCGGCCTGGACGTCGTCGGCGTGCCGGGGCAGGACCACGCCGACCGGGGTGATCGCGTACATGCTCGCGTCCCGGGAGTACAGGTGCCGGGTGTAGTCGTCGAAGCGGACCTCGCCGTCGAGGTCGCGGCGGAGCCGGTGCTCCAGCGCGCGGGTGTCGCCGTGGCGGGTGCCGCTCTCGGGTCGGGCGGCGCGCTCGGGGCCGCGGCCGGCCGTCGAGGCGTCGGAACTGCTCGCTGTCATGTCCGGTTGACTCCTGTGTCTGGGGGTGCCGGGGCGTTCACGGGCGGCGGAGCACGTCGAGCGCCGCACCGAGGCCGGCCGGGTCGATCGGCACCCCGGCGAGTTCCAGGCCCAGCTGCACCCCGGCGAGGGTGCCGACGAGGGTCAGGTCGTTGAGGTGGCCGAGGTGGCCGATCCGGAAGACCCGGCCGGCGAGCCTGCCCAGACCGGCGCCGAGCGACATGTCGAAGCGCTCCAGGACGAGTTCGCGGAACCGGTCGGCGTCGTGGCCCTCGGGCAGCAGGACCGCGGTGAGCGAGCCGGAGTACTCGCGTTCGTCCGCGCACAGGACCTCCAGGCCCCAGCCGTGGACGGCGGCCCGGGTGGCGGCGGCGTGCCGGGCGTGCCGGGCGTGGACGTTGTCGTGGCCCTCGGCGTCGAGGATCCGCAGGGCCTCGTCCAGGCCGTAGAGCAGGTTGATGGCGGGGGTGTAGGGGAAGGTGCCGCTCCGGTTCGCCTCGATGACCGGCGCCCAGCTCCAGAACGACTTGGGCAGCCCTGCGGTGCGCGAGGCGACCAGCGCCTTGCGGCTGACCGCGTTGAACCCCAGCCCGGGCGGCAGCATCAGGCCCTTCTGCGAGCCGGACACCGTGACGTCGACGCCCCACTCGTCGTGGCGGTAGTCGAGGCAGCCGAGCGAGGACACCGCGTCGACCAGCAGCAGCGCCGGGTGGCCCGCCTCGTCCAGGGCCCGGCGCAGTTCCGCGATCCGGCTGGTCACGCCGGTGGAGGTCTCGTTGTGGACGACGCACACCGCCTTGATCGTCCGGTCTGCGTCCTCGGCGAGTCGCTGCGCGAGCACCTCGGGATCGGCACCGTGGCGCCAGTCCCCGGGGACCAGGTCCACCTGGAGGCCGAGGGCCTGGGCCATCTCCCGCCAGAGCGCGGCGAACTGTCCGGTCTCGAAGCAGAGCACCCGGTCGCCGGGGCTGAGGGTGTTGACCAGGGCGGCCTCCCAGGCGCCGGTCCCCGAGGCGGGGTAGATCACGACCGGGCCCGAGGTGCCGAACACCGGCCCGATCGACTTGAGCAGACGCAGCGTCAGTGCCGCGAACTCGGGCCCCCGGTGGTCGGTCGTGGGCGCCGCGATCGCCCGCAGCACGGCGTCGGGGACGTTGGTGGGGCCCGGGATCTGGAGGAAGTGGCGGCCGGTACGGAAGGACATACGCGTCGAACCCCCTTAAGGGTTGTGCCGTCTGACGGCACGTCGTATCGTGGAGCGGCATAGTGGAGCGTAGGCGCCACCTTCGAAGGGGGTCAAGGATGCAGAACGTGCTCAACGCGCTGCGGGTACTGGAGGAGGTCGCCGCGCGCCAGCCGATCGGCGTCGCGGAGCTGGCGCGGGCCATGGACCTACCGAAGAGCTCCGTGCAGCGGGCGCTGCTCACCCTGCACACGGCGGGGTGGCTGCGCCAGGCCGGCGGGGCACCCACCCGGTGGCTGGTCACCGCCAAGGCGCTGCAGGTCGGCCGGCAGGCCACCGGCGAACTGGGCCTGCGCGACGCCGCCGTGCCGGTGATGGAGGAACTGCGCCGGCAGACCGGCGAAACGGTCCACCTGGCCGTGCCGGAGGGCGGCCGGGTGATCCTGGTGGAGCGGCTGGAGACCAGCCAGCCGGTGCGGATCGTCCTTCCGCTCGGGCAGGACCTGCCCGCCCACGCCTCCGCCAACGGCAAGGCGGTGCTCGCCGCGAGCCCCGCCGAGGCGCTGGAGAGCTATCTCGCCGAGGGGCTGGCCCGGTACACCGACGCGACGATCGTCGAACCACGGCGACTGCTGGACGAGCTGGCGGAGGTCCGGCGCCGGGGCTACGCGACCAACAGCGGCGAGTGGCGCTCCGACGTCTCGGCGGTCGCCGCGGCGGTCATCGGGGGCCTCGGGCTGCCGGTAGCGAGCATCAGCGTCAACGTCCCCGCCAGCCGGGCCACCGACGAGTCGCGGGCGGAGCACGGAGCCCTGGTCAACGCGGCGGCGAAGCGGCTCGGCGTCGTGCTCGGAGCGCGCGGGTGACGGCGAACTCAGCCTCCCCGAAGCCTTTTTGACGGTGCGTCAGGATCGCACTCCCGATCCTGGGCCCGCACCCCGCCCCCTTGACGGCGGTATCGGCGCATCCCATGCTTGGCGCCTGATGGAACTCGGGTTCCATGATGCGAAAACGTGCGTGCGCCGATCGTCCGTACCCGGGTGGATCGAGCGTTCTCGCCGTCGCGGTCATCGCCGACTGGAGAAAGCGAGACCCACCCGTGTATCGCCAAGTCCCAGACCCGCTCGGACACCCCGCTCTCGCCGCCCTGCTCGCGGCGACCCCCCTCCTCGTCCTCCTGGTCCTGCTCGGCCTGGTGCGACTGAAGTCGCACTGGGCCGCCCTCGCCGGGCTCGCCACCGCCTTCCTGATCGCCACCGCCGGCTACGGCATGCCGCTCGGCCAGGCCGCCGACGGCGCACTGGAGGGAGCCGCCTTCGGACTGTTCCCGATCGTGTGGATCATCCTCGGCGCGGTGTGGATCAACCGCCTCCAACGCGCCTCCGGACACTTCGACGTCATCGGAAGGACCTTCTCGTCCCTCTCCGGCGACGTCCGGATCCAGGCCGTGCTGATCGCCTTCTGCTTCGGGGCGATGATCGAGTCCCTCTCGGGATTCGGCACCCCCATCGCGGTCACCTCGCTCATCCTGCTCGGCCTGGGACTGGACCCCCTGAAGGCCGCCGCCGTCGCGGCCTTCGCCAACACGGCGCCGGCGGCCTTCGGTTCGGTGGGCAACCCGATCCAGACCCTGGCCAAGGTCACCTCCCTCCCCGGGGCCGACCTCGGCGCCATGGTCGGCCGCCAGTCCGCCGTCATCGCGGCCCTGGTGCCGTTCGTCCTGCTGCTCCTCCTCGACGGACGCCGGGGGCTCCGGGAGGTGTGGCCGGTGGCCCTGGCCGCCGGAACCGGCTTCGCCGTCGGCCAGTTCCTCTGCTCGAACTACCTCACCTACCAACTCACCGACCTGGTGGCCTCGCTCACCTCGCTCGCCTCGGTCATCGTGCTGCTCAGGATCCGGGCGCGACGGCACGGCCCCGCCGCCGAAACGGGGCCCCGCGTGGAGCGCGCCCCCCGCCGGGACACCCTGCTGGCCTTCCTCCCCTACGCGATCATCACCGCGCTGTTCGCCCTGGTGTCCTACGGCGGGCCCGTCGCCGGCTTCGTGAAGGACCAGGACGTCGCCTTCCCCTGGCCCGGCCTCCACGTGACCAGTCCGAGCGGCCGACCCGTGGCGGTCACCACCTTCGACTTCGGCTGGCTCGGCGCGGCCGGGACCCTGCTCCTCGCCACCGGCGTCCTGACCGCGCTCATCCTGCGGGTGCCGGTACGGCGGGCACTGCGCTGTTACCTGGACGCGCTGCACCAGATCCGCTGGGCGGCCCTGACCATCGCCTGCGTCCTCGCCCTCTCCTACCTGATGAACCTCTCCGGGATGGCCGTCTCCATCGGCACCTGGCTGGCGGGCCTCGGCGGTGCCTTCGCCCTGTTCTCCGGCTTCACCGGCTGGTTCGGCGTGGCCCTCACCGGATCCGACACCTCCTCCAACGCGCTCTTCGGTGCGATGCAGGTCTCCGCCGCCCAGCACATCGGACTGTCCCCCCTCCTGGCCGCCGCGACCACCAGCACCGGCGGTGTCCAGGGCAAGGCCGTCGCGATGCAGAACCTGGTCATCGCCGCCAGCGCGGTCGGGACGTACGGGCGGGAGGGCGAGGTCCTCCGCAAGATCATCGGCTGGAGCCTGACCGTCCTGGCCGTCCTCTGCCTCCTCGCCTGGCTCCAGTCCACCCCGGTGCTCGGCTGGATGGTGCCGTGAACGAGTCGCCGCCGCGCCGACCGGGCCGGTCGGCGCGGCGGCCCGGCTCGGCGGATCGGCCCGGCTCGGGGGATCGGCCCGGCTCGGGGGATCGGCCCGGCTCGGGGGTCAGCCCAGGCCGGGGGTCAGCCCAGCCCAGGGGTCAGCCCAGGCGGCGGATCGGCTCGCCGGCCAGGTAGGCCGCGATGTCCTCGACCGCCTCGCCGTAGTAGCGGCGGTAGTTGTCGCGCGACACGTACCCCAGGTGCGGGGTGGCCAGCAGCCGGGGCGCGGTGCGCAGCGGGTGCTCGGCGGGCAGCGGCTCGACGTCGAAGACGTCCACGGCGGCGCCCGCGATCCGGCCCCCGGTGAGCGCGGCCAGCAGCGCGTCCTGATCGACGATCGCCGCCCGGGAGGTGTTCACCAGGTACGCCTCGGGCTTCATCAGCGCGAGTTCGGCCTCGCCGAGCAGCCCCCGGGTGCGCTCGCCCAGGGCGAGGTGGATCGAGACGAAGTCGGCGCCGCTCAACAGCTCCTCCTTGCCGGCGGCCCGGCGCACGCCGACCTCGGCGGCCCGCTCGTCCGTGAGGTTCTGGCTCCAGGCCAGCACGTCCATGCCGAAGGCCAGTCCGACCCGGGCGACCAGGCCGCCGATCCTCCCCAGGCCCAGCAGCCCGAGCACCCGCCCGTGCAGGTCGGCGCCGACGGTGCTCTGCCAGGGGCCGCCCTCGCGCAGCGCCGTGCTCTCCGGCACGATGCCGCGGGCCAGGCCGAGCAGCAGCGCCCAGGTCAGCTCGACCGGCGGGGTGGAGGAGCTGGCCGTCCCGCAGACCGTCACGCCGTGCGCCTCGGCGGCCGCGTAGTCGATCACCGAGTTCCGCATGCCCGAGGCGACCAGCAGCCTGAGCCTCGGCAGCCGGGCGAACAGCGAGGCCGGGAACGGCACCCGCTCGCGCAGGGTCACGACGAAGTCGAAGTCGGCCAGCGCGGCGGCGAGTTCGTCCTCCGACCCGAAGTGCTCGGAGAAGGCGGTCACCGCCACCCGGTCGGAGACCGGGGACCAGTCGACGATGCTGGTGGCGACGCCCTGGAAGTCGTCGAGGACGGCGCAGCGAAGGGTCCGAAGTGTCATGCCCGCACTCTCCCAGACGCCGACCGGCGCCCGGCGTGCCAGGCCCCGGTCCGAGCCACGGGTCTGCGAGCTTGGCCCCGGGGGTGGACCACCGGCACCGGAGCACGGGGAGGCGCGCGATGGCCAAGCCCCGTCACGCCACGGCGGGCTGCCCGGTCGGCCTGGCCCTCGTCCCGGTGGCGAGCGCCAGGCCGAGCAGGCAGCCCGCCACCAGGCCGGCGCCGTGGTTGTTCCGCAGCGCGCACAGGAACAGACCGGCCACGGGGATGAGCAGCAGGTACCAGGTGCCCTTGAAGGTGAGGCCCAGGGTGTTCCCGCGCAGGAGGCAGGTGACGGCGAGGGCGCCGAGCAGGCCGCAGACGGCCACGGAGTCGCCGCCGCCGCGCGGCGACCAGCCGGCCAGGCTCACCACGTGGGCGAGGACGCCGCTGGCGAGGAAGACGGCCAGGGTCCGCCACCACCCGAGGACCGACTCGGTGACGGCGCCGACCACGAGCAGGGCCGGCAGGTTCATCGCGATCTGCGCGATCCCGGAGGACTGCACCAGCAGGGCCGTGCCCGCCCGCCACCACTGCCCGTCGGACAGCGCTCCCGGCTGCCGCATCAGATCCTCGACCAGGGCGGGCACCGCGTACTGGAGCACGGCCATCACCGCCATCACCGCGAACAGTGTGAGGGTGGCGCGGGGCCGCCGCGCCAGGGCGGCCCGGACCACGGCGAGCACCCCGCCCGGCCCGGCGCCCGCCGGGGCTCCTGCTCCCTGACCAGCGGCGGAGCCGGCCAGCACCAGCGCTTGCAGTCCCACGCTGACCACCACGGCGGCGCTCGCGTACAACCCGATCTCGTGCGGCGACATCGCCGACCCCCCGTTCACCCGACCCTGGGCGCTCCCGCCCGTCGACGCGCCCCATCATCCCGGTCGGGCGGGGCCCCGGACCAGGGCGGGTGATCATGGAAACGGCATGACGGTTGTCACAGTCCCGACTGCTCCGCCGTCACCTCCGCCTCCGCGGATTCCGCGAGTTCCGCGGGGATTCGTACATTCCCGAATCGCTGGCGGTCGGGGCAGTGCAGTGGCGATCATGACGGGCATGACCTCCGACAACGCCTTCACCGCCCCCGTCACCGCTGCCGCCTCCGGCAGTTGGACGCTCGGCGACCGCACCGTCCACCGGATCGGCCTCGGCACGATGCGCCTGCCGCAGACCGGCCGGGCGCTCGTCCCCGACGCCGTACCGCGCGACCGCGAGCAGGCCGTCCGGGTGCTGCGGCGCGCCGTCGAACTGGGCGTCAACCACCTCGACACCGCCGCCTTCTACTTCTCCCCGCTGCGCTCCGCCAACGAGCTGATCAACCGGGCGCTCGCGCCGTACGCCGACGACCTGGTGATCGCCACCAAGGTCGGCCCGGGCCGCGGGCTCGACGGCGAGTGGGTGGAGCACGCCCGCACCCCGGAGCGGCTGCGCGGCCAGGTCGAGGAGAACCTGCGCCAACTCGGCCGCGACCACCTCGACCTGGTGAACCTGCGGATCGTCGGCACCGACTCGATCGCCGAACGCTTCGGCGCCCTCGCCGAGTTGCGGCAGGCCGGGCTGATCCGCCACCTCGGCCTCTCCAACATCCACCCGCACCAGCTCGCCGAGGCGCAGGCCGTGGCGCCCGTCGTGTGCGTGCAGAACCCGTACGGCATCGGCGCCTCGCCCGAACAGGACGCCGTGCTGCGGCTCTGCGGCGAGCAGGGCATCGCCTTCGTCCCGTTCTACGCGATCGCCGGAGCCGGGCGGGAGTCCGGCACGGGCGGCGCCGAACCCGCCCAGGTCCGGGCGGTGGCGCAGGCGCGCGGGGTCGGCCCGGCCCAGGTCCGCCTCGCCTGGACGCTCCACCAGGGCCCGCACGTCCTGGCCATCCCCGGCACCGGCGACCTGGCGCACCTGGAGGACAACATCGCCGCCGGGGCGCTGCGCCTCTCCCCGGAGGAGTTGGCGCTGCTCCAGCAGGCGCACACGGGCTGATCCGGAACCGGGCGGGGCCGCGACGGCGTCGCTCCGGGACGAGCCCAGGATCACCGGCGAGCACGAGAGCACGCACGCCGACACGAACGAAGGAGTCCCGGAGCATGGCCGAGTCCGCCACCCGCTACCTCTACCTGACCCGCCACGGCGAGGCCGCGCCGGACGGCAGCGGGCTCACGGCCGACGGACGCCGGCAGGCCGTCCTGCTCGGACGGCGGCTGGCGGACCGCCCCATCGCAGCCGTGCACCACGGACCGCTTCCCCGGGCCGCGCAGAGCGCCCGGCTGATCGCCGAGCAGTTGGGCGGCGGGCGGCCGGGCAACGAGCCGTTGGGCGGCGGGCCGTTGGGCGGCGGCTGGCAGGCCGGCGCGGTCCCGACGGTCTGCGAGGAGGCCGGCGACTACGTGCCGTACGTCCCGGAGCGGCACGAACTGCCCGCCGACAGCGCCGACTACCTGCTGGACTTCCTCGCGCAGTCCACGGCGGAGGAGCGAGCCCGCGGCCCGGAGCTGGCGCGCCGGGCCGTCCAGCGGTTCACCGGTCCGGTGGCGGGCGGCGAGGACCGGCACGAACTGGTCGTCACCCACGCGTTCCTGATCGGCTGGCTGGTCCGGCACGCCCTCAGCGCCCCTGCCTGGCGCTGGCTCGGCCTCAACTCCTGCAACGCGGCGCTGACCGTCATCCGCTACACACCCGGCCGCCCCTCCTACGTGCTGCTCCACAACGACATGCGCCACCTGCCCGACGAGCTGTGCTGGACCGGCTTCCCGTCCGAGGCCCGGTGCTGAGGCCCGGCTTTGAGACGCGGTACTGAGGCCAGGCGCTGAGGCCCGGTACTGAGGCCAGGCGCTGAGGCCCGTCGACAGGAATATGCAGACCGGTCTATTGTTTTCCGCATGGGAGTCAAGGGTGAGGAAACCCGGGCCCGGCTGATCGCCGGCACCCGGACGCTGATCGAGGCACAGGGCTACTTCGGGACCGGCCTCAACCAGATCGTGGCCGCGACGGGCGCACCGCGCGGCTCGCTCTACTTCCACTTCCCCGAGGGCAAGGACCAACTGGTCGCCGCCTCCCTCGTCCAGGCCGGGCAGGAGGTCGAGGACCTGCTCGCCGCGCTGGTCGCCGAGGGCGCCGGCAGCGGAGCGCTCACCGAGCGGCTCACCGAGGTCTTCGCCGAGCGACTGGCGGGCTCCGACTACACCAAGGGCTGCCCGATCGCGACCGTCGCCCTGGAGGTCGCCGGCACCAACGAGCCGCTGCGCGCCGTCTGCGCGGAGGTGTACGAGAGCTGGCAGCGCGTGCTGGCCGGCCGGCTGGAGGCCGAGGGCTTCCAGCCGGCCGAGGCCGCGACCGCGGCCGGGCAGGCACTGGCGCTGATGGAGGGCGCGGTCCTGCTCGCGTCGGTCCGGCGCAGCCGCGAGCCGCTGGACCACGCGCTGCACGCCGTCCGCCACCTGCTCGGCGCCAAGCCGGCCGCCCGCACCGCGTAGGGCGTCGCGGGGCGGAGCCGCCGCCGACCGGTGCGCGGCTCCGCCCTTCCGACCCTCCCGATCCCTTGTGCCCGAATCTCCCGTGCCCGAAGTTTCCTCGCGCCCGAAAAATATGCAGACCGGTCTACAGATTACAGCGTCAGGAGTTGCCCCATGCCGCCCCTCCCGCCATCGCCCCGCACCCTCGTCCTCGGCGCCACCGGCTTCCTCGGCCGCTGGCTCGTCCTCGAACTCCTCACCCGCGGCGAGCCCGTGGCCGCCGCCGTGCGCGGCGTCGGCCGCGACACCGGACTACGCCGCTGGCTGCGCACCCACGGCGCCGACGACACCGTGCTGACCACCGTCGCCGCCGACCTCACCCGCCCCGGCCTCGGCCTCTCCCCCGAGGACGACGCCCGGCTCACCGAGGTCCGCGACGTCCACAACCTCGCCGCCCGCTACCAGTTCGGCCTCACCCGCGACCAGGCCGAACCCGCCAACGTCCACGGCGCCCTGCACGCCCTCCACTGGTCCGCCACCCGGCCCCGGCTGCGCCGCCTGGTCCACCTCTCCGGCTACCGCGTCGGCCGCGACCCGCGGCCGCAGTACCCGCCCAGCCCCCGCGCCACCACCGCCGCCTACGCGCGCCTCGGCGCGTACGAGGCCTCCAAGCTGCTCGGTGACGCCGCCGTCCGGGTCACCTCACCCCGACTCGGCGTCCCGCTCACCACCGTCAACCCCAGCAGCGTCATCGGCCACTCGCGGACCGGCGAGGCCGGCCAGTACCTCGGCCTGGCCCAGCTCGTCCGCCAGTTGCACCGTGGCCGCCTGCCGCTGCTGCCCGGCACCCGCCGCACCTTCCTGCCCGTGGTCACCGTCGACCACCTGGCCCGCTTCCTCGCCGCCGTCCCCGCGCACGACAGCGCCACCACCCCCGCACCCGACGGCTCCGCCCTGATGGCCCACACCGTCCTCGACCCCGCCACCCCCGTGCTCCCGGACCTGATCGCGCTCATCGCCGCCCACCTCGGCGTCCGCCCGCCCCGCGGCCTGGTCCCCGTCGCCATCGTCCGCCGCCTCCCCCGCGCCCTCACCGGCGCCGACCCGGAGACCCTCGGCTTCCTCTCCGAGGACCGCTACGACACCACCTCCGCCGACCGCCTCGCCACCGCCGCCGGCCTCGTCCACCCGCCCCTCGCCCCGGCCCTCCGGCGCTGGGCCGACCGGCTGGTCGCCGAGGACTTCGGCACCCCGCCCCGGTGAACCACGGCGCGCCGTGCGGGTCCATGACGAGCACGAAGCGGCCCGGCCGGCCAGCCGGCCAGCCGGTGGCGAACTGCCGCTGTCAGCCTTGGGGTGAGACTCCATCCGGAAGGCGCCCGTGAGCAGGATCCACCGTCAGCCCCCGTGCACCGGCAGGGTCCGGAGGAAGTCGTCGAGGAGCTCGTTGAAGGCGTCCGGGCGTTCCATGTTGGGGTAGTGGCCGGTGCCGTCGACCGTCGTCGTACGGCCGTCGGCGACGCTGCGGACGAGGCGTTCGGCCATGCCGAGGTGGTCGTCGGAGTCGATGCCGCCGTTGATGGCCAGCACCGGGACGCCGATCTTCGCCGCCCGCGCCCAGGTGTCGGTGACGGGCACCTGGTGGTCGGGTTCGGTGGGGGTGTGCTTGGCGAGGGTTCGCCGGGTCATGTCCTTCAACGTGCGCACGATGTCCGGGTCGACGTCGTCGAGGGTGCGGTGCGGGCCGGCCGCGAGCCGGGTGAACGCCGTGATCCAGCCTTCGAGGTCGCCCGCGGCCATGGCGCGGGCCTCCTCGGCCTCGATCTCGCCGAGCCACGGGTCCTTGAACTCGGGTTCGCTGGTGCCGACGCCGCTGACGACCAACGCCTCGACCACGTCCTGGTGTTCGAGCGCGGTGTCGACGGCGATGGCGCCGCCCATCGACAGCCCGACGAGGATCGCGGGGCCGGTGCCGAGGTGGCGCAGCAGGGCCGCGAGGTCGTCGGTGTGCCGGAACGGGCCGGTCGCGTTGGAGGATCCGCCGTGGCCGCGGGCGTCCGGCGCGATCACCCGGTAGTCGGCCGCGAAGGCGGCGATCTGGTCGCTCCACATGCGGTGGTCGAGCAGGCCGCCGTGCACCAGCACCAGGGGTCGGCCCGACCCGGTGTCACGGTAGGCGAGGTGGCTGCGGCCGTCGTCGAACGAGAACACGTCAGATGCGTCAGTCATGACAACCAAGTTGTCATCCCCCGCGAGGATTGGCAACCCAGGTGCCATGATGACGGGGTGACCGATACCGATGCCCCGCTCCCGCCCGACGTCCTCGCCCACCGGCTCATGGACGTGTTCGACCTGGTCGGCCCGCTGTACCGGCGGGTGCTCCGCAAGGTGGAACTCGCGGCTCCCATCGAGGGGCTGTCCGTCGGCGTGCGCGCCGTGCTGCTCCTGCTCGCGGAGCACGGGCCCATGACCGTCCCCCAGATGGGCCGCGCACAAGCGCTGAGCAGGCAGTTCGTGCAACGCATGGTCAACGACGCGGTAGCCCTGGACCTGGTCGAGATCACCCCGAACCCCGCCCACCAGCGGTCCTCGCTGATCCGGCTGACCGACCGCGGCAGGGCCGCCGTCTCCGCCGCGAGCGCCCGCGAGCACGCCCTGCTCCGCCAGGTCGGCGGCGAGCTGACCGACGCCGACCTGACCGCCTGCGTGCACGTCCTCACGCAGATGCTCGAACTCTTCGACAACGTCGACGTGAACTGACCCCCGTACCGCGCAGGCGCGGCCCGGACGGCAGGAGAGCGGCCTACCCGAAGACCAGGCTCGTCCAGCGGACGCCGGACCGGCCGTGCAGGTCGCCGCGTTCGGCGCGGTGGAGCAGTCGCAGGCCCCGGGCGGCGGCGAGCGCGACGGTCTCCTCGGGCGGGACGTCGAACATCCGGCGGCCCGGCGGGACGGGGCCGTGGCGCAGGGTCAGGGCGAGGCGCCCGCCCGGGGCCAGCAGCCGACCGAGGGCGGCCATCGCCAACGGCCGCTCGGCGGGGGCGAGATGCATCCAGACGGCGGTCAGCAGGACCAGTTCGAAGCGTTCGGCGCCGGCGCTCAGCCGCGGCAGCTCGGGCAGCGCGTCGGCGACCCAGCGCACGCCGGAGCCCGCGTGCAACCGCTCGGCGACGGAACGGAGTTCGGCGGTCGGCTCGACGGCCACCACCGGATGGCCGAGGGCGGCGAGGGCGGCCGCGTCGCGCCCGGTGCCGGCCCCCACGTCGAGGACGGCGGCGGGCGGGGGCGGGTAGCTGTGCAGCAGGTCCGCGTGGACCTCGGCGAAGGTCACGCTCTCGTACTGGACGGCGAGTTCCTCCGCCGCCTCGGCGTAACCGGCGGTGCTCGAAAGCCCGCCCACCCCTTTCACGTCCTCCACCCCGTCCAACTCGTCCACCCCGTCCGCCCCGCCCAACTCGTCCAACTCGTCCAACTCGTCCACCCCGATCATGCCTTCCGGTCCCGGACGACCACCGCGTCACCGGCCGCCGCCGCGTGGGCGAAGAAGTCCCGCAGCTCCCGCAGGTCGGCGACCACCCGGGACGCCCAGGTCTCGGACCACGGCGTCGGGTACCCGAGGCGCGCGACCGTCCGGGCCAGCACGGTGTCCTGCTGGCGCACGAGTTCGCCGAGCGCCGAGTCGCGCAGGAAGGTGAAGGCGGCCGCGACCTGCGCGGGGCTCAGCACCAGCGGATCGGTCTGCGCGGCGTCGGGTTCACGGCGCTCGCCGCCGTACACGGGCAGGCGGGCGGCCGGGTCGGGGTGCAGGCCGTTCTCGGTGAGGGCCAGTTCCATCAGCCGGGCGGTGCTCCGCACGCCCAGGAGGAGCCCGGCGGAGGCCAGCTGGTCGTAGCGGACGTCCTGCCGGTCGGGGACGAGCTCGCCGAGTTCCGTCGGCGAGCAGGTGTCGACCTCCTGGCCGGGCAGGCGGCGCCAGAAATGATCCACGCTCACCCGGACAGCGTAACGAAAGCGCGGCTCACGCCTCGCCGGGGTGCCAGAGGGGCCACTCCCAGGGGCGATCCGCCCAGTGGACGCGGACCGGATCTCGCGGGTCGAGGTCCGGGAAGAGCTGGTGGATCCGGGGCTCGAACTCCTCGGGGGCGAGCGGCTCCCAGCCGTGGCCCGCGAAGTGGACCAGGCGGTAGCGGCTGTCGGTCCGGAAGTCGGCCACCTCGACCAGGTGCTTGGACGTGCTGTTGGTCTCCATGCCCCCAGCATGTGGCGCGGCGGCAATCGGCGCCCCTCCAGACCCCTCTTCCGGGTCATGTCCCGGCGTCGGCGCGCTCGTTGAGCACGGGGAAGGCATGACGGGGGATTCGGTGGGGGGTTCGGCGCTGGAAGGACGACAAGATGACTGGGCAGCCCACCGGAGGACAGTGGCAGTGGCCGCAGGACGCGTGGCAGCCACCCCCGGTACCCACCGGGTTCGCGCCGGCCCCCGTTCCGGCGCCCGCACCGGCGTCGCGGCGGTCGCGGAAGGTGTGGGCCGCCGCGACCGTCGGGACCGTCGCCGTCCTCGCCGCCGTCCTGGCGATGTGCGGGCCGGGGTCGGGAGACGAACTGGACGTGGTGGCCCTGCCGCACGCCTCCCCCTCCGCGTCCGACCCCGCGGCGCCGGACCCGCCCGCGTTCTCCCCGCTCCCCACCACGCCCGCGCCGTCCCCGCTGCCGCCGCCCACGCCACAGGGCGCCGGACCGGCCCTGGCCACGGCCACCGCGGCGGCCGCGCCGAACGAGGACGAGCCGGCCGACGCGCAGCACGCGGCGACCGCGCACCCGAAGCCCGGCCGCACCGCGCACCCCTCGCCGTCGGCCCACGGCACCGCCCCCACCGGCGCCACCCCGGCGGCTCCGGCCCCCGGCGCGGCGCTGCCCACCCTCGGCGCGGGCGGCATCTGCGACCAGGCCGAACGCGTCGGCCGCTGGCCCGCGGGCTCGGAGCAGGCCCGCCTCTGCCACAGCATCTACGGCTGAAAAAACGCCTGCGGCACCCGCACCCGCACGACGAGGGCGCCCCGCCGGACCGATCCGGCGGGGCGCCCCAAGCGGTGGAGCCGCGCTACCCGGCCCCCTCCAGGATTCCCTTGTCCAGGCGCGGCGCCAGGACCCGGGCCAGGGTGTCGGTGATGTGGCCGGTGTCGCGGTACAGCACCACACCTTCCAGCACCGCCGGGCAGTCCGGTCCGCTGCCGGGGCACAGCAGCGGGCCCAGGTCCAGGGTGCGGACGCCGTAGCGGGCGGCGAGGCCGCCGTCGAGCATCGGGTCCGGCTCGAAGGCGGTGTCGCGCGGGAAGAAGCAGGCGTCCGAGCGGCCGTCGGATGCGGCGAGGCAGGTCGGGATGTCCTTGCCGGGCATCGGGGTGTCGCCGAGGTAGGCGAGCGGGGCGCCGACGGCGGCGAGGCGGTCCAGGGTGCGGGTCCAGCCCTGGGTGCGTTCCTCCTGGCTGCCGTAGCGGTTGAGGCCGGCCATCAGGACGAGGCGCGGCCTGGGCCCGGAGGTGAGCCGGGTGAGGGTGTTCTCGCGCCAGCGGTCGCACTCCTCGAAGGTGCGGCCGAGGACGTTGTTGCGCACGGTGAGGGTGGCGAGCGGGCAGCCGGGCTTGACCAGGACCTCCAGGGCCCAGTGCCGCTGCTCGGCCATCGCGAGTGCGGAGGATATCCACTGGCCGGCGTGCGAGTCGCCGAGCAGCACGATCCGGTCGGGGCTGTCCTCGGCGCCGAACAGGCAGCGCGGGCTGCTGTCGGCGTTCAGCGGGATCTCGCAGCCCTTGCCGGGCGGGAAGTCCTCCCGGGCGCGGGCCAGCGAGGGGGTCAGGCCGAGCACCCGCGCGCCGGGGGCGAGCAGGGTGGGGCCGGTCGGGGCCCCGGCCGGGGCGGCGGAGGGGGTGTCGGCGGTGCCACCGAGGGCGCGGACCGTGCCGCCGCCGAGGGCGAGGGCGGCGATCAGCGGGATGACGAGCGCGCTGGCGCCGACCGCGAGGCCCCGGCGCGGCGCCGGGCTGCTGCCGTAGCGCAGCGGCTGTTCGACGAGCCGCATGGTGAGCCAGGCGGGCAGCGCGCTGGCTGCGGCGAGGGCGGCCAGGGTGGTCCAGGGCAGGGCGCCGTAGCGGGCCTGGGCGATGGTCAGCACCGGCCAGTGCCAGAGGTACCAGGCGTATGACAGGCGTCCGGCGGCGCGCAGCGGGCGGCTGTCGAGGAGGCGCCCGGCGTCGGTGGCGCCGAGCGCGCGGTGGGCGGGGCCGGCGAGCAGGACGGCGGCGGCGCCGAGGACGGGCACCAGCGCGGCGGTGCCGGGGAAGGGGGTGTTCCGGTCGTAGAGCAGGATCGACGCGAGGACGGCGGCGGCGCCGGCCCAGCCGAGCAGTCGCAGCGACCAGGCCGTCCCGCGCCGCTGCGTGCGGCCGGCCAGCGCGCCGGCGAGCAGCGCCGCGCACGCGCCGGCCGCGAACTCCCAGAGCCGGCTGCCGGTGGAGAAGTAGGCGAGCGGTGCCGAGGTCGCCGTCCACCGGACGCACAGCAGCAACGAGACCGCGCCGATGGCCGTGGTGGCCAGGGTGATCGCGACGGTGCGGCGGCGACCGTGCAGGAAGCGGGCGAGGCCGAGCAGCAGAACGCCCCACAGCAGGTAGAACTGGTTCTCCACGCCGAGCGACCAGAAGTGCTGGAGCGGGCTCGGGGCGTGTTCGGCGGCCAGGTAGTCGGTCTGCTGGCCGACGAAGCGCCAGTTGACGAACTGTCCGGCGGAGGCCATCAGGTCGCGGGCGAGGTCGGTGCCGCGCAGCGGGTCGAGCAGCGCGCCACCGGCGACGGCGGTGGCGACCAGGACGGTGGCGGCGGCGGGCAGGATGCGGCGGGCGCGGCGGGCGGCGAAGTCCCACAGGCCGATCGGGCGGCCGAGCAGCAGTCCGGTGATGAGGAAGCCGGAGATGACGAAGAAGACGTCGACGCCGACGTAGCCGCCGGCGAAGCCGGGAACGGCGGCGTGGTAGGCGAGGACGGAGAGGACGGCGACGCCGCGCAGGCCCTCGATGTCGGGGCGGAAGCCGGTGCGCCGCTGGGCCTGCGGCGGTGCGACGGCTTCTGCGGAGGGGCGCCGCTCGGGCGCGGCCTGCCGGTCCATTCGGACGACGCCGGGCAGCAGCTCGGCCGAGGCGGTGGCGGCAGGGGAGGAAGGGGACGACGACGGTGGTGGTACGGCCGTTGACACGGCGGTGCTCCTCGCAGGGGCAGGCAGCGGGTGGTCGGGACCGCCGGGCCGATGGGGCGGCCGGGCGGCGCATCCGCGCCGGTGGGGCGACGCGTTGGGAAACGCGGTGGATCCGAACGAAGTTGATGGGTCGTCAGACATCGACTTTGACGTCAGGAGTTGATGGAGCGGAATCGACGAGCTGAGTTGACGAAGCGTCAGAAAATCAGCGGATCGGCCCAGCCGGAGGCCAGCAGCCCGCAGAGCAGCAGCACGGCGGTGACGGCGACGGCCTCCGCGTGGCCGAATCCCAGGTCGGACCGGCGCCGCACGGGCGGGGCGACCTCTCCGACGGCGGCCCCGTTGCCACCGCGCAGGAGCGGCCACAGGGACCGGATCAGCGGGATCATGGTGTACGCGGTGAGCGCGAGCAGCGCGGTGAGCGCCCAGTAGGGCTGCCAGCCGTACAGCACGGCCGCGCGCACGAGTCCGGCGATGCCCGCGAGGACGACGAACCCCAGCCAGCCGACGCCGATCCGGGCGACCGCCTTGGCCAGTGAACTGCCGCCCGACACGGCGCCGGTGGGCACCCAGTCGGCACTGCGGCGGCGCAGCGCGTGCGCGATGGCGACCACGTGGCAGAGTCCGCCGAGGAGTTGGACCCGGGTGACCTCGAAGCGCCAGCGGGTGCGGGACATCGCGGGCAGCAGGACGAGCGAGACCCAGATCGGCGGCAGGAACGGCAGCACCTGCCACGGCTGGATCTCACCGGGGGCGAAGAACAGCATGATCAGGGCAGGCAGCGGGACGGCGAAGACGTTCACCGCGCTGGTGACGTAGCCGAGGATGCCGTTCCAGAAGCAGAGCCGGGCGGAGCGAGGGAGCGGTCCGCGGCGGAAGTCCGGGTCGCGGACGAGCGCCAGGGAGCCGAGGCACCAGCGGTACTGCTGGCTGATGAAGGCCGGGAGGCCGGTGGGCGACATGCCCTTGGCGACCAGGGCGGGCACGTACCGGGTGGTCCACCCGGCGCGGGCGAGCGAGAGGCCGGTGTAGAGGTCCTCGCTGTGGTCGATCTCGGCGAAGCCGCCGACGCGCATGAGTGCGGCGCGGCGGTAGAGGGCGTTGGTGCCGCAGCAGACGGTGCCGTCCTGCGCGTCCCGGGAGGGCTGGATCCAGCGGTAGAAGATCTCCTGGGTGGCTCCCGCGGCGCGTTCGAGCCAGGACATGTCGGCGTCCGTGTCGAAGCACTGCGGGCTCTGCACGATGCCGACCTCGGGGTTGTCGAGGTAGGGCACCAGGTGGTGCAGGAAGTCGGGGCGGGGGCAGAAGTCGGCGTCCAGGACGGCGACGATCTCGCCGTTGCCCTCGGCCAGGCCGTGGTTGAGGTTGCCGGCCTTCTTGAACCGGCCGCGGTCGGGGCGGGCCCGGTACTGGAAGCCGTAGGACTCGGCGAGTTCGCGCACCTCGGGGCGGGCCGCGTCGTCGAGGACGATGACGGTCAGCGCGCCGGCCCACTGGACGGCGGCGGTGTGGCGGTAGGCGTTCTCCAGGACGGCCAGCGGCTCGCCGGCGGTCGGCAGCAGCAGGTCGACGCTCGGGTGGCGGGCGGGCTGCCAGGCGCGCATCAGCAGGTCGTGCGAGTCGCGGGTGTAGCGGCGGGCGCGCTGGCCGTCGGTGAGCGAGAGCAGCCAGGTGGCCGCGTTGAGCACGGTGAGCACCAGGAAGGGCCAGAGCAGCGGCCGGCTGAGGGCGAACAGGCCGAGGGTGGCGGTGGCTCCCGCGTAGGAGAGGGTGGCGCAGAGCAGCACCCAGCGGCGCTGCGGGCCGAAGTACCAGTAGAGCTCCTCGTCGTCGGGCGGGCTGGGCAGGCGGAGGTCGGGGTCCGCGGGGATCCGGCGCGGGCCGGCATCGGGCGCGGGCATGGCGGTGCCATGGAGTACGGGCATGCGGAAGTGGCCCCCCTGGGCATGGGACGGAACGTGGCCGTTCGCCCTCAGCCTCTCACATTGGCCTAGACCAATCATGAACGAGGTATGACATCTCCGCATCGCCCCTGGTCAGTGACTTGACATGGCATCACGTACCGACGAACCGTCAAGCGATCATGGATTCGACCCCGAGCACCGCCGGCCCGCGCCCCGTCGGTCAGGCCTTCTCCAGCGACCCGTTCAGCGCCTTCGTCAGCGCCTTCGTCAGCTTCTCGAACCGCAGATCAGGGCGCAGCGGGACGCCGAAACGCTCGTCGCCGTACGGGAACGGGGTGAAGACCCCGGTCCGGCGGAAGCCGCGCCGCTCGTACCACGCGATCAGGTCGGCGCGCTGCTCGATCACGGTCATCTCCAGCTCGCCCACGCCCCACTCCTGGCCGGCCAGCCGCTCGGCCTCGGCGAGCACGGCCCGGCCGAGACCGCCGCCCTGGAGCCCGGGGCGCACCGAGAACATGCCGAAGTACGCACGGTCCCCGCGGTGCTCCAGCTGGCAGCAGGCGACCAGCCGGCCGTCCCGCTCGGCGACCAGCAGCACCCCGTCGGAGCGGCCGATGACCTCGGCGACGCCCTCGGCGTCGGTGCGCTGGCCCTCCAGCAGGTCCGCCTCGGTGGTCCAGCCGGCCCGGCTGGCGTCGCCGCGGTAGGCGGACTCGACCAGTTCGACCAGCGCCGGTACGTCGGCGAGGGTGGCGGGGCGGAAGGAGGGCTGCCCGGTGGGCCGGGCGTGGCTGGGGATGGTCTCGGACATGGCGGGTCCTCATTCTGCGTGCGGTGGAACCGCCCGCCGCTCGTGCCTGCGGCGTGGCGCGGGCCGTCCCTGGTGACCGGCCTGCGGGCATCGTGCCACAGCCCGCGAACCGGCCCCGAGACCCGGGACCTGCGGCGACGGCCCCCACGGGCCCGGCCGACGGGGCGCGGGCCCGGCCGCCGTCCACCCCGGGCACAGCTCCGCCGGCTCCGCCGTCGCGGCCTACGCGCCGCGCCCCGGCGTCAGCGGATGACGGGCAGGACCGCCGTGGTGCCTCGACCGGCCGCCGCCTCGATGAAGGCCGCCGGGTCGGCGACCTCGGCGAGCAGGGCGCGGGTGAAGTGCAGGGCGCCGTCGGACGGCGGCGGGCCGCCGATCGCCGCGATCAGGTCGAGCAGGTGGACGGTCGCCTCCATCAGCGCCACCTCGCCGAGCGCGCCGACCGTCACCGAGCCGAGCAGCGGGTGGGCCACCGCGGCGGTGGGCGCCAGGTCGGCGATGCCGGCCAGGGCCGCCGGGCCCTCGGCTCCGAACCGGGCGACCAGCTCGGCCGGTTCGGCCGCCGCGGCGGTCTGCTTCGCCGTCTCGGCGACCTGCTCGGCCGCGGTGTGCGCGATCCCGCCCGGCCGGTTGTAGGCCCGCAGGATGCCGACCCCGGTGGTCACCTCGGCTGGGCCGTCCACCAGGGCCCCGCGCAGCCCGGCGAACATCTCCGGCACCGGCGCCACGTGCGCGTACAGATCCCGGACGGTCCAGCCGGGCAACCGGGTGGCGAGCCCCCACGACGCCTCGTCCAGGGCCGCGCCGCGTTCCGCCCAGGAGGCCCAGGCCTCGGCCAGCAGGGCGGGCACATCGCCGGTCTGACGCGTCATCGGTCCTCCTCGGAACACATGGCAACTGAGTTGTCATCCTACCGGCCGCCGGCCGAGGACGTTCGGAAAGCCGAGGACTGGCCGGTCGGCCCGGCGGATCAGATCCGGGCGCCGAGCATCCTCAGCACCAACTCGCCGTAGCGACCGCCGAGTTCATCCGGCGTCTCGGTGGAGCGGTCGGTGAACCAGCGGGAGACGTCGATGCCCAGCGAGGTGACCGCGCGGGCCGCCGTCCGAACCTCGGACACCTGGAAGACACCGGCCCTCACGCCCGCCTCGATCAGCGTGCTGACCTCGCGCTCGATGTCCAGCCGCAGCGCCGCGACCACCGCGTAGGCGTCCTCGGGCAGCGCGTGCAGCTCGTAGTTGACCACCCGGCCGACCGTACGGGCCCGGGCGTGCCAGGCGGTGAACTCCTCGACCAGCCGGCGCATCCGGTCCACCGGGCCGCCCTCGCCGGACGCCGCCGCCCGGACCAGCTCCAGCGTGGCCGCGTGCCCGGCCTGGCTGATCTCCGCCAGCAGCGCGGCCTTGGACTGGTAGTGGATGTACAGCGCCGCCGGGCTCATCCCGGCGGCGGTGGCGATGTCCCGGGTGGTGGTGGCGTGGAAACCGCGCTCCGCGAAGGATTCGACGGCCGCCTGGAGCAGCCGGTACGCCGCCTCGGGGCGGGAGTCGGCGCCGCCGGGCAGGGTGCGCCAGAGGTCGGCGATGGGCGTGCTGGTCATGGCGCCATCCTCCCAGAGAACTCGTACACGCATTCCCGCCGCCCGGTCGACGGACTGTTGACAGGCTCCCGCACCGACACCATGCTGAGCAAGCGCTTAGTCAGCCGGTGGTCCGGCACACCCGCCGGCCAGGCACCCCCGCCGAACCGGCGTCTCCGTCCACCCGGCACCCCCGTCGAACGTTCCGTGCGAAAGGCAGGACCCTCCGTGGCGCACTCCTTCAAGGGCCGGGTGGCCGTCGTCACCGGATCGAGCCGGGGCATCGGCCTCGGCATCGCACGCGAGCTGGTCGCCCGCGGCGCCAAGGTCTGCCTGACCGCCCGCAACCCCGAGCCGCTCGCCGAGGCCGTCCACGACCTGGGCGGGCCGGAGAACGCCATCGCCGTCGCCGGGAAGACCGACGACCCGGTCCACCAGGAGGAGGCCGTCGCCCGCACCCTGGAGGCCTTCGGCCGGCTCGACCACCTGGTCAACAACACCGGCATCAACCCCCTCTACGGCCCGGTCCTCGACACCGACGAGGCCGCCGCCGCCAAGATCCTCGCCGTCAACGTGCTGGCCCCGCTGGCCTGGACCCGCCGCGCGCACGCCGCCTGGATGGGCGAGCACGGCGGCTCGGTGGTCAACGTGGCCTCCGTCGCGGGCATCCGCTCCTCGCTCGGGATCGGCATGTACGGGGTCAGCAAGGCCGCACTGATCCGGCTCACCACCGAACTCGCCGCCGAGCTGGGCGGCCAGGGCATCCGGGTCAACGCCGTCGCCCCCGCCGTGGTCAAGACCAGGTTCGCCGAGGCCCTGTACGAGGGCCGGGAGGAGCAGGTCGCCGCCGCCTACCCGCTCGGCCGGCTCGGCGTGCCCGAGGACGTCGCGGGCGCGGTCGCCTTCCTGCTCTCCGCGGACGCCGCCTGGATCACCGGCCAGACCCTGGTCGTCGACGGCGGAGTCACCCTCGGCGGCGGCCTGTGAGCGGCGCGGCGGACACGGCGGCAGCGGACACGGCGGCAGCGGACCAGGAGGCCCCGGCAACGGACACCGCGGACACGGACGCTCCGGCGACGGACTTCGCCGGCCAGGGCGTGGTCGTGACCGGCGGCGGGCGCGGCATCGGCGCCGCCCTGGCCCGGGCCTTCGCCGCGGCCGGCGCCCGGGTGGTGGTCAACGACCTGGACGCCGACGCCGCCCGCGCCGTCGCCGGGGACTGCGGCGGCACCGCCGCCCCCGGGGACGCCGCCTCCCCCGAGGGGCTGGCCGCCCTGGTCGGGCAGGCCCGGGCCGCGCTCGGCGAGATCGACGTGTGGTGCGCCAACGCGGGCGTCGCCCCGGTCGGCGGGGCCGACGCGCCCGCCGCGGCCTGGGCGAGCGCCTGGGAGGTCAACGTCCTCGCCCACGTCCGGGCCGCCGACCTGCTGCTCCCCCGCTGGCTGGAGCGCGGCGGCGGCCGCTTCCTCGCCACGGTCTCCGCCGCCGGGCTGCTCACCATGTTGGGATCGGCCCCGTACTCGGTCACGAAGCACGGCGCGCTCGCCTTCGCCGAATGGCTCTCCGCGACGTACCGCCACCGCGGCGTCCGGGTGCACGCGCTCTGCCCGCAGGGCGTGCGCACCGACATGCTCGCCTCGACCGGCGCGGTCGGCGAGGCCCTGCTCGCGCCCACCGCGCTGGACCCGGAGGACGTCGCCGAGGCGGCGCTGGCCGGGCTGCGCGAGGGCCGCTTCCTGATCCTGCCGCACCCCGAGGTCGCCGAGTACTACCGGGTCCGGGCCACCGAACCGGACCGCTGGATCAACGGGATGAACCGGCTCCAGCAGGGGCTGGAGAGGAGCGAGGCGCTGTGAGGGCCTGGCAGGTGGAGCGGCTCGGCGAGCCGGGCGAGGTGATGCGGCTGGCCGAGGAGGTGCCGCGGCCGGTGGCCGGGCCGGGGCAGCTGCTGGTCCGGGTGCGGGCCGCGGCGGTCAACTTCCCGGACGCGCTGATGGTGCGCGGCCAGTACCAGGTCCGCCCGCCGCTGCCGTTCACGCCCGGCGTGGAGCTGTGCGGCGAGGTGGCGGACGGCGCGCGGCGGGGCGAGCGGCTGATCGGCAACCCGGTGCTGCCGCACGGCGCCTTCGCCGAGTACGCGCTGCTGGACGCGGCCGCCGCCTTCCCCGCGCCCGGGGCGCTGGACGACGCCGAGGCGGCCGCGCTGCACATCGGCTACCAGACCGCGTGGTTCGCCCTGCACCGCCGGGCCCGGCTGGCGACCGGCGAGACGCTGCTGGTGCACGCGGCGGCGGGCGGCGTGGGCAGCGCGGCGGTCCAACTGGGCCGGGCCGCCGGGGCCCGGGTGGTCGCCGTGGTCGGCGGCCCCGCCAAGGCGCAGGCGGCCCGGGCGCTCGGCGCCGACCTGGTGGTGGACCGGACGGCCGGGGACTTCGTCGCCGCCGTCAAGGAGTTCACCGGCGGGCGCGGCGCGGACGTGGTCTTCGACCCGGTCGGCGGGGACGCCTACACCGGCTCCGCCAAGTGCGTCGCCTTCGAGGGCCGGATCGTGGTGGTCGGCTTCGCCGCCGGCCGGATCCCGGCACCGGCGCTCAACCACGCGCTGGTGAAGAACTACGCCATCCTCGGCCTGCACTGGGGCCTCTACAACACCCATGACCCGCAGGCCGTCCGCGCCGCCCACGACGAGCTGACCCGCCTCGCCGCCCAAGGGGTGGTCCGCCCCCTGGTGAGCGCCCGGGTGCCGCTCACCGGGGCCGCCGACGCCGTCCAGCTCGTCGCCGACGGGCGCAGCACCGGCCGGATCGCCGTCCTCGGGGACTGACGGCAGGCTCGACGGGAGCGCGGTGCGGTGGTCGGCGGATGTTGCCCTACCGCGCGTACTCCATCTCCGGGAAGCGCGCCGAGGGCCCGTCCAGCAGGTGGTCGTCGTGTCCGCGCAGCCAGCGGTCGAGGAAGGACGCGACGTAGGAGCGGGTGGCGAGCACCGCCCGGTCGGGGCGGACGTCGCCGACGTCGGCGCTCAGCCGCTCCGGGGTGATCGCGCCCTGCCGGGCGAGCTGGGGCAGCAGGGACTGCGCGTCGGTGTAGGAGCCGTGCCGGGAGCCGTTCAGCGTGACGTCGGCGTGCCAGCCGGTGCTGTGCTGCCAGAGGGCGTCCCAGCCGGGCTGCCGGTGGTGGTCCCCGGAGTCCTCGTTGCGGGTGCCCATCAGCAGGAACGGGCGGTCCAGGCCGTCCTGGGCGACGCTGGGCAGGTACACCCCGGTGTGACCGTCGGGGCCCGGGAAGTGCAGTTGGCCGTCCAGGTTGACGCCGGCCGCGATGCGAGGGTCGTCGTGCATGGTCTGGAGGGCGGTGAAGCCGCCCGCCGAGTGGCCGACCATGCCGATCCGGTCGAGGTCCAGCGAGGCGGCGAGACCGGCCGGCAGCCGTGGATCCAGGCGCAGGCCGCCGAGTTCGTCCAGTACGAAGCGGGTGTCGTCGACCCTGGTCCGCATCGACTCGCGCAGCACCGCGCCGATGTCCAGGCCGGGCTGTCCGACCAGCGCGGGGAACACGGAGGTGGCCAGCTCCCCGTCGGGGAAGGCGACTTCGGAGGCCTCGTAGGTGTGGTCCAGCGTGACCACGACGTAGCCGCGCGAGGCCAGGTCCTCGACCAGCCCGGTGCCCCAGGTGCGCGGGTCGCCGAGGCCGGCCGAGTACAGCACCACCGGGCGCGGGCCGCCGGGCAGGGCGGGGGCGTCGGGCCGGGCGTGGGTGCGGATGCCCGCCCAGTCGGTGCGGCCGGGCGTGGCGCCGTGGTTCGCCTGGCCGATGCTGCCCTCGGTGCCGAAGTGTTCGCCGGCGGCGGGGTCCATGTACCGGGCGCGGTCGGCGCCGGTGGCCGGGCGGGCGGTCGGGTACCAGAGGCTGATCATCAGCTCGCGGCGCTGCCCGGGCTTCCAGGGGTCCTCCCGCCCGGTGTCGGTCAGGTGCAGCGTGGCGGTGCCGATCGGGTACGGCCCGGTGGGCTCCGGCAGCCAGGCCCGGGCCTGCCGCTCGCCGCCGCCGTCCGCCCCGGGCGCCGGTGCTGCCGCCACCGCCCCGGGGGCGCCGACCACTCCGAGCACCGCCGTCGCCGCCAGCAGTACCGCCGCCGCGGCCCGTCCCCGCCCGCCCATGATGTCTCTCCTCGTCCCCGTCGACCTGCCGGCCTGCTGATCTGCCGGCCTGCTGATCAGGACAGTACGGGCGGGGGCGGGCCGCGGCCGTCATACCCAGGAGCCAACCCGCCCCTGAGTACTCCGGTATGACACCCCTACGGGTGCCGCCGCAGCTCCCGCCGGGCCAGCGAGCGCTTGTGCACCTCGTCCGGGCCGTCGGCCAGCCGCAGGGTGCGGTTGCCGGCCCAGAGCTGCGCGAGCGGGGTGTCCTGGCTGACGCCCGCGGCGCCGTGCGCCTGGACGGCCTTGTCGAGGATCCACTCGACGGTGCGCGGGGTGGCGATCTTGATCGCCTGGATCTCGGTGTGCGCGCCCCGGTTGCCGACGGTGTCCATCAGCCAGGCGGTCTTGAGTACGAGCAACCTCAACTGCTCGATCCTGACCCGGGATTCGGCGATCCAGTCCTGCACCACGCCCTGCTCGGCGAGCGGCCGGCCGAAGGCGACCCGCCCGTTCACCCGGCGGCACATCAGCTCCAGGGCGCGCTCGGCGATGCCGATCGCGCGCATGCAGTGGTGGATCCGGCCGGGTCCGAGCCGGGCCTGGGCGATGGCGAAGCCCGCCCCCTCCTCCCCGATCAGGTTCCCGACCGGGACGCGGACGTCCTCGAACAACACCTCGGCGTGGCCGCCGTGGTCCGCGTCGTCGTAGCCGAAGACCGTCATGCCGCGCCTGACGGTGACGCCGGGGGTGTCGCGCGGGACGAGCACCATGCTCTGCCGGCGGTGCGGTTCGGCGGCCGGGTCGGTCTTGCCCATCACGATGAGGATCCGGCACTGCGGGTTCATCGCCCCGGTGATGTACCACTTGCGGCCGTTGACGACGTACTCGTCGCCGTCGCGCTCGATCCGGGTGGCGATGTTGGTGGCGTCCGAGGAGGCGACCTCGGGCTCGGTCATCGCGAAGGCGGAGCGGATCTCGGCGTCCAGCAGCGGGCGCAGCCAGCGCTCGCGCTGCTCGGCGGTGCCGAACTGGGCGAGCAGTTCCATGTTGCCGGTGTCGGGGGCCGCGCAGTTGAGCGCGGGCGGGGCCAAGTGCGGGCTGCGGCCGGTGATTTCGGCGAGCGGTGCGTACTGGAGGTTGGTCAGGCCGGCGCCGCCCTCCCCGGGGAGGAAGAGGTTCCACAGGCCCTGTTTGCGCGCCTCGGCCTGGAGTTCGGCGACCACGGGCGGGATGCTCCAGGCCTCGCGGGCCGGGTCGGCGAGCTGCTGCGCGAGGGCCGCCTCCGCCGGGTGCACGTGCTGGTCCATGAAGGCCAGCAGCTGCTCGCGGAGTTCGTTCGTGCGGGCGTCGTAGGCGAAGTCCATCGGTCAGTGCTCCTTGAGGGTGCTCAGGCCGTACCGGGCGAGGATCGGGGCCATCTCGCCGGCCCGCTCGAAGCCCGCGCCGAGGGTGCGGCCCTGCTGGTAGCGGTAGTGGATGCCCTCGGCGACGACGGCGAGCTTGAAGGAGGCGAAGGCGACGTACCAGTCCAGGTCGGCGGCCTGGCGGCCGGTCAACTCGGCGTAGTACGCGACCAGTTCGTCCGGCTTCGGGAAGCCGGGGGCGGTCGCTGCGGACGGGATGATGCCGCCGCCGACGCCGGCGACCTCGGTGTACATCACCAGCAGGCCGACATCGGTGAGCGGGTCGCCGAGGGTGGACATCTCCCAGTCCAGCACGGCGGTGATCGCGTCACCGTCGCCGACCAGCACGTTGTCCAGCCGGTAGTCGCCGTGCACCAGGGCGGGCGCCGGGGAGATCGGCCGCCGCTCGGCGAGCAGGGCGTGCAGCCGCTCCACGTCGGGCAGTTCGCGACTGCGGGAGTTGGCGAGCTGGGTGGACCAGCGCCTCAGCTGGCGCTCCAGGTAGCCGTCGGGGCGGCCGAAGTCCGCGAGGCCGACGTCGGCCGGGTCGATCCGGTGCAGGGCGGCGAGGGTGTCGACCAGTCGCCGCCCGAGCGCGTGGACGCGCTGCTGGCCGAGGGCGGCGAACGGGGCGCGGGCCCGGTGCGCGAGGCCGGGGACGAACTCCATCAGGTACCAGGGGGCGCCGAGCACCTCCGTGCCGGGATCGAGCAGCAGGGTGCGCGGGACGGGCACGTCGGTGTCGCGCAGTGCGGTCATGACGCGGTACTCGCGGCCCATGTCGTGCGCGGTGGCCAGGACGTGTCCGAGCGGCGGGCGGCGCAGCACCCAGCGGCCGGTGCCGTCGGTGAGGACGTACGTGAGGTTGGAGCGGCCGCCCTCGATGAGGTCGGCCCGCAGCGGGCCCTGGACGAGCCCGGGCAGCTCGCGGTCCAGGTGGGCGCGGAGGCGGGCGAGGTCCAGCCCGGGCGGCTCGGCGGGGGTCTCGGGCATCGGGCAGCTCCTCGGGGTCCTCGGGGTGTGGCCTCGTTGACTAAGCGCTTGCTTAGCATTCAGCCGGACGCCGCCCGCTGTCAATGCCACCCCGCACGCCGCGAGCCCCCGGACCAAACGGTCCGGGGGCTCGCGGGTGAGGCCCTGAATCAGATGTCGCCGAACTCGCCGGCGGCGGTCGCGGCAACGAAGGATCGCCATGCGTCGGGAGGGAAGAGGAGAGCGGGCCCTTCCTGGTCCTTCGAGTCGCGGACGGGAACGACGCCAGGGAAGTCGGGGGCCACCTCGACGCAGTTGCCGCCGTTCTGGCTGTAGCTGGACTTGACCCAGCCAACGCCGGTCAGAGCTGCATGGTCGGTGCGGGTCATGATCGGAGGTCCTTCCGAGCTGCGCGGATCATTTCGAGGGACACCACATCCGAACTGGCGCCCATCTGAAGCCGATCGTAGTCCCTGGCCCACGCCGTGACCGTTTCAGTTTCCCTGGTCAGGAACCCACGCGCTTGCGACTCTGCGTACCCCAGCATGCTGCGGTCAGGCATCGTCAGCAGCACCACCGGCAGAGCGAGGGATCTACGCTCACCCATGGAGAACGGCGCCACCTGGATGATAGTCCTCGGGCGCTCGAACAGCTCTACCAAGCAGTCGAGTTGATCCCTCATGACGGTCGCACCACCCACCAGCCTTCGGATACAACTCTCGTCCAGCACCGCGTGAACGAGCGCCACATCTTTACTGTCGAGCCGCTGTTGACGAGTGAGGAGATACGAGACTCGCCCCTCAGCCTCCTCCGCCGTGATGGCCCCTCGTCTCACATCGGCCGCCGCCAACGCCTCAGCGTAGGCCCTGGTCTGGAACAGCCCAGGAACAACACCCAACTCGAACTGCCGCAGCTCAACCGCCTTTGCCTCGTGCGCCGCATACTCCGGGAAACCTTCCAGCAGGGATCCCCCACCGCTGAGGCTCCAATAGGTCAGCTCCAGCGTCCCTCCAGTGTTCAGAACCCGATCGACCTCAACCACCCAGTCGAGTGTGGGACTGCGCGTCCCTCTTTCGAGGTTCGAAATCTGACTGTCACTCAGCGACGTAAGCCTGCCAAGCTCGGCCTGGGTCATACCAGCCGCCTGGCGGGCCTTGCGAAGTTGGGCGCCGAACGCCGCAAGGGGGGATGCCGACGGATTGAGTTTCGTCTCACGCATAATCACACCTCCGACGCCACCTGAATCCCATGGCGAAGACTGTCAAGTGGGAAAGCCTTCCGATCCTAAGCGCTCGCACGCCACTATGGCTACAGCCGGTGAGAAGTCGGATGCGATGTGCTACCGCGGAGACAGTCATGCCCCCCAACACCCCCACCCACAACTTCCAGGTCGTCACGTACCTGGCCAAGACCAGCTCCGGCTTCCCCGAGCGCGAGTTGCGCAGGTGCGAGGCCTACGCGCACGCCTTCAACTGGGACATCGCCCTGATCGTCGTCGACGACGAAGTCGACGCGAAGGGGCCCGAGCGGCGCCCTCTCCTCCAGGCCGCCCTACAACGCCTCCTGGACAACCGGGCCGGCGCGATCCTCGTCCCCAGCAGGTCCGCGATCTCGCCGATCGAGGGCGAGTTCAACGAGTTCGCCGAGCGCGTGGAGAAGGCCTCCGACTTCATCCAGGTGGCGACCCGACGATGACCGGCCGCTACACCATCGTCCCCGCCGACGCCGCCCACGGCGCCTCGTACCCGGTCTGGATCGTCCGCGACCACACGACCCGTCAGTGGGTGAAGGCCCTGCCCCCGGCCGACGAACCGTTGCGCTTCTTCTCCTACGCCCGAGCCCGACTCTGGGTCCTCAGGAACACGTCCGCCACGGAGGTCACGTGATGGCCGTCCAGCGCAACAGGTACGAGGTCCGCCTGATCGACTCCACGAGTCCGCACTTCCTCCTCCTGGAGTGCTGGGGCCTCTGGGACCACGAGCGCCACGAACACATCCGCGCGCCCGGCTCCTCGGACCGGATCAGGCGCTTCTGCACCATCGCGGCCGCCGAGGCATTCCAGCGGCACCTGGCCTCCGCCGCCCCACAACCCAGCGCCCCGCGCCGCGACTGCTCCGCCGGACCGCCACAATGTCGCCATGAGGATGATCCACACCCTGGCCGGCGCCCTGCTGCTCCTGCTCATCGTCGGCAGCATCCTGCGCACGCTGGTCGTCCCGCGCGGGCTGTACTCGGCACTGGTCAGCCGGCTCTGGCGGGTGCTGCGGACCGTGCTCCGGCTCTACGCGACGCCGTTCCGCTCCTACTACGCGCAGGACCGGGCGCTGACCTGGCTGGCACCGCTGATCCTGCTCGGCATGCTCGGGGTGTGGCTCAGCGGCATGCTGCTCGCCTACACCCTGCTGCTGCACGGCACGTCCGAGCTCAGCTGGTCGGTGTCCATCCGGGAGGCCGGATCCAGCCTCTTCACCCTCGGCTACGCCAGCGGCGAGCGCCTGCAACTCTCGGCGATCGACTTCATGGCCGCCGCCAGCGGGCCGCTGGTGATCGCCCTCCAGATCGCCTACCTGCCCACCCTCTACGCCGCCTACCAGCGGCGGGAGACCGAGGTGACGCTCCTCCAGTCCCGGGCCGGCGAGCCCGCCTGGGGCCCGGAGCTGCTGGCCCGGCAGTCCCTCGTCGACACCGAAACCGCCCTCCCCCAGCTCTACCGGGACTGGGAACGGCTGGCCGCCGACATCGGCGAGAGCCACTCCAACTACCCGGTGCTGCTGTCCTTCCGCTCCCCGCAGCCGAACCGCAGCTGGGTGGTCGGCCTGATCGCGGTGCTCGACGCGGCCGCCCTCCACCTGGCGCTCTGCCCGCGCTCGGCCCCGCCCGAGGCCCGCCTGGTGCTGCGCGCGGGCTTCACCGCGCTGCGCGACATCGGTCGCTCCGTGCGGATCGACTTCGACCCGGACCCGGACCCGGACGTCCCGATCCGCCTGACCTACACCGAGTACATCGGCGCCGTCGCCATGATCACGTCCGCCGGTTTCCCCCGCGAGCGCCCGGTCGACGAGGCCTGGCAGCACTTCCACGGCTGGCGCGTCAACTACGAGGCGCTGGCCTACGAACTCGCCCGCCGCGGCGACGCCGTCCCCGCCCTGTGGACCGGGCCGCGCGACTTCCACGCCCCCGTCATCCCTCCGGCCCGCCCCACCGACCGCCGCCCGGGCCCGACCAACCCCACCCTGCCGCCGGTCTGACCTCCGTCGACGGGCGTCAGACCGCCACCGGTGCGCCCGTGGCCAGGGAGTGGTCGGCGCCGGCCAGGATTTCGACCACGCGCAGGCCGAACTCCGCGTCACAGGGGTGCGGTTGGCCGGTGGCGGCCGAGGCCTGGAGGGCGTCCAGGGCGCGGTGCAGGGCGGCGGCCGGGCCCTCGACGCGCTCGGGCAGGTGGGCGATGCCGTGCTCGCCGCGCAGTTCCAGGCCGGCGCCGCCGGCGCCGACCGGCGCGGTCAGGCTCAGTGCCAGGGTGCTGGAGGCGCCGTCGGCGTGCCGCAGCACCAGGTGGACGGTGTCCAGCGGGCCGGCCACCGCCGTGACCTGCGTCGCGTCGCCGAGCACCGGCAGCAGCACCGACAGCGCGTGCGGGCCGACGTCCCACAGCGCGCCCTTCTCCTCGCGCCACGGCGAAGCCGCGTACGGGCTGGTGCTGCCGGGGGCGAACACCGAACCGAGCCAGTCCGAGCGGCCGGTGAACCAGCCGCCCAGCGCCGCCTGCTGCTCGATCCACGGGATCTGCTCCCCGCCGAAGCGGACGGTGAAGAAGACCACGGAGGCGACCCCGTGGGCCCGGACGGCCTCGGCCACGGCCTGCGCGTCCGGCACGGTCAGCGCGACCGGCTTGTCCAGCAGCAGGTGGCAGCCCGCCTCGGCGGCCCGAACCGCGAGGCCCGCCTGCACGGTCGGCGGCAGCGCGATCGAGACCGCGTCCACCTCGGCGAGCAACTGGTCGAGGTCCGCGTAGCCGGGGACGCCGTACGCCCCGCCGAGGGCCGTGGCCGCCTCGGGCCGGCGGGCCCAGACGCCGGTGAACTCCAGCCCGGGGTGCTCGGCGAGGACGGGTGCGTGCACCCGCTCCGCCCAGGGGCCGGCGCCCAACAGTCCGATCCGCACGATGTCTCCGTTCCTCCGTGGTACTTGAAAAGGTTCAGCCCTGTACGCGGGCCAGCGTGAAGCCGTCGTAGCCCTTGCTGCCGACCGTCTGCACCGACGTGGCGGTGACCCTCGGCTCGGCGGCGATCAGGTCGTGCAGGGCCCGGGTGCCGACCACGGCCGGGTCGGTGCTGTCCGCGTCGGCGACGGCACCGCCGCGCACCACGTTGTCGACGATGATCAGCGAGCCCGGCCTGGTCAGCTGGAGCGCCCGCCGGAAGTACTCGGGGTTGCTGGGCTTGTCCGCGTCGATGAAGACCAGGTCGAAGGGCTCCACGCCCTGCTCCACCAGCGCGGCCAGGGAGTCGGCGGCCCGGCCGAGCCGCACCTCGGCGACCTTCTCCAGCCCTGCGCGCGCGATGTTTCCCCGGGCGACCTCGGCGTGCTTCGGGTCGATCTCCAGGGTGATCAGGGTGCCGTCCGCGGGCAGCGCCCGGGCGAGCCAGATCGCGCTGTACCCGCCGAGCGTGCCGACCTCCAGGATCCGCCGCGCGCCCTGGGTCAGCGCCAGCAGGTGCAGCAGCTTGCCCTGGTTGGGGGCGACGGCGATCTTCGGCAGCCCGGCCGCGTCGGCGGCGGCGGCCGAGGCGTCCAGCGCCGGGTCGTGCCCCACCAGCTGCTCGGAGAAGTACGCGTCCACGGCATCCCACGTCGACTGGGTCATCGGGCCCTCCAGTTGTGCATGATCGGCAGGTACCCGCCGATGCTACTCCGGGGGCCCGACAGCCCCGCCGGGCTCAGTGCAGACGCCTCGTCACTCCGCTTACGCCGCTCACTCCGCTTACGCCGCTCACTCCGCGACGGGCGCCTTGGCGGCGGTCGCCGCGGCGGCCGCCTCCTCCGCCTCGATCTTGGCGTGGGTCTTGGCGGCCCGGCGCTTCATGAACCAGGCCGAGGCGCCGCCGATCAGCACCGCCGCGGCCAGGCCCGCCCAGGAGAACCGGGACAGCCAGGGCTCGATGCTCTTGCCGACCTTGTAGACCAGCAGTGTCGTGCCGCCGGCCCAGACGATGCCGCCCAGCACGTTGGCGATCAGGAACTTCCAGTACGGCATCTTCAGCGCGCCGGCGAGCGGCCCGGCGAAGATGCGCAGCAGGGCGATGAAGCGGCCGAAGAAGACCGCCCACATCCCCCACTTCTGGAAGGAGCGCTCGGCGGTGGCCAGGTGGGACGGCCCGAAGTGCTTGGGGAACTTCCGTCCGAGCTTCTCGAACAGCGGCTTGCCGCCCTTGCGGCCGATCGAGTAGCCGATCGAGTCGCCGATGATCGCCCCGAGGATCGCGACCACCGCGATCCACTCCGGGCTCACCACACCCTTGACCGCCATCAGGGTGGCCGTGACCAGCGCGATCTCGCCGGGCAGTGGGATGCCCAGCGACTCCAGCCCGATGATCAGGCCGACCAGGGCGTACACCGCGGTCGGTGGGACGCTCTCGATCCAGGCGTCGATGTGCAAGGCCAGTACCTCCGTGGCAGGTCGGAGCCGGCGCGGCCCTCAGCGGTGCCGCACGCCGGTTCCGGCAGTTGTCCGATGGCGGCAACGCGGCCGCTTCCCCATAAGGGCAGCCTAACGTGCCGGGCGGCCTGTCCCCCCGGCCGATCACCCGTGGTTACGACGTGCGGTGGTGCCCCATGGTTCCCGCGTGACCAGCCGTTCTTCAAGATCCGGCAAAGCGAAGTGCGACCACGGACGGCCGCGCGTTCACCCGGCGCACGAGCGGCAGCAGGGCGCGCAGCAGGCCCCGCCCGCCCTCCGGGTACACCTCGCGCACGTCGGTCACCGCCGGGTGCGCGGTGGCCAGCTTGCCGCGCTCGTCCGCGTCCATGCCGAACGGCATCGGCGGGGCCTGGTAGTGCCGGGTCCGCATCTTGCCCTGGACGGTCCGGGCGCTGAACCAGCGCGGCACCGCGTCCAGCACCATCGACCCGCCGGGGAACCGCTCGGCGCAGGCCGCGACCAGTGCCCGCACCTCCTCCGGCCGCAGGTACATCAGCAGGCCCTCGGCGCAGATCATCACCCCGTGTGCCGGATCCACCTCGTCCATCCAGCCCGGGTCGGTGACCGGGCAGGCGAGGATCCGGCGCCGCTCGTCCGGCGGCAGCAGCCGCTCCCGCAGCGCGGCCGTCTCCGGCAGGTCCACCGACAGCCAGTCCGCCCGGCCGTTGTCGACCCGCCACGCCTGGGTCTCCAGGCCGTCCCCGAGACCGACCACGGTGCCGCGCGGGCAGCGGGTCAGGAAGTCCGCCACCTCACGGTCGAAGCAGGCCGCCCGCAGCGCCTGCAACTGGCTGACCAGCGCGCCCTCCCCGAAGCGCTCCGCGAACGGGAAGTCGATCCGATCGACCAGCTCGACCGCCTTCGGGTCCTCCAGCACCGTGTCCGGCCGACGCGCCTCCACCGCGCGGTGCCACAGCGTCCACAACGCCGTCTCCGGCACCTCCGCCAACTCCGGCCGCTCCCCGCCGCTCATCGCTCACTCCTTCGGATGTGCTCCGCGCTGGACCTGCTCCGCGCCGGACGTGTTCCGCGCTCGGCGTGCTCCACGCTCGACGTGCTCCACGCTCCGGCCCGAACCCGCCGATTCTGACACCCCGGACGCGGGGACGCTCGGGCCGCCGCGCCGCTCAGCCGATGCTGAACGCGCCGTCCGGCGGGGGCGGGGAGTCGGTGGCGTCGGCGTCCGTGACCGGGGCGGTGCGTCCGACCAGGGCGGCCAGGTCGGCGCCGTCGGTGAGGCGGGCCGGGAAGATGTCGCCGGCCAGCAGCCGGGTGAGCTCGGCGGCCGGGAGCGGCGCCGTCGAACCGGCGAGCAGGATGTTGCCGTACCGGCGGCCCCGCAGCACCGGGGCCTCGGCGACCAGGCAGGTGTACGGGAACACCGCGCCGACCGTCGCGGCCTGGGCCCGGGCGAAGGCCAGCGGCGGGCCGTCGGCCAGGTTGGCGGCGTAGCAGCCGCCGGGGCGCAGGGCGGCGGCGGCCAGCCGCAGGAACTCCACCGAGGTGAGGTGGGCGGGGGTGCGCGAGCCGTGGAAGACGTCCGCGATGACCAGGTCCCGGCTGCCGGGCGGGGTCTCGGCGAGGGCGGCGCGGGCGTCGCCGACGGTCGCGGTGATGTCCGCGCCGGGCCCCTGCCAGGGCAGGTGCTCGGCGACCAGGTCGAGCAGCGGCCCGTCCACCTCGACCACCCGCTGGCGCGAGCCGGGGCGGGTGGCGGCGAGGTAGCGGGGCAGGGTGAGCGCGCCGCCGCCGAGGTGCAGCGCGTCCAGCGGCTGCCCGGCGGGGGCGAGGGCGTCGGCGAGGTGGCCGAGCCGCCGGGTGTACTCGAACTCCAGGTGGGTCGGGTCGGCGAGGTCGACGTAGGACTGCGGGGTGCCGTCCAGGGTGAGCAGCCAGCCGCCGTCCCGGTCGAGGTCCGGCATGAGCTTGGCGAAGCCGAGGTCGGTGTGGCGCCCGACCGGCACCGGCTCGTCCGTCACGCGCTCTCCCCCACGGCCTGGGCGTCCACCGGCCGGACGTCCGCCAGTCGGACGTCGAGGTAGGCGGCGAGCCAGCGGTCCAGTTCGGCGAAGGCCTGGGTACGGGCGGCCTCGCCCGAGAGCACCAGGTCGTGCATGCCGCCCTCGATCCGGACGATGGTGACGTGCCGGCCCAGTCGCGGGCCCTGGCCGGCGATGTCGTCGGCGCGCAGCACGGCGTCCGCGTGGTGCAGGGCGTTGTGCCACTTGGTGGTCGCGATCGACCTGGTCGACGCCATCAGCAGCACCGGCACGTCGATCCCGAGCCCGTGCCGCAGCTGCCGATGGCCCTGGTGGATGGCGGCCAGCCAGCCCGCGTACAGCGGGAAGCCCTCGGCGGGCTTGAGGGCGAGGTCGAAGTCCCACTCGCCCCGGTGGTCCTTGTGCAGGCTGTGCGTGTAGTGCGGGTTGAGCGTCGACGGCAGCACGCGGGTGGGCGCCAGCCGGCCGATCGCGGTGACGGCCGGGCCGCCGACGGTCCGCACGGCGGGCGCGGCCGGCATCGACAGGAACGGGCTGTTCAGGAACAGCCCCTCCACCAGGCCGCGCCCCGAGCGCCGCCCCGCCCACAGCGCGCCGATCAGCCCGCCGGTGGAGTGCCCGTTCAGCAGCAGCCTCCGGTGCCCGTCCACCTCGCGGATGATCCGCACCGCCTCGTCGATCTCCTCGTCGTACTCGGCGAGGTCGCGCACGAAGTTCGGCGACTGGTGCGGGCGCAGGGAGCGGCCGTACTTGCGCAGGTCCAGGGCGTAGAAGGAGAACCCGAGCGCGGCGAAGTGGTCGGCGAGGTTGGTCTGGAAGAAGTAGTCGTTGTACCCGTGGATGTACAGCACGGCCCGCTCCGCCCCCGGCACCAGACGGCGCACCAGCGTCGCGCAGACCTCCCCCTCGGCGTCCGGCCGCAGCGTCAGCTCGGCCGTCTCGTAGGGGGCACCCAGGATGTCTTCCCGAAACTCCATCTGCGCCGCACCCGTCCTCATGCTCGACCTGCCGTCCGTCGCAGGTGTTCTTGATCCAGGACCCCGACAATACCGGCCGGTAGCCCGGGGCTGCCTGTCGGGCGGCGCTCTGCGGGGCACCGGTGTGACCCGGCCGTCCGCGCCTCCTGATCGCTCCCCGTGCGCCTGCTGTGCGCCGGTGGTCATGTGGAACGCTACCCGGACAGATCCAACTCCGGTTATCACGCAGGCGAGTTGAGGAGAACACATGCCGCAGGCCGGCCACACCGATCCGTCGCTGTACCGTTCGGCCGCCGAGGCGATCGCCGCGCCACCGGAGACGCTGGCGTACGTCGCCGGGTTCGACCGGGCCGGGGAGCGGCCGGACGCGCTGCTCACCGTGGACACCGATCCGGCCTCGGCGAGCTACGGGAAGGTCCTCAACTTCGCCGAACTGCCGACGCTGGGCGACGAGTTGCACCACTTCGGTTGGAACGCCTGCTCCAGCGCACTGGCGCACGCCTGCCACGAGAACCCCGAGCGGCGCTACCTCCTCCTCCCGGGCCTGCGCTCCTCGCGGCTGCACGTGATGGACACCCGGCCCGACCCCGTCCGGCCGCGCCTCGTCAAGACCGTCGAGGCGGCGGAACTCGCCGCCAAGGCCGGCTACTCGCGCCCGCACACCCTGCACTGCGGGCCGGACGGGGTGTTCCTGTCCTGCCTGGGCAGCGGGGACGGGAACGACGGGCCCGGCGGGGTGGCGCTGCTGGACCACACCACCTTCGAGGTGCTGCGCGCCTGGGAGACGGAGCGCGGGCCGCAGCACTTCGCGTACGACGTCTGGTGGCACCTGGGGACGAACGTGGGGGTGACCAGCGAGTGGGGCACGCCCTGGATGGTGGAGGGCGGGGTCGTCCCGGAGCTGCTGCTGGGCCGCAAGTACGGGCACGCGCTGCACTTCTGGGAGCTGGACTCGGGGCGGCACCTGCAACGGGTCGACCTCGGCGACCAGTACCAGATGGTGCTGGAGCTGCGCCCGGCGCACGATCCGCAGGCGGAGTGGGGCTTCGCCGGGGTGGTGACCAACGTCGAGGACCTGTCCGCCTCGGTCTGGCTCTGGTACCGGGAGGGCCCGGCGTTCACCGCGCGCAAGGTGATCGAGATCCCCGCCGAGCCCGCCAAGACGGAGGACCTGCCGCCCGCGCTGCAACCGTTCGGCGCGGTGCCGCCGCTGATCACGGACATCAACCTGTCGGTGGACGACCGCTGGCTGTACGTGTCCGCGTGGGGCACCGGCGAGCTGTTCCAGTACGACGTGTCGGATCCGTTCCACCCCAGACTCGCCGACTCGGTGCGGCTGGGCGGGGTCGTCGCCCGCACCCCGCACCCGGCCGCGCCGGGACGCCCGCTGAGCGGCGCCCCGCAGATGGTCGAGATCAGCCGGGACGGGCGCCGTCTCTACCTCACCAACTCCCTCTACGGCGCCTGGGACGACCAGTTCTACCCGGACGGCATCGAGCCGTGGATCGTCAAGCTGGACGCCGACACCGAGGCGGGCGGGTTGAGCGTCGACGAGCGCTTCTTCCCGCACGGCGCCGACTTCCGGGGCCTACGGGTACACCAGACCCACCTCGCGGGCGGCGACGCCTCCTCGGACTCCTACTGCTACCGGTAGGACGTCCAGCGGCCCGTACGGCCTACCGGTAGGACGTACCACTACCGGTAGGCCGTACGGCTAGCGGGCGAGCGCCTGGTCGTAGCGGACCTGGGCCAGGGGCAGCCCGGCGGCGAGCAGTTCGGAGCGGACGGAGGCGACCATGCCGGCCGGGCCGCTGACGCAGGCGAGGTGCTCGCGCCAGTCCCCGGCGCCCGCGACGGCGTCGGCGAGCCGGCCTGCGGTGACCGGGGTGAGCGCCAGCCAGGGCTTGTGCAGGCCGAGTTCGGAGAGCGCGGACCAGTCGTAGAGGTCGCCGCGGTCCCGGGCGCCGACGAACAGGTGGACGCGGCGGCCGCGCGGGCGCCGGGCGGCCTGCTGCTCGACGATGGCCTTCATCGGGGCCAGGCCGGTGCCGCCGGCGACCAGCAGCAGGTCGCGGGTGTCGTCCTCGGGCAGCAGCCCGCCGCGCGGCGGGCCGAGGCGCAGCCGGTCGCCGACGGCGGTGCGTTCGACGAGGGCCGCGCTGACCCCGTCCGGCCCGGTGCGCCGGACGTGGAACTCCAACTCGTTGTCGGCGCGCGGCGCGCAGCCCATCGAGTACTGCCGCCAGGTGTGCGGGAGCGTCGGGTGCTCGACCGTGCCGTACTGTCCGGCCCGGTACGGGTAGGGCTCGCCGGTGCGCACGCGCAGGACGGCGAGGTCGGGGCGGCGGCGCTCGTGGCCGGTCACCACGGCGTGCCAGTACGGGGGTTCGGTGAGCGCGGAGTCGGCGCCGGCCGTCATCGCCGCGACGGCGAAGCGCAGCATCCGGACCCAGGCCGCTTCCATCTCCCCGGTCCACCGGGCGGCCGCCCGGTGCCGGATCGCCGCGCACAGGGCCTCCTCGAAGGCCTCGTAGTGGACCGGCCGGACGCCCAGTTTGCGGTGGTCGCGCCCGAGTTGGCGCAGGGTCGAGGCCAGTTCGGCCGGGTGGTGGAGGTGGTCCACCAGATGGCGGAGGATCCGCTCCAGGTGGGCCTGCTGGAACTCCATCGAGGCGGGGAAGAGCGGACGCAGGTAGGGGCGGCGGCGGAACATCACCGCGTAGAGGTGGTCGATCAGTTCGGAGAGCGGTTCGAGCAGGCCGAGGTCGCGCCGGATCAGCCGTTGGTCGGCGGCGCCGTCGTAGCCGCCTGGCCCGCCGGTGCCACCGGTGCCGCCGGTGCCGCCGTACGCGCCGGCGCCGGCGCCGGCGCCGGCCGAATCGGGCCCGAACGGCGAGGCCGGGGTGAGGAGTTGGCGGCGTAGCCGCATCGCGTGGTGGCGGGCGATCAGCCGGTCGTACTCGGCGGTGGTGCCGCTGGTGGTGTTTCCGCTGGTGGTGGTGTCCATGACCCGTCCAGTCAATCGCCGCCCGGTTACCGGCGAGAAGGGCCGATGGCCCCGATCGGACCCGGGACCATCGACCCCTTGACGGGAAGACCCGACGGGAAGGCCCGACGGGAAGGCCGGGCAGGGAGGCCCCGCGTCGCTACCGGGCGGGATCGGCCGGGGTCGCCTCGGCGGGCTCGGGGCGGAACTCGGTGGCCGCCCAACTGGCCAGCAGGCGCAGGGATTCGGCGGAGCTGGAGCCGGGCTCGGCGTGGTAGGTGACGAGCACCTGGTCGACGTCCCCGGCCGGGCGCAGCGTCTCGTACTGGAGGTTGAGCCGGCCGACCACCGGGTGGTGCAGCCGCTTGGTGCCGTGGCCCTTGTCCTGGATGCTGTGGGTGGCCCAGAGGCGGCGGAAGTCGGCGCTCTTGAGGGAGAGTTCACCGATCAGCGAGGCGAGCCTGGGGTCGTCCGGATCCCGTCCGGCGTCCAGCCGCAGCATGCCGACGACGTCGGTCGCCTTGCCGTCCCAGTCCTCGTAGAGCTCGCGGGAGGCCGGTTCGAGGAAGAGCTGCCAGGCCATGTTGCGCTGCTCGGGCTGCATCGCGGCGAAGTCGCCGAGCAGGGCGGTGCCGAGCCGGTTCCAGCCGATGATGTCCAGGCGCCTGCCGAGGACGTACGCGGGCACGCAGTCCATCGCGTCCAGGAGCTGCTGGAGCGCGGGCCGGACCCGCTGCGGGCGGGCGGCGGCCCGGCCGGGGCGACGGCGGACGGGCCCGGTGAGCCGGCCGAGGTGCTCGCGCTCAGCGGGGCTGAGCCGCAGCACGCGGGCGATGGCGTCCAGGACGGCGGCGGAGACGCTCTCGCCGTGGCCCTGTTCGAGCCGGGTGTAGTAGGCGGTGCTGACTCCGGCGAGCAGGGCCAGCTCCTCGCGGCGCAGGCCGGGCACCCGCCGCCGGGTGGTGCTGTCCGGCAGGCCCACGTCCTCGGGCCGCAGCCGGGCGCGGCGGGATCGGAGGAACTCGCTGAGTTCGGTGCGCTGGTCCATGTCTGCAGTATGCGGGGAATCCGGGCGGCGGGGGCGGGGGGAAGGGTGATACCGCCGTGCGTACGTTCCGTGGTCGTACGTCCGGGGTCCCTAGGCGTGGCGTACGTACGAAAGGCTCTGGTCTGGCTGGTCGCGCCGCACCGGCGCAGGCTGGAAACATGACGAACTCGACGAACGCAACGACGACGAGCACCACCGAGGGCACCACCCGCACGGTCGCCGCCTACGCCGCGGCGCGGCCCGACTCCCCGCTGGAGAAGACCACCGTCACCCGCAGGGCGGTGGGCGAGCACGACATCGTGATCGACATCAAGTTCTGCGGCATCTGCCACTCCGACATCCACCAGGTCGGCGAGGACTGGGGCACCGGCATCTTCCCGATGGTCCCGGGCCACGAGATCGCGGGCGTGGTCACCGAGGTCGGCCCGGGCGTCACCCGCTGGCAGGCCGGCGACCGGGTCGGAGTCGGCTGCATCGTCGACTCCTGCCGGGAGTGCGACAACTGCCGGGCCGGCCTCCAGCAGTACTGCACCGGCCAGGGCGGCACCGTCTTCACCTACAACAGCGTCGGCCACGACGGCCTGCCGACCTACGGCGGCTACTCCTCGAAGCTGGTCGTCGACGAGGCGTACGCGCTGCGCATCCCCGACAACCTGCCGCTGGACGCCGCCGCGCCGCTGCTGTGCGCCGGCATCACGCTGTACTCGCCGCTCGCGCACTGGGGCGCCGGGCCGGGCAGGAAGGTCGCGATCGTGGGCCTCGGCGGGCTCGGCCACATGGGCGTGAAGCTCGCCCACGCCATGGGCGCGGAGGTCACCGTGCTCAGCCAGTCGCTGCGCAAGCGCGAGGACGGGCTGAAGCTCGGCGCCGACCACTACCGGGCCACCTCCGACCCGGCCACCTTCACCGAGCTCGCGGGCACCTTCGACCTGATCGTCAACACGGTCTCCGCCGACCTCGACCTGAGCGCCTACCTCGGCCTGCTGCGCACCGACGGCACCATGGTGCAGGTCGGCGCGCCGGAGAAGCCGGTCACGGTGAACGCGCACGCGCTGCTCTCCGGCCGCCGTTCACTGGCCGGTTCGATGATCGGCGGGCTGCCGGCCACCCAGGAGATGCTGGACTTCTGCGGCGAGCACGGCATCACCGCGGAGATCGAGCTGATCCGCGCCGAGCAGGTCAACGAGGCCTACCAGCGGGTGCTGGCCGGCGACGTCCGGTTCCGCTTCGTGATCGACGCCGCGACGATCTGACCGTCACGGCCCGACCCCGCACTCCCCCGTGCCCCGACGCCCCGCCCCCTGGTGCTCTCCCATCACCAGGGGGCGGGCGCCGTCGGGGCGCCTCGGGCTAGACCCCGGCCGTGCCCGCTCGGGACGACCGGCGTTCCTGGCGCCGGTCCTCCCGCCGCTGCCGCCCCCGGCGCAGCGGCTGATCGGGCAGCCAGCCGAAGGTGAGGCAGGCGCCCACCAGTCCGAGCAGCATCCCGATCACGAAGCCGCCCAGGTTGGAGGTGAGCCAGCTCGCCAGCGCGGCGAGCACGGCGAGGACGGAGTAGAACAGCCGCTGGGCCGGGTTGAACAGGATCAGCAGGCCGCACAGCACCATCACCGCCGGCACCAGGTAGCCCGCCAGCCCCTGCATCCCGATGTGCAGGACGACGGGCAGCGGGGCACGCAGGGTGAACAGGATCTCGGCGCCGCCGAACAGCACCAGCAGCCCGCCCCAGAACGGCCGCTGGCCCCGCCAGTCGCGTTTGACCGGTCGGGTGGTGGCGGGGGCGGGGGCGGGAGCCGTCCCCACGGCCCCCTCCGCGACGCCCTCGCCGGAACCGGCCGGCTCCGGTACGGACTCCGTCATGGTCAGCAGCCCTGGGAGCTGAAGCTCAGCCGCAGGTTGGGCAGTTTGAAACCGACGGCGGTGCTCGCGTAGTTGTGCTGCTTGAGGTGCGTCAGCACGACGGTGTCGGCCTGCTGCCCGAAGACGCCCGGGTTGCCCTTGCCCGCGTTGCCGGCCTTGGTGTAGGTGCTGGCGTCGCCGCCGATCTCGATGTTGGTGAACTCCGCGTCACCGGACAGCATGTCGGAGTCGGTGGTGAGGTCGGTGGCGGAGACGGGGGTGCCGGCGTCGCCGGCGTGGATCACCAGGTTGACGCCACCGAGGTCCACGCTCTGGCACAGGTTGGTGATCTCGGCCTTCTTGATCGCCGAGACCGCGACCAGCACCTGACCGCCGGTGGAGCCCTGGTTGGGGCTGTCGGGGATCATCGAGTCCAGGCTGCCGAACTGGGCGAAGCCCTTGCCGTCGAGCTTGTCCGCGGTGATCGTGAACGGCATGCCGCTGATGGAGAACTGGGCGGCGAGTACGCCCTGGGCGGTGAGGGCCATCAGGACGGCGCCCGCCGCGACGGCCGGAACGGCCATCCAGGCGCTGCGCTTGAGCCGTACCCGCCCTCTCCTGGTGCCGGTCGGTGTCTCCGGGGTCTCGGCCGCGGCGGCGGCGTCCTCGGACATGGCCATGTGTGCTCCCTGTTGGGTGGGTGGGATGTGCAGGCACTGGCACGGTGCCCTGGCGCGGACAGCGTTCCACGGCCCGACCGGGCCGCCCGCCCCTCGGCAGCGGGGCGGGCACGGTCAGGCCGCGCTTTGAGTAACTGGGAAGCTACTGCCCGGTAGTGGCCGGGTCAATACGGGTGCACGAAGGATCTTCACCGATCGGCAACCCGAGCCGGACGGCCGCCTCCGCCGGGCCGAGGAAGGGCGCGAGACAGAACATGCTCAACACCGGCAGGAGTTCCGGAAGTTGAACCGTCCGACCGGAGTCGATCCGCCGGTAGAGCGCGCTGTAGACCCCGCCCACCACGGCATCCACCAGCTCCACAACCCGCACACCGCCCAGTGGTTGGGGCACCTCGGCGAAGAACGCCCGGAACCGGGTGAGGAGTTGGTCCCGCTCACGGCGGCCGGCCGGTCCGACCGCCTCGATCTCGATCACCGCCATGGTCGCGAAGGCCGGTGTCCCCGCCAGCAGATGGAGCATCGCGCCGAGCGCCTGCCGGATCCCGGCGCACCAGTCGGACTCCGCCGCGAAGGCCGCCGCCATCCGCCGGAGCACCACCCCGGTGCCGTGCCGGTGCGCGGCCAGGAAGGCGTCCTCCTTGCCGCTGAACAGCTCGTAGAAGACCGGCCTGGTCACCCCGGCCGCGCGGCAGATGTCGCTGACCGTGGCGTGCTGGTAGCCGCGCGCGGCCACCGTCTGGACCAGTCCGTCGAGCAGCCGCTCGCGCTGGGTCGCGGCCACCACGCCCGGGGGCAGCCGGCTCGGGCCGCGCTTGATGGACCGGGCTGGGTCACGACCGGCCCGCGCGCCCGGCAGCAGGATCACGTCGGCACTTCGGAGGTGTTTCCGTTCCATCACCAACTCCTGTTACCTGTATTGACATTGACGTAACATCGGGTTTACAACACTGACAGGTTTCCAACCGGTGGGCGACCCTGTCACCACCGGACGACCTCCAGGGGCTCCGGCGGCCCCGGGCGAGCAGCCCGGGCCACGGGACCACGAGCGGACGCAGGCCCGCGGCGGTGGCAGCCGCCGACGTGCACTCCTGCACTCGCAGCGCACGTCCGCACCTTCACACCGCTGTGCCGTACGAGCGGGCCCGTGGCGCCGGGCCCGCCGCACCACGGCCCCGCGAAGCCCCCGGCACGCCATGCCCACGCACCTCCCCCGCCGTGCACGCCACCACACCCGCACCGCGGGCCACCCCCACCCGTCTCCGCACGGAGAGAGGTCACCCTCATGCGCTTTCGCCGCACGCTCGGTACCGCGGCCCTCGCCGCCCTCGCCTTCACCTGCGCCGCCGTCGCACCCGCCCAGGCCGACGGCTCCGCGGTGCTGACCACCGGCAGCAGCAGCGGCCCGGACGTCGCCGTCGGCGACGTCCTCACCGCCAGTCTGGTCTCGGGCACCACCGCCACCTTCTACAGCAGCGCCAGCGGAACGAGCGGCATCAGCTGTGCCAACTCGGCCTTCTCCGCCACCGTGACGGCCAACCCGGCCGCCCCCGGCAGCGCGGTCGAGCAGCTCAACACCCAGACCTTCGGCTCCTGCTCCTCCAACGTCCTCGGCGTCACCGGCGTCAAGAGCATCACCGTCAACAACCTGCCGTTCACCAACACCGTCGGCGACGGCCCCGGCAACCCGGTCGCCCTCACCCCCGGCGCGGCCGGCGCGATGAAGACCACGGTCGTGCTCAGCACCATCCTCGGCAGCGTCAACTGCGTCTACCAGACCACCACCGGCATCTCCGGCACCACCTCGAACACCGGCAACACCATCGGCTTCACCTCCCAGCCGTTCAACCTGGTCTCCGGCTCGGGCCTGTGCTTCTCGACCGGCTACTTCAGCGCCACCTACGGCCCGGTCACCGACACCTCGGTGGCGGGCAGCCCGCTCATCTTCGTCAACTGACGACCCGAGGGGCCTTCGCCGACTGACGTTCGGTCAGACGTCGTCAACTGACGGCCGACCGGCGGGAACAGACGAGCGGCGTACGGCGACCGCGGTCGCCGTACGCCGCTCCGGCGCGCCCGCACGCCCGCACGCCCGCCAGGTGATCCAGAAGCACGCCCCGCCGCCGGCCCGGCTCAGCCTTCGCCACCCGCCGAACCCCCGAGACGGCGAAGTGACCGGCCGGTAGGGTGCTGCCGCACGGACACGGCCGACAGGAACGGGGCGGGCAGATGAGCGGCAGCAGCGACGGCACGGGGTTCTTCGCATCGGTGGCGGACACCGCCGACCAGCTGGCCGCCACCGGCTACCTGGCCTCCACCGCCGTGGCCACCACCGTCTTCCTCGCCGACCGGCTCGGCAAGCCGCTGCTGGTCGAGGGCCCGGCCGGGGTCGGCAAGACCGAACTCGCCAAGGCGGTGGCCGCGATCGGCCGGGCCCGGCTGGTCCGGCTCCAGTGCTACGAGGGCATCGACGAGGCCCGCGCGCTCTACGAGTGGAACCACGCCAAGCAGTTGCTGCGGATCACCGCCGGCCGCGACGAGGGCTGGGACCAGGCCCGCACCGACATCTTCGGCGAGGAGTTCCTGCTCACCCGCCCGCTGCTCACCGCCATCCGCGGCGACGAGCCCACCGTGCTGCTGATCGACGAGATGGACAAGGCCGACGTCGAGGTGGAGGCGCTGCTGCTGGAGGTGCTCAGCGACTTCCAGGTCACCGTGCCCGAACTCGGCACCATCGCCGCGAGCCGCCGCCCCTTCGTGCTGCTCACCTCCAACGCCACCCGTGAACTGTCCGAGGCACTGCGTCGACGCTGTCTCTTCCTCCACCTCGACTACCCGGACGCCGAGTTGGAGCGGAAGATCGTCCGGCTCAAGGTGCCCGGCCTGGACGACACGCTGGCCGCCTCGCTGGTCCGGGTGGTCGGCGCGCTGCGCGCGATGGACCTGCGCAAGGCGCCGTCCGTCGCCGAGACCATCGACTGGGCCCGCACCCTGCTGGCGCTCGGCGCGGACACCCTCGACGAGGCGGTCGTCCAGGATACCCTCGGGGTGGTCCTCAAGCACCAGGACGACATCCGGAAGGCCGCGCAGAAGCTCACCCCCGCATGACCACCGCCCCGCCCCCGGCCGATTCCGCCGCCCGGCTCACCGGCCTGGTCCGCGCGCTGCGCGGGCACGGCCTGCGGATCGGCCCCGCCGAGACGGTCGACGCGGCCGCCGTCCTCGACGTCCTCGGATTCGCCGACCGCGAGCAGATGCGGGCCGGCCTGGCCGCCGCGCTGCTGCGCTCGGACACCCAACGGGCCGTCTTCGACGCCACGTTCGACCTGTTCTTCCCGCTCGGCGTCGGCACCCCCGAGGCCGTCCGCGCCGACCCGCCCGCACTCCCGGACGACCCCCGGCCACCGCGCCCCGGCCGCCCCGACCCGCTGCGCGACGACCTGCGCGAGCGCCTCGCCGCCGCCCTGACCGCCGACGACCGGGCCGCCCAGGCCCGGCTGGCCGGCGAGGTGGTGGAGGCCTTCGGCCGGTACGGCGCCGGTGCCACGCCGGCCTCGGACGGCTGGTCGGCCCACCAGGCGCTCGGCCGACTCGCCCCCGAGACCCTGCTCGCCCGGATCCTCGCCGCCCTGCGCGAGCGGGCCACCGCCCCGGACCTGTCCGACCGCGTCCTCGCCGACGAGATCCGCCGCCGCCTCCAGGACTTCCGCGCCCTGGTCGCCACCGAGGCCCGCCGCCGGGTCGCCGAACTGCGCGGCGCCGAGCGGATCGCCGAACGCGCCGTCGCACCCACCGCCGACCGGATCGACTTCCTCGCCGCCGGCCGCGACCAGCGCGCCGAACTGCGCCGCACCGTCCACCCGTTGGCCCGCAAGCTGGCCACCAGGCTGGCCGCCCGGCGCCGCCGCGCCGCACGCGGACGGATCGACCTGCGCCGCACCCTGCGCCGCTCGCTGTCCACCGGCGGGGTGCCGCTGCGCCCTGCCCACCGGCTGCGCCGCCCGGCCCGGCCGGAACTGGTGCTGCTGTGCGACGTCTCCGGCTCGGTGGCCGGATTCGCCGACTTCACCATGCTGCTGGTGCGGGCGATGAGCGAACAGTTCAGCAAGGTAAGGGTGTTCGCCTTCGTGAACCGCACCGCCGAGGTCACCGCCCTGCTGGCGCGCGGCGACGCCGACCCGGCCCGGCTCGCCGCCCGGATCCTCACCGAGGCCAAGGTGATGGGCCACCACGGCAACAGCGACTACGGCTCCGCCCTGGGCGAGTTCGCCGAACGGCACCTGGACGCGGTCGGCCCGCGCACCAGCGTGCTGATCCTCGGCGACGCCCGCAACAACCACCGCGACCCGAACCTGGACGCACTGCGCCGGATCGCCGACCGGGCCCGGCGGGTCCACTGGCTCAACCCCGAGCAGCCCGCCCTCTGGCGGACCGGCGACTCCGCCGCAGCCGCCTACGCGGGCGTCGTGGAGATGCACTCCTGCCGCAACGCCCGCCGCCTCGGCGAACTGATCGCCCGCCTGCTGCCGGTGTAGGGAGTGTCCGAGTCCGCCACCGTGGCGGCCTAAGCCTAAGCCTGGGCCTGGGCCTGGGCCTGCGCCCGAGCTTCCTCGGCCGCCACCTGGGCGGCCCTGGCGGCCAGCGGGTTGATGTCGGCCCGGCGCGCCCACTGCATGGCCGTCAGCCGCTGGACCACCACGATCGCGGCGACGGCCGCGACCAGGCGCAGCGCCGAGCCGGCGGTCTCCACCCGGATGGTCTCGCGCAGGTCCTCCAGGCTGTCGAGCACCGTCAGGTTCACGTACTTCATCATCGAGTTGGCGATCCGGTTGACGACCAGCGCGCCGATCCAGGTGGACCACCACAGGACCAGGACCTTCTCCGACACCGTGCGGCGCCGTCCCTCCGCGTCCAGCGGAGCGCTCGCCCGCCAGCAGTCCACCATCAGCTGCCAGGGGAACCAGAGCAGGACGAACGGGGTGACCCAGGCCCCGATGGTCCAGCCGCGTCCGCGCCGGTGCCCGTGCGGCAGCAGCAGGTCGGCGTTCTGGCGGATGCGGTAGAACCAGATGATGAACACCACGGCGGTGGCCAGCGCCAACGGAAGGAAGACCCCGTTCAGCCCTTTCACCAGGGAGTCCACGGCATCGAAGTCGTCGAGGTCAGCCGACCCGTCCGCCAACTGGCCCAGCAGGACATCGGACCAGAGGCCGGCCACGACCGCCCCCGCCGCCAGCATCGCGTTCACCCCCAGCAGGACGTAGACCGCGATGGCAAGGCTGTTCGCCGGTCGGAGCGCCGCCGCCCAACCCGGCGCCGCCTCCGCGCAGCCGAAGCAGCGTCGGCTCTCGGTCCCCGCGGGACGCGCCCCACACGCCACACACACCATCAGATCGTCAACTCCTGGAATCGCCGCGTGCTCGGACTCGCACGCCGGTGCCGCCAGCGCCCCGACCGGGGCGGGCGCGCCGACTCTAGGGGATCATCGACGTCCGCTGCCAGCGAGATTTCGCAGCTCAGCGGCGGTATCGCCGGATAAACGACAGATCGCGCGGTAATCGAACGCCGGGGAACCGACTCCGGGTCACCACCCCGACCCGGCGCACCCGTCCCGCTCGATCCGGGTGTGCGGTCGACGGACCCCGGGCGCAGGACTGGTGAAGGGGTGCGAGCGTCCCGGGGAGGTCGAACGCGGCGTCAGGCCGAGGGCACGGGCAGCAGCCGGTAGGCGTCCCCCTCCGTGCGCACGCGACCGGCGGTGGGCGGCGCGAAGTGGGTGCCGAGCAGCAGGGTGTCCGTGTCGGCGAGGGAGCCGAGGAGCTTGCGGCGCGAGGCCTCGGACTGCCACGGGTCGATGTCGACGCAGGCGCCGATGGCGGGGTGGGCGAGCTGGACCGGGTGGTGGACGCAGTCACCGGTGATCAGCGCCGTCTCGCCCCGATTGGTCAGTTCGACGGCGACGTGGCCGGGGGTGTGACCGGGGGTGGGGATCAGGCGCAGGCCCGGGGTGATCTCGACGCCCTCGGCCGGGACGTCGACGAGGTCCAGCAAACCGGCCCGCTCGACCGGGATCACGGAGTCGAGGAACATCTGCCTGCGCGCCTCCTCCAGGTCGTACCCGGCCCAGAACTCCCGCTCGGCGCGGGAGGTGAGGTAGCGGGCGCGGGGGAAGGTGGGGACCCACTCGCCGTTCACCTCCCGGGTGTTCCAGCCGACGTGGTCGGCGTGCAGGTGGGTGAGGACCACCAGGTCGACGGAGTCCGGGGGGAAACCGGCGGTGGCGAGGCGCTCCAGGTAGTCGGTCCGCAGGTGGTGCCAGGCCGGGTTGGCCCGCTCCTTGCCGTTGCCTATGCCGGTGTCGACGAGGACGCGCAGCCCGCCCACGGCGAACGCGAAGCTGTGACTGTCGAGGTGCAGGACGCCCTCGTGGTCGGCGAAGTGGGGGTGCAGCCAGTCGTGGCCGGTCACCACCTCGGGGGTGGCCTCGGGCAGCAGCCACGGCCCGGTCGCGGGCGGCAGGAGGGTCTCGTCGATGCGATGGACGGTGACGCCTCCCACCGTCCAGGCGGGGATGGGGGCGGGGGCTTCGGACGTGGCGCCGGACATGGGGCTCCTCCCGTAAACGCAATCTGTTTGCGTTAAGCCATCGTAGGACCTACAGTCTGGCTAACGCAAACGGTTAGCTTTTGGTGCGGGTGCCATCTCGCTCCAGCCCCGATCAGGAGAGAACGCCCATGTCCTCCGCCGAACCGCCCACCACCGAACGCCCCTCCGCCGAACCTCCCGCCGAACCTCCCACCGGTCCGTCCGCCACCGAACGGCCCGCCACCGACCTCACGCCGCCCGAGGCCGCCCGCTGGGCCGCCCGGGCCGGGCTCCCCCTGCCCGCCGACCGCCACGACCCGGTCGCGGCCACCGCCAACCAGTTGCTCTCCGTCGTCGCGGTCCTGCGGGAGCTGGACTTCGGGGACACCCCGCCCGCGAGCGCCTACCGCGCGGAAAGCGCCCACTCCACGGAAGAGGAGACGCACGATGCAGCCGTATGAGCTCTCCCTCGCCGCCGCCGCGGAGGAGATCCGGGCCCGGCGACTGTCCCCCGTCGAACTGGTGGACTCGGTCCTCGACCGCATCGAGCTGGTCGAACCGCACCTCGGCGCCTACGTCGCGGTCACCGCGGAGCGGGCGCGCCGGGCGGCCCGCGAGGCCGAGCAGGAAGCGGCGCGCGGCCTGCACCGGGGGCCGCTGCACGGCGTCCCGATGGGGCTCAAGGACCTGATCGACGTCGCCGGGCTGGCCACCACGGCCAGCTCCCGGGTCCGCGCCGACCACCGCGCGCAGGCCGACAGCACGGTCGCCGCCCGCCTGGCCGCGGCCGGCGCGATCCTGGTCGGCAAGACGCACACCCACGAGTTCGCCTACGGCCTGACCACCCCGCAGACCGGCAACGCCTGGGACCGCGGCCGGGTCGCCGGCGGCTCCAGCGGCGGATCCGCCGTCGCCGTCGCCGCGGGCGCCGCGACCTTCGCGCTGGGCACCGACACCGGCGGCTCGATCCGGGTGCCCGCCGCGCTCAACGGGGTCGTCGGCCTCAAGCCGACCTACGGCCTCGTCCCCCGCCACGGCGTCGCGTCCCTGTCCTGGTCGCTGGACCACGTCGGCCCGATCGCCCGGACCGTCGAGGACACGGCCCTCGTCCTGGACGCCCTCGCCGGGCACGACCCGCGCGACCCCGCCTCGCTGGCCACCCCCGCCGTCGGCCACCGGCCGGGCGCGGACACGGACCTGGCGGGGCTGCGCGTCGGCGTGCCGCGCAGCTACTACTTCGACCGCGTCGACGTGGAGGTGGAGGCCGCCGTCCGGCGCGCCATCGAGCACCTGGAGGCACTCGGCGCACGGCTCGTCGACGTCGACATCCCGATGACCCGCTACCTCCAGGCGACTCTGTGGGGGCTGGTGGCACCGGAGGCCACCGCCTACCACGAGCGCTCCCTGCGGGCGGTGCCCGAGCTGTACCAGGCGGACGTCCGCGCCCTCCTGGAGGCCGGCGAGCTGATGACCGCCGGGGACTACCTGCGCGCCCAGCGCTCCCGGACGCTCATGCGGCAGGAGTGGGCCCGGATGCTGGAGGAGGTCGACGTGATCGCCGCCCCGACCGTCCCGGTCACCGCGGTACGGACCGACCAGGAGGCCGTCACCTGGCCCGACGGCACGGTCGAGAGCGTCCCCGACGCCTACGTGCGCCTGTCCGCCCCCGCCAACATCACCGGGGTGCCCGCCCTGTCCGTCCCGGTCGGCCGGGACGCGGCGGGCCTGCCGATCGGCATGCAGCTGCTCGGCCGGCCGCTCGGAGAGCGCACACTGCTGCGGGTCGGCCACGCCTACGAGCGGACGCAGCCCGCCCGGGCGCTCGCGCCGGCGGTCTGAGAACAGCAGGCGGGCCGGGCCGGACGGCGCCGGCCCGCCGTCCGGCTCCGAGGCGGGCCCCCCGGCACCCCGGCACCCCGTAAACGCAAGGATTGTGCTTTAAGGTGTTTATCATGAGTCGCAAACAGATGGTGCGCCCCGGCGGGCGCAGCGCCCGGGTCCAGGCATCGGTGCACACCGCTGTGCGTGAACTCCTCGCCGAGGTGGGCCGCGACGCGCTGACGGTGCCGCTGGTCGCGCAGCGCGCGGGCGTCACCCCGTCGACGGTCTACCGCCGCTGGGGTGATCTCCAGGAGCTGCTGTCCGACGTCGCGGTGGAGCGCCTGCGGCCCGACACGGCGCCGGAGGACCTGGGCGACCTGCGGTCCGACCTGACGGCCTGGGCCGAACAGTTCCTCGACGAGATGGCCTCCCCCTCGGGCCGCGCCTACATCCGCGACGCCCTGCTCGGCGACCCGGACGGCGGCAACGCCGGCCAGTGCTCGGACTACGCGGCCGAACAGGTCGGCGCCGTGCTGAGCCGGGCGGGCGGCCGCGGGGAGGACACGCCCGGCGTCGAGGCGGTCATGGACGGCGTCGTCGCCCCCCTGATGTACCGCATCCTCTTCCGCCCGGCCGGCCTCGACCCCGCGTACGCGCGCCGGCTCGTGGCCGAACTCCTCGACCCGTACGGGGCCGGTCCTTCGGGCGGATGATCGTTCACCGGGCGAGGACGGGCAGCTCACGTTATCGACGGGCAGCTCAAGTTATAAGCTTCTGCGGGACGTTCACGAGCCCGGCCGCTGGTCGGGACCTCGCCTGGGAGGAAGCGTCGTGGGGAAGAAGATCCCGGTGCGGACCGGATGCCAGAACTGCTCGCGGTGCACCGGCTCGATCGGCGGCAACGCGGCCCGCAAGACGGTGCGGGGCACCGGGGTGGCGCTCGGCGCGGTGGTCACCGTCGGCCTGAGCCTCCTCTTCATCCGGAGGTGCCGCGCCTGCGACCACCCCATGGGCAGCCACCACCACCACTGATCGCGCCGCCGGACCTCCGCAACCCGGCTCCGACCCGGCATCCGGGCCGGAGCCGGGCGGGCGTCAGGCGTCCAGGTGCTTGAGGAAGTCGAGCAGCGCCTCGTTGACCTCCGCCGGGCGCTCCTGCTGCGTCCAGTGCCCGGTGTCCGGCAGCCGGACGTGGCGGTGCAGCTTGGGCACCCGGCTCAGCAGGTGGGCCAGCACCTCCGGTGGGACGAGCGCGTTCACCATGTCCTGTTCGCCGGCCACGTACAACGCCGGCACGTCGATCGTCACGCCGTCGAAGGCGGCCATCAGTTCGGCGTTGCGGTCGATGTTCCGGTACCAGTTGAGCCCGCCCGTGAAGGCGTGCTCGCCGTGCAGGGCGTAGTCGGCCGCGAGGGCGTCGATGTCCGCCTCGGTGAGCCAGGCCGGCAGCTGCGCCGGCTCCGGGATGGTGTCCAGCAGGACCTTGCCCTCGGGGACGACCCACGGCTGCGGCTTCCCCCCACCGCGCGGGCCACCGCCCAGGATGCGGCGGAAGCTGGACTTCACGTCGGCCGCCAGTTCGGCGTCGGCGCGGCCCGGCTCCTGGAAGTAGTTCTGGTAGAAGCCCTCGCCGAAGTTCTCCCGGGACTCCCGCAGCGGCCGCGGCCCGCTGGGCAGCGGCGGCACGCTCAGCCCGGCGACCCCGCGCACCAGGTCCGGCCGCAGCGCGGCGGTGGCCCAGGCGACCGGCGCGCCCCAGTCGTGCCCGACCACGACGGCCCGCTCCTCGCCGAGCGCGCGGATCAGCGCCGTGACGTCGCCGACCAGGTGCAGCAGGGAGTACGCGTCCACCCGCTCGGGCTGCTCGCTGCGGGCGTAGCCGCGCTGGTCGGGGGCCACGACCCGGTAGCCGGCCGCGGCGAGCGGGGCGAACTGGTGGCGCCAGGAGTACCAGCTCTCCGGGAAGCCGTGCAGCAGCAGGACCAGCGGGCCCTCGCCCTGTTCCGCGACGTGCAGACGGACACCGTTCACCTCGACGTGGCTGTGCTTGATCGCGTCGTTCAAGTCCCGCTCCCGGTCCGGTGGAAGGGCCGGGGCATCCGTTTCGCCCCGGCCCTTCCCGGCGCAACACCGCCGGGGCGCGGGGCATTCCCGCCGCCCCGGGGAGAACGGCCGAGGCCGCCCCGGAACTCCGGGACGGCCTCGGCGTGGTGATGGAAGGTCAGTTCACCGTGTAGCTGTAGGGGATCGCCGCGAGCACCGAACCGGTGGTGCCCAGGGTGTTGTTGGCGGTCGCCACCGAGCTGGGGGCGGACACCAGGTACAGCACACCGTGGACGGTGCTGCCCTTCGCACCGGTCGGGGTCACGGTGACCTGGAGCGAGCCGCTGGCGCCCGGCTGGACGGTCACCGGGTTGGCGGCCGGGGCCGAGGCGTTGACCGCCAGGGCGTACGGGTCACCGGTGCTGGAGGTCAGCGCCGGGTCGAACGCCTGGGTGTGCGCGGTCGCGGTGATAGTGGCGGTGCCGGCCGGGGCGCCGGCGGTGCCGAACGGGCCGACCTGCTGCAGGAAGGTGCCCCACACGCCGGGGAGGACCGGCTGCGACGCGCTGCCGTTGTCGGTCACGACCGAGATGGTCGAACCGTCCTGGGCCTTCTTCAGGTCGCCGAAGAGGTCCGGCGAGCCGGTGGTGCCGGACAGCTCCAGGTGGGCCGGCGTCGAGGAGGCCGCCACCGCCTTCAGCTGGTCGGTGCCCGGCGGGACGAGGAAGGACGGCACCGCGGAGGTGAGGCTCAGCGGCAGGGTGACCGTCGCGGAGGCGCCCTGCGGCACCAGCGGGATGTCGGTGCGGCGGTCCAGGCGGCCGTCGGCCGAGATCTTCTGGGTGGCGACGGTGTTGTTGGTGTAGTTCACCTGGACGGTGACCGGCTTGCCGGCCGCCAGCTTGGCGTGCGGGTCGTTCGGCAGGCCGGCGGCGGTGGCGACGTTCTGGTTGAACGCGACGGTGCCGGCGAAGTCCTGGGCGAGCTCCTGGCCGCTGACCGGGCCGAGCACGTTCAGGACGAACCGCCAGCGGCCGGCGGCCGGGTTGACGGTGGTGGCCGAGACGCCGGCGGTGGTGCCGGTCAGGTTGCCCTGCGCGTCGAGCAGGCCGTTGCCCTCGATGTCGATCGGGGTGCCGTTCGGGCTGATCAGCGCGCCCTGCATGAGCAGCTTCGGGTCCTTGGCGACGGTGACGCCGACCCGCAGGTCCTTCTGGCCCTTCGGGACGTCGAAGGCGTACGCGAAGCTCTGCGTCGGCGAGGCGTTGCGGCCGTTGCCACCGGTGATGGTGCCGGTGAAGGTGCCCTTGCCCTGGTTGACCGGGACGAGGCTGCGCAGCACGACCGGAACGCTGGTGGCGGTGCCGTTGGAGCTGGCGACGGTGATCGCCTGGCTGGAGTCGCCGCTGGTGCCCGGGGTGGTGAGCTGGACCTTGAGGGTCTTGGTCTCACCCGGCTTCAGGTCCGCGACGCTCGGGCTGACGGCGCCGGCCGGCACCGCGCGCTGGGTGGCGGTGCCCAGCTGGACCGGGCCGTTGTAGCCGGCCTTGCCCGCCGGGGTGTACAGGACGGCGGTCCACTCGCCGGCCACCGGGTGCGGGACGTCCACCAGGCCGAAGTCGGCCGGGGTGGCGCCGCCCTGCGGACGGGTGTTGGTCTCGAAGCGGCCCGACGGGTCGAGCAGCGTCATGCGGACCACGGAGCCGTTGGTGACCGGGCTGGCCGCACCCTGCCAGGCGATCGACGCCGCGAGGCGGTCGGCGCCGGCCGGGACGGTGAACTTGACCTGCTTCTGCACCCAGGTGGCGCCGTTGGTGGCGTACTTGAAGGTGTCGGTGGAGGCCGTGTCCAGCTGGACGGTCTGCTGGTTGCTCGACTGCGGCACGAAGGTGCGGGTCGCGCCGCTGACCGTCTGCGGGGCGGAGCTGGTGTTGGTGACGGTCACGTCGGCGGTGTGGGTCGAGCCGGGGTTGCCGGCGATGTCGACCTGACCGGTGGTGACGACGACGGTCTTGCTGTCCGACGCGCCGGAGCCGGCGTGGTAGCCGCGGGCGGCCTCGACGGCGGCGCGGACGTTCAGCAGGCCGGCGCCCTGCTCCTCGGCCGGGACGCCGAGGTCCTGGGCGGTGCCGGTGATGAACTTCTTCACCAGCGCCGGGGCGGGCGACTGGCCGTTGTGGGTGTCGCGGTAGGCCTGGATGACCAGGGCCGCGGCGCCGGTGACGAACGGCGCGGCCTGGCTGGTGCCGCCGAACGACTGGATCGGCGAACCCTGGCCGCTGTAGCCGGTGCAGTCGGTGTACTTGCTGGTGTCGGGCGAGCAGAGTGCCCAGTCCGACTCGCCCGGCGCGACCAGGTCGACCGTGCGGCCGGCCTGGGTGAAGCCGCCCGAGGAGAGCGCGGAGATGCGGTTGTTGCTCCAGGTCTTGTTGGAGAACTGGGCGGCCGCGTAGCCGGTCTGCTGGTAGTTCTGGTTGTCCGTCGAGGCGCCGACCGCGATCACGTTCGGGTCGGTGGCCGGGGTGCCGATGGTGCCGCTGATGCCCGCGTCGCCGGTGGAGACGGAGACGGTGACACCGGCCTTGACGGCCTGGTCGTTGAAGAGCGAGATGGTGTCGTGCGCGCCGCTGTCCGGAGTGACGTTGCCGCCGAAGGACTCGTTCAGCACGTCGACCTTGGCGACCGAGACCGCGTAGTCGATGGACTGCAGGATCGACGAGTTCGACATGATCTCGCCGCCGGCCCGCAGGGCGACCAGCGAGGCGTCCGGGGCGAGGCCGCGGATGCGGATGTTACAGCCGGCCGGCAGACCGCGGGAGGCGTTCACGAACTTCGAGACGTCGTAGACCTGGCGGCCCTGGGCGATGACCGCCGAGGCGTCGCCGAAGGCCTCCGCGCCACCGGTCGGCGCGTCCACGCCGTCGCCCGCGAAGTCCTGGTAGTCGACGACCGCGTGCGAGCCGTCGGCCCGGATGAAGTCCGGGTTGTTCGGGTCGAGGCCGTCCGCGATGTAGGCGACCTTGACGCCCTTGCCGGTGGCCAGGTCGGCCGCGCCGGGCTTGCCGTCGGCGCCGACGGCGTGCGTCGAGTAGAGGCCCTCCGGCTCCAGCAGCGGCTGGGACGGGTCGGACGGGCAGATCGTGTTGGTCGCGTTCTGCTCGGCGCCCTGGCCGTTGCTGCCCGAAACGGCCTGCGGGGCGGCGGCCTTGGCCGACTTGGCACCGGACTTGGTGTCCGCGGCGTCCTTCGCGGCCGCGGCCTTGCCGGCGGCCGGCGGCGTGACGGTGACCTGCTCGTCCGCGACGACCGAGGCGACGGCCGGGTCGGCCAGCAGCGCGGCACGCAGCGCGGGGCTCACCGTGGCCGAGAACGCGTTCCCGACCACGAAGCTCTTGATGTTGGTGCCGCCGTTGGCCTTGACCTTGTCCAGCAGCGGCGCCTGGGCGTTCGCGGCCTTCTGCTTACGGGCGCCGAGGTGGCCGTTGTCGGCCGGGGCGTCCGCTATCTGGTCCTTGAGAATCACGATCACCGGCACCGGGGTCCCGTCCGCGGACGCCACGGGGGCGTTCTGCGGGTCCGGGAGCGGAGCTGCGTTGGCGCTGGACCCGAAGGTCAGGACCATGGACGCGGCGGTGACCGTGACGGCAGCTGCTAGCTGGGATTTCCGCCAGCCGATCAATGGACATCCTTTCGTCTGATGAGACGTCAGGTTGCGCGGCCCAGCGTACGCGAATCCAGGTCGGACGCGTGGTTGCTCCGGACCGCGCGTCCCGACAGCGGTCGCATTCCAGCGCATCCGACACGACCACGACAAGGGGGGAAATCCCCATTAGAAAGTAAAAAAGACCATCAGAAAGTAAAATTCACGGCAGAAATCGGGCCATGTCCGCCCCTTTTCGCTGACCAGACCCGGTCGGAACTGTCCGATCCCGGTCGGAAAAAATCGGTGGCGAACTCTGGACAGTGGCGGACCACCGCCACCTGGGACACACCGTCAGCACCGCCACACACCCTTCCCCCCGGACCCACCCTGAAACCGGACATGACAGAACGGGCGCGCGGTCACACCGACGCCCGGTGGCCGGAATCCCCCGGCCACCGAGCGATCAGCACCCGATCAGCCGGCGGCCAATCGCTCCTGGGCGTCCGCCAGATCCTCGGCGGTGGGCGCGTCGTCCTGGGTCAGCCGGTGGCGCCAGTACCCGGTGAAGTCGATCGACCGCTTCGGCACGCCGCGCTCCGCCACCAGGTGGCGGCGCAGCGCCCGCACCGCGCCCGCCTCCCCCGCGAGCCAGGCGAACGGCGCGCCGGCCGGCAGCGCGGCGGCCCGCACGGCCCCGGCCAGCACGACCCCGGGGGCCGCCCCGCCCCGGACCGACCAGTGCACGGCCAGCTCGGCACGGCTCTCCAGCGGCTGCCGCTCGGCCTCGTCCGCGACCTCGACGAACGCGAGGGCCCGCACCCCGGCGGGCAGCGCCTCGACCAGCGTCGCGATCGCCGGCAGCGCCGTCTCGTCCCCCGCCAGCAGCACCCAGTCGGCAGCGGCGGCGGCCTCGGCGAGCGGGACCGGCGGGGCGTACAGCGCCGAGGGGCCGACCATCCCGAGCCGCTGCCCCGGCTCCGCGCGCTCCGCCCAGGCGGCGGCCGGACCGGTGTCGCCGTGCAGCACGAAGTCGATCTCGACCAGGCGGGTGCCGGGCCGCCGGCGCCGGAGGGTGAAGCTGCGCAGCAGCGGGCGCCCCGCCTCGGGGATCGCCAGGTACGCCTGGTACCAGCTCATCGGGTCCTCGCTCTGCGCGGGCAGCTCGGGCACCGCCTGGCCGGGACGGGGGAAGCACAGCTTCACCTGCTGGTCGGGCGCCGTGCCCACGGAGTCCGCCAGGGCCTCGGCCTCGAAGGTGACCCGGGCGGTGCGCGGCGTGATCCGGCGGACCTCGACGACCTCGACGAAGGTGACGGGCAGTGTCATCGCAAAACCCCTTCGGTTGATAACCTTACGACATAAAGAGTTGTCGTGGCCGAGGATACTTTACGCCATAAGGAGTTGCTGCATGGTCGTCTACGCCGGACAGGGCGACGCCCACCGGTCCCTGTCCCTGCTCTGGGGCGCACCACCGCAACCGCGCACCGGGCGCAGCGGCCCCAAACCGGGCCTCAGCGTCGACGCGATCGTCTCCGCCGGCATCGCGGTCGCCGACGCGGACGGCATGGCCGCGCTCTCGATGCGCGCCGTCGGCGAACGGCTCGGCCGCACCGCCATGGCCCTCTACACCTACGTCCCGGGCAAGGCCGAACTCCTCGACCTGATGCACGACCGGGCGCTCGGCGAACTGCGGCCTTCCGTCGCGGACTTGGAGGGCTGGCGCCCCGCCGTCACCGCCTGGGCCGAGGAACTGTACGCCTGCTACCTGCGCCACCCCTGGATCCTCCAGGTATCGCAGGCCCGCCCGGTGCTCGGACCGGCCGAACTCGCCGCCATGGAAAGCCTGTTGCGTGCCCTGCAACCGGCCGCCCTCGCACCCCCGCGGCTGCACGGCGTCGTCGCGGCGCTCTGGCAGTTCGTCCGCGGCACGGCCGCCGTGGCCGCCGAATCACGCGGCGCCGCCGCCGCGACCGGCATCGCCGACGAGGACTGGTGGACCGCCCGGTCCGCCCGACTCGCCGAACTGGCACCGGACTTCACCGAGCGTTTCCCCCTGCTGACCGCCCTCCAGGGCGCCGCCGACGGCACGCCGCAGGACCGCGACCGGGCGGCCTTCCGCACCGGGCTCGCCGTCCTGCTCGACGGCGTGGCGGCCTCGGGGGCGGGGGCTGATCAGAGTGCCGGTCGGGGTGCCGGTCGGGGTGCGGATCAGGGCTCGGGTTGAGCCGCTGATCAGCCTCGGCGGGCCGCCGGGATCGCCAGCAGGATGCCGAGCACCAGCAGGGTGGCGTACCCGGCGGTCTCATGGCCGTCCGGGACCAGGAAACGGACGAAGCCGAACAGCCGGAAGCCCCCCAGCCAGTCCGCCGCCAGGCCGGACCCGCCGCCGAGGATCAGCACGAAACCGAGATAGCCGAGCAGCGTCTTCATGCCCCGAGCCTAGGCAGCTCCCGGCGCCCGGGAATCCGACTTTCGGCGCGACCCGGGGATGACCAAAGTCGTCCCGGCGGCTTCCGCCGGCCGTCCCGGAGCCGCCGGTCGCCGCCCGCCCGCCGCCCGGCCGTCCCGGTGCCGTACCGCCCGGGGTCCGGACCGCCGTACCCGCCCGGGGTCCGGACGGAGCAGCAGGCGCGGCGGCCCGGCCGCGCCCCGGGTACGTTCGCCGTGTGCAGCAGATGCCACAGCATGTCAGCAGAGTGGCGGCGGCCGCCGCGGTGTCCGCCCTGATGCTCGCCGCCGGCGCCCCGACCGCCCCCGGGCAGGACGCCGCCGGTGCGATCGGCGGCGAACGGCTCGGCCGGTCCGCCGTCCAGGTCGCTCCGCTGGCCGGGGCGCCCGCGCTGCCGCCCACGTTGACCGGGCGGTCCTGGCTGGTCGCCGACGCCGGCACCGGCGAGGTCCTCGCGGCCCACAACGCCCACCTCCAGCTCCCCCCGGCCAGCACCCTGAAGATGCTCTTCGCGGACACCGTGCTGCCCAAGTTCGACCGCACGACGGAGCACAAGGTCACCACGGCCGAACTGGCCAACGTCGGCGCCGGCAGCAGCCTCGTCGGCGTCAAGGAGGACCTGCCGTACCGCGTCGAGGACCTCTGGCGGGGCGTCTTCCTCAGCTCCGGCAACGACGCCGTCCACGTCCTCGCGCACATGAACGGCGGCCTCCAGCAGACCGTCGCCGAGATGCAGGCCCGCGCCCAGGCCCTGCAAGCCCGCGACACCAAGGTGGTCTCCCCCGACGGCTACGACATGGACGGCCAGGTCTCCTCCGCCTACGACCTCACCCTGTTCGCCCGCGCCGGGCTGCGCAACGCCGACTTCCGCTCCTACTGCTCCACCCGCACCGCGCACTTCCCCGGCGGACTCGACAAGCTCACCGGGCAGCGCACCAGCTTCGACATCGCCAACACCGACCGGCTGCTCGGCAAGTACCAGGGCCTGATCGGCGTCAAGAACGGCTACACCACCAACGCGGGCGCCACCTTCACCGGCGCCGCCCAGCGCGGCGGCCGCACGCTGCTGGTGACGGTGATGCACCCGGACACCCAGACCCGGGTCTACGACGAGGCGGCCGAACTGCTCGACTGGGGCTTCGCGGCGGCCGGCAAGGTCCAGCCGGTCGGGCAACTGGTGGAGGACACCGCCGCCGCCCACCCGGCCACCATCACCGGCCGGGCCGGCGCTGCCTCCTCCGCCGCCCCCGCCGCCATCGCCGGCCAGGCCCACCCGCAGGCCGTCCGGGGCAACGACCCCGGCCTCGCCCCGGCCGCCTGGACGGCCATCGCACTCGGCGCCGTCCTCGCCCTGTGGGCCGCCGGGCGCACCGCCGCCCGCCGCCGCGCCGCACTCGCCGCCGACCCGGCCGCGCTCCCCGACCCGGGCGCCACCGCCCTCGGCGGGCACGGCCACCGCGGGCTGGCCCGCCGGGCCCGGGCCCTGGTCAGGCACGCCCTAGACTTCCGGCCATGACCACGCCCGACCCCGTTTCCTCCGACCGGCTCGCCCGGATCGTCAGCCTCTCCTCCGGGAGCTACCTGCTCGTCACCACCTACAAGAAGGACGGCACCACCGTGCCGACCCCGGTGTGGGTGGTGCGCGACGGCGAGGCGCTCGGCGTCTGGACCGTCGCCGACTCCTGGAAGGTCAAGCGGATCCGCAACCGCGCGGACGTCCTGGTGGGCCCCTGCGACGTCAAGGGCCGGCCGACCGGCGAGCAGTACCCCGCCACCGCCGAGATCCTCAGCCCCGAACGCACCGCCGCCTACCGCACCCTGCTGCGCCAGAAGTACGGCCTGCTCGGTGTGCTCACCCTGCTCGGCAGCCGCCTGCGCCGCGGCGAGCGCGGCACCGTCGGCATCCGGATCACCCTCACCTGACGCGCCACCCGGCTGGCGGGGGCCCCGGTCACTCGCCGGGCCGGCCCGGCCCGGGGAAAGGCGTGACGAGCAAGGGCGTGGGAGAGGCCATGGAGGACAGGGACGCGGACGGGGCCCGGGGCGGGCTGCCGCTGCTGGTGGTGGACGCGGCCAACGTGGTCGGGTCGGTGCCCGACGGGTGGTGGCGGGATCGACGGGGCGCCGCCGAGCGGCTGCGGGACGCGCTGGTCGCCGTCGCCGGGCAGGGCCTGCCGGAGCGGCCCGGGCCGCTGGAGGTGGTGCTGGTCGTGGAGGGCGCGGCCCGGGGTGTGGACGGGCTGCCCGAGGTGCGGGTGGTCGCGGCGGCCGGCAGCGGTGACGACCGGATCGTCGAGCTGGTCCGGGCGGCCAGAGCCGAACAGCCGGAGCGGGACTGCCTGGTCGTCACCGCCGACCGCGAACTGCGGGCCCGGGTCGGCGCGCTGGGCGCGGCGGTCACCGGGCCGCGCAGCGTGCGGCGTTAGGGCCGGTCCCGTTCAGTCCCGTTCAGTCCCGTTCGGTCCTGTCGCGCGCGGCAGGACCGAACGGGACCCGTTCCGGGACGCGCGGCGGGGTCAGTCCGCCTGGGTGGCGTACATGCCCCAGTGGATCGCCTGGTCGGAGGCGGTCACCGTGAACAGGAGGTCCCGGCCGGGCCGGGCGGGGATCTCCACCGAGCCGATGCCGGTCGCGCCGACCGGGCACTGGACCGTGAAGTCGGCCGGCGCCAGGCCGGCGACGTGGACCTGGACCGAGCCGCCGCCCTGGCAACCCACCGTCACGGTGAAGGGCTGCGAGGGGTTGACGGAGGCCGTCACCGCGCCGCCGTCGCCGATCCAGTCCGGGATCCAGATCAGGCCCGTCTCCCCCGGGTGCGGCAGGATCTCCCCCGTGCCCATACCGCTCTGGACCGCAGCCGGGCCCGGCTGCGCCGCGGCCGTCCCGGCGACCGCCAGTACCGCCGCCAGGGCGGCCGCGCTGGCGGCCAGCATTCGCTTCCCCGTACGTGTCATCGCTACTCCCCGCTGCGTTGACCATCCGTCCGGCCGCGCGAGCGCGCGCGGCCAGGCCGGGTGCCGGTCTTCGGCACACGAAGGGATCTTATGACGATCAGATTCCGCGGAGGGCGGATTCGCCCGAACCCCGGCCCTCGAACCACGCCCCCGCGCGGCGGGCTGAAGCGACCCCGGGGCTGAACGCGTATGGGCGCCTCCCGGAACCCGACCACGGGCACCGGCACCTAGTTGACGGGTAGTAGCCGGGGCCCAGCGCATCGGGAGGCGCCGTCCCGGACGCTACCTGGTCACACCGGGTGCGTCATCCGAATTAATCCGGGCCCGAGGCCCGCCGTACGGGTCTCGCCGGGCCCGCGACGCCAGGGCGCTCCCACCGGTCCCCACCGGTTCGGACCGTACGGGAACCAACCACGCCCGCCGTCCGACTGCTGGGGGGTGAGTGCGAAGTCGCCGGGTGTCCGGCCCTTGAGTGTGCTGGCGGGGTTCGCCCTGCTGCTGGTGGTGGTGTTCGTGGTGGCGTACGCGGTGGGACGGCAGGCGGGCCCGGTGTCCCCGGGGCTGACGCCCGGGGGCGGCGCGTCGCCCGGGGCGCCCGGGATGGGCGGGCACGACATGGGCGGGATGCGATGAGCCCGGTCGCGGGGGCCGATGCCGGGGCCCTGGTGAGCACCGATCTGGCGGTCGGCGGGATGACCTGCGCGGCCTGCGTGGGCCGGGTGGAGAAGCGGCTGGCCCGGATCGACGGAGTGACGGCCGGGGTGAACCTGGCGACCGGTCGGGCCCGGGTGCTGCACCCGGCCGGGGTGCCGGTCGCAGAGCTGGTGGCGGCCGTCGAACGAGCGGGATACACCGCCGAGTTGGCGCCCGCGGGGGCGGGCGTCGGGCTGCCGGACGAGGAGCCGGCGGAGCGCTGGCGGCTGCTGGTGACGACGCTGCTGGCCGTCCCGGTGGTGGTGCTGTCGATGGTGCCGTCACTGCAGTTCCCCGCCTGGCAGTGGGTCTGCTTCGCGCTGGCCGTCCCGGTGGTGACCTGGGGGTCGGTCGGGTTCCACCGCCGGGCCTGGCAGGGGCTGCGGCACGCGGCGGCCACCATGGACACCCTGGTCAGCCTGGGGGTGGTGGCGTCCTTCGGCTGGTCCGCGTACGCGCTGGTGTTCGGCGGCGCCGGGGAGGTCGGCATGCGGATGCCGTTCTCGCTGACCGCGGACGGCGGCGGCGCGGCGCACGTCTACCTGGAGGCGGCGGTCGGGGTGCCGCTGTTCGTGCTGGCCGGGCGGCTGCTGGAGGGCCGGGTGCGGCGGCGCAGCGGTTCCGCGCTGCGGGCGCTGGCCGAACTGGGCGCGAAGCAGGTGTGCGTCCGGGACGGCGGGACCGGCGAGGAGCGCCTGGTACCGATCGAACTGCTGCTGCCCGGGCAGGAGTTCGTGGTGCGGCCGGGTGAACGGGTGGCCACCGACGGGGTGGTGGTCGAAGGCGGTTCGGCGCTCGACCTGAGCCTGCTGACCGGGGAGAGCGTGCCGGTGGAGGTCGGCCCCGGGGACGCGGTGGCCGGCGCGACCGTCAACGTCGGCGGCGCGCTGGTGGTACGGGCGACGGCCGTCGGCGCCGACACCCAACTCGCCCGGATCACCGCGCTGGTGGCGGACGCCCAGGCCGGCAAGGCCCGGGCGCAGCGCCTCGCCGACGCGGTGGCCGGGGTGTTCGTGCCGTGCGTGCTGGCGGGCGCGGTGTGCGTGCTGGGCTTCTGGCTCGGCGCGGGCGCGGCCCCGCAGGCGGCGGTGACGGCGGCGGTCGCCGTGCTGGTGGTCGCCTGCCCGTGCGCCCTGGGCCTGGCCACCCCGACGGCGCTGCTGGCGGCGACCGGGCGGGGCGCGGAACTGGGCGTGCTGGTGCGCGGCCCGGAGGTACTGGAGAGCCTGCGCCGGGTCGACACCGTGGTGCTGGACAAGACCGGGACGCTGACCACCGGGCGGATGGAACTGGCGGCGGTGACGGTCGCCCGGGGCTTCTGCTCTGGGCTCGGCGAAGGGCTCGACTCGGGGCTCGACGAAGGTCTCGACGAAGGTGCGGTGCTGCGGCTGGCCGGCGCGGTGGAACACCGCTCGGAGCACCCGATCGGGCGGGCCGTGGCGGCGGCCGCGCGGGAGCGCTGCGGTCCGCTCCCCGTGGTGGACGGCTTCGCGGCCGCCACCGGGGTCGGGGTGTCCGGGGTGGTCGAGGGCCGGAGCATACGGGTGGTCCGCCCGGACGGCACGGCGCAGCCGCTGCCCGCCGACCTCGCGGACGCGGTCACCGCCGCCTCGGACACCGGCCGCACGGCCGTGGTGGTCGAACTGGACGGGCGGGCCGCGGCCGTGCTCGCCGTCGGCGACACGCTGCGCTCGGGCAGCTGGCGGGCGCTCCACCGGCTGCGCGGGATGGGACTGGAGACCGTCCTGCTGACCGGCGACGGCCCGGGCGCGGCCCGGGCGGTGGCGCGCGAGCTGGGCATCGAACGGGTGCACGCCGCGGCCTCGCCGGAGGGCAAGGCCGCCGTGGTGGCCGAGCTGCGGGGCGCCGGGCGGACGGTCGCGGTGGTCGGCGACGGCGTCAACGACGCGGTGGCACTGGCCTCGGCGGACCTCGGGGTGGCGCTGGCCTCGGGCAGCGACGCCGTGATCGGCGCGGCCGGACTCACCCTGGTGCGCGGCGACATCGAGGCGGTGGTGGACGCCGTCCGGCTGGCCCGGCGCACCCTCGGCACGATCCGGGCCAATCTGCTGTGGGCCTTCGGCTACAACGTGGTGCTGATCCCGCTGGCGGCCGTCGGCCTGCTCAACCCGATGCTGGCGGCGGTGGCGATGTCGCTCAGCTCGCTGCTGGTGGTCGGCAACAGCCTGCGGCTGCGCACCTGGCAGCCCGGGCGCGGCACCTCGGCGGCCCGGAAGGGGGCGCGGCGATGAGCACGGCGACGAGCGCGATCGGACGGCTGCGGGTGGTCGGCCCGCCGGTGGGCGCGGCGGCGCTGACGCTGGTGCTGCTGACCGGGTGGACGGCGGTCGGCGGGGCCGGGCGGCCCCGGCCGGTGGAGGCCGGCCCGGGCTGGCTGCTACTGCCGACGGCGGGCGCGGCCCCGGCCACGGCGGCGTTCTTCACGATCCGCAACCCGGGCGACGTACCGGACGAACTGGCCTCCGCCAGCTGGGAGTTCGGCGGCAGGATCACGATCAAACGGCACCTCCACCAGGGCGCCGCAGGCCGCTGGGAGCCGGTGGCCGCCCTCCCGATCCCGGGCCGCGGCGAGCTGGCGATGGCCCCGGAGGACGCCGACCTGATGATCGCCGACCCCCCACCCCTCCGGGCCGGCCAGTGGGTGGACTTCACCCTCGGCTTCCGCCACAGCCCGGACCTCCACCTCAGGGCCCAAGTCCTCCCCCCGGGCACCCGCCCCCGCCCGACCGAACCCCCGGCGAACTGAAACTCCCCGGCCGGATCACGCCCCGCCCCCCGTCGAGGCGTGATCCGGCCCGGCCGATGGCCTGTCGGGCGGAGGCGGAGAACACGAGATTGCGGTTCGAACAGGATCAGGCCCCTTTCCCGGCTCCCAGTCCTGGACCGGAACGGACCGGATTCATTTGCCGGCCTCCGGCCCGTACCACTGGAGGGCCTGTCCGGTGACGCTCGCGATGCACTCGAAGTCGCGGTCCCGGTGCAGAAGGGTCAGGCCTTGCAGTTCCGCTGTGGCCGCGACGACCAGGTCCACGGCTCCGGCGCTGCGGTGCTGACCTCGTTTGGTCAGCATGCCCTGGACGTACCAGGCGCGGTCGTAGGCGCGGTCATCGACCGGCACCCAGCCGAACAGCAGCCGCATGTCCTCGATCCCCTGAGCGCGGTCGGCCGCTGTCCGCGCGCTGTAGAAGAACTCAAGTTCGGTGATGGGGCAGCTTGCGACCAAGCCCGCCGCTGCGGCTTGGTCCCAGCCGTACTGCTCGGCGTCGCCGCGCATGAAGCGCGCGAGCGCGCTGGTGTCGATCAGGAATTGCGCCGCGTTCACCGGCGGTAGTTCCTCTTGTCCTCGAAGATCTCCAGGTCGAAGGCCCCCGCGTCCGCCGCGGCACGCAGCCGTGTGAGGGCGAGCGCTCGCCGCCTGTTCTCCAGCACCTCACGCAGAGCGGTGTTGACCGTCTCCCTCTTGGTGCTGGTGCCGAGAGCCTGAGCCACGTCGGCGAGCAGCTCGTCGTCCAGGTCGATCACGGTCCGGCTCATGTGATGCACCTCCTGATATCAACTCGCGTCTGAAGTATATCTCGACATGTTCCAGGCGGAAGGGATGCGTGGACGGCGATGCCCAGCACTGCCGGAACGCCTGCGACGCCGCGCACGTTGGCGCCCCCCTGGGTTCCTCGGACGGGATACGCCGATGGCCCGGACCGCTGTGCGGTCCGGGCCATCGGCCGGCCGAGGAGGTGAGATTCGAACTCGTGAGGGGTTGCCTGGGCCCGCTTTCCGAGCGTGCGCCGCCGGGGTGTCGGTCAGGGGTGGGGGACGACGGCGACCGGGGACCGGGCGTGGTGCAGGGCGGCGTGGGCGACGCGGCCGAGGCGGGGGCCGAAGTCGAGGGAGCGGTGGCGGCGGCCGACGACCAGGAGGGCGGCGCCGGCGGAGGCTTCGACCAGGCCGCGGGCGGAGCCGAGCCGGACGTCCTCGATCACCACGGTGTCCGGGTGCCGCTCGCGCTGGCCGGCCAGGGCGAGGGTGAGCAGCTTGGCCTCCAGCGCCTCCAGTTGGGCGATCTCGGTGGGCGGCACGGCCCCGCCGGCGTAGCCGAAGACCGGCGGGAGGTCCCAGCCGTGCACGGCCCGCACCCGGGCGCCGCGCAGGGCGGCCTCCTGGAAGGCGAAGGCGAGCACCTCCTCCTCCGGGGCGTGCGCGTCGACGCCGACCAGCACCTCGGGCCCGTCATCGCCGGCCCCGTCGGGCGCGCCCGGCTCGCGCACCACGACCACCGGCACCGTGCTGCGGGCGGCCGCGGCCATGCCGACCGAGCCGAGCAGCAGCCCGGTGAAGCCGCCGAGGCCGCGCGAGCCGAGCACCAGGAGGGCGGCGTCCGCGGCCGCGGCGACCAGGCCGTCCACCGGCGCGTCCAGGACGGCGTCGGTGTGCACCACCAGGTCGGGGTGGCGCTCGCGGATCGCGTCTGCGGCCGAGGCCAGCACCCGCTGCGCGGCGGCCGGCAGGTCGTCGGGCTCGGCGAAGGTGGCCACGCCGTCGGTCAGCCACGGCCAGGCGTGCACCAGGCGCAGCGGGGCGCCCCGGAGCACCGCCTCGTCGGCGGCCCAGAGGGCGGCGGTGGTGCTCTCCGGCGAGCCGTCGACCCCGGCCAGGACGGATGGCGTCATGAGGATTCCTCCACTGTGTCGGCGCTTGGCGGGGCGGCGCGGGGACGGTGTGCGCACTGACGGCCCGTCCGCTCCTCTCCCACCCTGGCGGTCCGCCAGGGCCTCGCGACAGAGGCCGCAGGCCCCTCGGCGACGGGACGAAAGGCCCGCCCGTGGGAGCGTACGGCGCACCCCGGCGTGTGGGGTGCCGACACCCGGGCACTACCGTGAATCCGGCAATCGCCCTGATCGGGCGGCACCTGGCGCCCTCCGGCGGCGGGTGGAGGACGGGCCAGGGCGAGTACGAGGAGGACAGCGGTGGGCGGAGCGGACGGCAGCGCGGCGGTCGGCGGCGCGCGGATGCCCCGGCTGCGCCTGGACGAGCTGCTGGAGGAGCTCCAGTGGCGGATCGACGCGGCGCGCGGCACCCAGAACCGGGTGCACAGCCTGCTGGAGGCGGTGCTCGCGGTCGGCCGGGAGCTGGACCTCGCCCAGGCGCTGCACCGGATCGTCGAGGCCGCCGCCGACCTGGTGGACGCCCGCTACGCCGCGCTCGGAGTGATCGGCCCGGACGGGCACTCGCTGTCGCAGTTCCTGACGGTGGGACTGTCCGAGGAGGAGATCGCCGAGATCGGCCCGCCGCCGTCCGGCCGGGGCATCCTCGGGGAGCTGATCCGCGACCCGCAGCCGCTGCGCTGCCCGGTGCTGTCCGAGCACCCGGCCTCGGCGGGCTTCCCGCCGAACCATCCGCCGATGCACACCTTCCTCGGGGTGCCGGTGCGGGTGCACGGCGAGGTGTTCGGGAACCTGTACCTCACCGACAAGCGCGGCGGGCTGGACTTCGACACCGACGACGAGGCGGTGATCTCCACCCTGGCGGTCGCGGCCGGGGTGGCGATCGACAACGCCCGGCTGTACGAGGAGGCGCAGCTGCGCCAGCGCTGGCTGCGGGCCAGCGCGGAGATCAGCCGCAGCCTGCTGTCGGGCGCGCCCCGGCTGGAGGTGGTGGAGCTGATCGCCCGCCGGGCCGGGGAGATCGCCGGCGCCGAGCTGGCCGACGTCTCGGTGGCGCTGGACGGTCCGCAGGAGCGGGCGGAGGAGCTGACGGTGGAGGTCGCGCTGGGCGGGGCGCCCGCCGCGCGGCTGGGGGTGACGGTGCCGGTGGACGGCACGCTGTCGGGCGCCGCGTACGCCTCCGGTTCACCGGTGACCAGCGACGACCTGGCCTGCGACGCCCGCTACCCGGCGGGCCCGGCGGGGCGCTTCGACGGGCTGGGCCCGGCGGTCGCGGTGCCGCTGGGCACCGGGGCGGGGTACGGGCGGGGCGTGCTGCTGCTGGCCCGCGCCGCCGGACAGCCGGCCTTCGGGCCGGACGAGACCGGGCCGCTGCTGGGCTTCGCGGACCAGGCGGCGCTGGCCCTGGAGCTGGCCGAGCGGCGGCGCGACGCCGAGCAGCTGACGCTGCTGGAGGACCGTGACCGGATCGCCCGGGACCTGCACGACCTGGCGATCCAGCGGCTGTTCGCGACCGGGATGACGTTGCAGAGCGCGGGCCGGCTGATCGACAGCCCGGCCGCCGCCGACCGGGTCGCCCGCGCGGTGGCGGATCTGGACGAGACCATCAAGATCATCCGGTCGACGATCTTCGGGCTGCGCGCCCACAGCGAGCCCGACCGGGGCCTGCGCGCCCGCGCCACCCGCGTCGTCGCCGAGGCGCAGGGGACGCTCGGCTTCGCGCCCCGGCTGAGCATGGAGGGCCTGCTGGACACCGACGTGCCGCAGGAACTGGCCGACCACGTGGTGGCCGTCCTCGGCGAGGCGCTCAGCAACGCCGCCCGGCACGCGCGGGCGGGCCGGGTGGAGGTGACGCTGCGGGCGCTCGCCGGGCGGGTGTCCCTGGTGGTGGCCGACGACGGGGTGGGCGTACCCGAGGGCGGCCGGCGCAGCGGGCTGCGCAACCTCGCCGAGCGGGCCGAGCGGGTGGGCGGCGCCTTCACGGTCGGGCCCGCCGAGGGCGGCGGCACCCGGCTCTCCTGGGAGGCCCCGCTCAGCTCCTGACGTGCCGTCACCGGGCCTTCGCCCACGCCGCTCCGCCCCCTTGCGCACGCCGTCCCTACTCGAACGACCGAACGTCCTCGGGCGGGTTCACACGTCAAGCACGCCCCCTTCGAAGAACGCTCTCAACATCCATTGTCGCCACGCATGTTCGACGGTAGAGTCGCCGTTCGCCGAGCACGGATGAGCATTCGACGGCATCATTTGGGGCGGCCATGTCAATTAATCAGGACACCCTCCAGGTCGTTCCCGACCTGATCCACGCGTTCACGGAAATGGCACGCCGCAATCCCCGGCACCCCGCGATCGTCCAGCGGGGGCGCACCCTCGACTACGGCCGGCTCGCAGAGCTGGCGAACACCCTGGCCAGGCGCCTGGGACCGGACCCCGGCACGGTCTCCGTGCCGGCCGTCCACACGGCCGAAACGGTGGTCGCACTTCTCGGCGTGCTGACCGCCGGGGGCGTGTACTGCCCGATCGATCCGGCATTCCCGGCGGCCCGTCGACACGCCATGGCGACGGCCGCGAACTGCCGCACGGCGATACTCGGCGGAGCCGTCGCGGAGCACCAACTCGAGGCTCGATTAGTAGAGTTACCCGCCCTCTCGGAATTCCCCGGAGAACCGCCCGGAACCCCTCCGGCGGACCGTGCCGCAAGCGGCCCGGAACATCCGGCCTACATTCTCTTCACGTCGGGTTCGACCGGGCAGCCGAAACCCGTCGCCACTCCCCGCCGGGCCGTCGCGGCCACGGCCCACGCACTGCGCGACCTCTTCCACCTCACCCCCCAGGACCGGGTGCTCCAGTTCGCGTCGCTCAACTGGGACACCTGCTTCGAGGAGATCCTCCCGGCACTCACCGCGGGCGCCACCCTCGTCCTCGACCCCGACGCGCACTGCGGGTCGTTCCCGCGCTTCCTGCGGATGGTCGAGCGCGAGCGGATCACCGTCCTGGACCTGCCGACCGCCTTCTGGCACGAACTCGTCCACCACCTGGTCGACGACCGGGCCGAACTGCCGCCCTGCGTCAGGCTCCTGGTGATCGGCGGGGAGGCCGTCCAACCGGCCCGGCTGGACGACTGGGCCCGGCTGGACACCGGGCGGATCCGGCTGCTGAACACCTACGGCTGCACCGAGACCACCCAGATCACCCACGCCGTCGACCTGTCCGGACCGCTCGCCCGCGAACCGGCCCGGCCCGGCGCCGACCGCGCACCGGCCGCCCGCGCACCGATCGGCCACGCCCTGCCGCACGTCATCGAACGCCTCGGCGAGCAGGGCGAGTTGCTGATCGGCGGGCCCGGCCTCGCGCTCGGCTACCCCGGCCTGCCCGAGGCGACGGCGGGCCGGTTCACCACCGTCGACGGCGAGCGGTACTTCCGCACCGGCGACCGGGTGAGCCGCGGCCCGGACGGCCTGCTCACCCACCAGGGCCGCCTGGACGGCGAATTGAAGGTGCGCGGCGTCCGGGTGGACCCGGCGGAGGTCGAGGCGCACCTCACCGGCCACCCCGAGGTGAGCGCGGCCGCCGTCACCGGCGCCGCCCTGGCCGGCCGCACCGCGCTGCTCGCGTACGTCGTGGCGCGGCGGCACACCTCCCCGCCGGACCTGGCCGGCGAGTTGCTGTCCTACCTGCGGGCCCGGGTGCCCGGCCACCTCGTACCCGGGCGGATCACCGTCGTCCCCCGGCTCGTGCACACCCCCAGCGGCAAGGTCGACCGGGCCGGCTGCCACCTGCGCTACGGCGCCCACGACAGGTCGAAGGAGACCTCCGTTGAGCACTGACCTCACCACCCCCGCCACCCCGCAGGACCTGGTGGCCGTCTTCCGGCGCGTGCTGGAACGCGACGACGTGGCGCCCGACTCCGACTTCTTCGACCTCGGCGGCGACTCGCTGATCGCCACCCGGGTGCTGAGCGCCGTCGCGCGCGGCTACGCCGTCGAGCTCACCTTCGACGAGTTCCTGCTCGCGCCCACCCCCACCGCGCTCGCGCGCAGAATCACGGCCGCGAGATGAACGACCACCCGTTCAACGACTACCCGTTCGACGGCCGGCAGTTCGACGCGCATCGGCCAGGAGGAACCGCCGTCGTGGTCGGCGCCGGACTGGCCGGGCTCACCGCCGCGACCGGGCTGGCGGCGCACGGCTTCGAGGTGACCGTCCTGGAGGCCCGGGACCGGGTCGGCGGGCGCACCCACGGCATCGAGGCCGCCCCCGGTGTCCTGGTCGACGCCGGAGCCGCCTACCTGGGCGACCGGCACACCGAACTCCTCGCCATGATGGACGAGTTGGGGCTCAAGACCACCCCCACCACGATGTCCGGTGCCAGCCGGTTCGCGCTCGGCAGCGGCAACGACAACCACAACGGCAGCAGCGCCGACGCCACGACCCGCGACGGCCGGTTCCCGCCGCTCGACGGCGTCGCGCTCGGCGACCTGTTCGACCGGCTGTCCGAACTCACCGCCGCCGTAAGGCCGGAGGCGCCCTGGCTCACCCCGGACGCCGAACGCCTGGACGCCCTCACCGCCGCCGAGTGGGCCGAGCAGCACCTCACCCACCCCGACGCCCGGCTGTTCTTCCCGCTGTTCCTGGGTGAGATGACGGCCGCCGACCCGGCCGACATCTCCGTCCTCCACCTCGCCTTCTACCTGCGCTCCGGCGGCGGCCTGCGCTACCTCAACGCCTTCGCCGGCGGCGCCCAGCAGGACCGGATCTCCGGCGGCGCCCACCAGGTGTGCGAGCGGCTGGCCGAGCGCCTGGGCCGCCGGGTACGGCTGGGCGAGCCGGTCCGGGCCGTCCACCAGGACGCCGACGCCGACGCCGTCACCGTGCACACCGACCGCGGCGAACACCGCGCGGACGTCGCCGTCATGGCGCTGCCGCCGCTGCTCGCCGACGCGATCGACTACCGGCCCGGCCTGCCGGTGCGACGGGCCGGCGAGCGCACCGCGCGCGGCTGCGCGGTCAAGGTCCACCTGGTCTACCCGGCGCCGCTGTGGCGCGACCACGGCCTGTCCGGCTGGTCGGTCAACGCCCGGGGGCCACTGCTCTCCACCGTGGACGACTCCCCCGCCGAGAGCGGCATCGGCGTCCTGACCGGCTTCGTCACCGGCGCCGAGGCGCACCGCTTCGCCGCCCTCACTCCGCGGCAGCAACGCGCCGCGGCCGTCGGGCAGGCCGCGCAGCTCTTCCCGATGCTCCCCGAGCCGACCGCCTGCCACGTCACCGACTGGCTCAACGACCCGTACAGCCAGGGCTGTTACGCCGCCCTGCTGGGGCCCGGCGACTGGCCGCGGCTCGGCCCGGCGCTGACCGCGCGGCACCACCGGGTGCACTGGGCCGGCACCGAGACCAGCACCGCGTACTTCGGGCTGATGGAGGGCGCGATCCGCTCCGGCCACCGGGTCGTCGCCGACATCCTCGCCCATACCTGAGACCCGCGCCCGACGTCCGGGTCCGACGCCCACTCCTGACGCTCGCGCCCCGAACCCACGCCTGACGCCCCACCCCCCGTCCTTCCCCGGCTTTTCCCCCTCCCCGGCGCCGGTTCCACGAGAACCCGCGCCCGGCCCCCCTTCGGGAGACCCCCATGAGCGACCGCAGTTCCATCGCGCCCCTCGCCGCCAGACAGCGGCTGATGACCGAACCCGCCCTGGGCGCGGGCAACTTCCTCGACCACGCCCTCGCGGCCAACCCGCACCGCGCCGTCCCGTCCGTCTTCACCCACCGCACCGACCACCGCGGCGAGGTGGTGCTGCGCGGCCACAGCCTGCTCGATCTGGCCGCGCTGCGCGACCGCTACGCCGCCTGGTACCACGCCAACGGGGTGCGCCCCGGCGAGCCGGTGGGCGTCGTGGTCGGCGAGGGGCTGGAACCGCTGCTGCACTTCCTCGCGCTGACCTCGCTGGGCGCCGTCCCCGCGCTGGTCAACGACGCGATGCGGCACGACGTGCTGGTCCGCTACCTGGACCACGTCGGCGTGGTCGGCGTGGTCGCCGACGACCCCACCCGGCTGGCCGCCGCCTACCGCGAGGACCCGGGCCGCCGCCCGCGCTTCCTCGCCCTGGCCGCCGAGGTGCAGGCCTTCGACGCCGACACCGTCGAGCTGCCCGCCGGCCACCCGTACCGGCACGCCCCGGACGACGTGGTGGCGCTGATCCACTCCTCCGGAACCACCGGCACCCCCAAGTCCACGATGCTGGCGCACCGCCAGTTCTGGGACGGCAAGCAGCCGCGGATGGAGCGCTTCCCCGCCGAGCCGTACGACCGGCTGATGTCGCTGATGCCGCACACCCACGCCGGCGGGCTCAGCTACTTCCTCACCGCGACGCTGCTCGGCCTGCCCACCGTGGTGATGTCCGACTGGCGGCGCGCCGTCGTCGAGCCGGTGATGGAGGCCTTCCAGCCGACCATGGTCGCCTCCTTCCCCCGGACCTTCGTCGAGCTGGCCACCGGCGAACTCCCGGTCCGCGGCGCGGCCCGGGTGCACTCCTGGTTCAACACCGGTGACAGCGCGCACCACGGGCACATCCGCCGCCTGGTGACGCTCGGCGAGCGGCCGGCCGGGCTGATCCGCCCCTGGCTGCTGCCGCAGGACCGGGCCGACCGACCCGCGCTTCCCGGTTCGCAGTTCGTCGACGGCCTGGGCTCCTCCGAGATGGGCATGGCGCTCTTCGGCCAGGTGACCACCCCGGAGAGCGCCCGCGACGACCGCTGCGTCGGCAGGCCGCTGGAGGTGGTGCTGAAGGCCGCCGTGCTCGACCAGGACGGCACCGAACTCCCGGACGGCACGGTCGGGTTGCTCGGCGTGGTCAGCCCCTCCCGGACCCCGGGCTACTGGCACGACCGGCGGCTGACCGAGAGCTTCGAGCTGGCCGGCTACTGGCTCACCGGCGACGTCGCCCGCCGCGCGCCCGACGGCCGCTTCTACCACCTCGACCGCACGGTGGACGTCATCGACACCGCCGACGGCCCGGTCTACAGCCTGCCGATCGAGGAGGTGCTGCTCGCCGACTGCGCCGACCTGGTGCAGGACTGCTCGGTGGTCGGCGTGCCCGGGGCGCCCGGTGAGGGACAACGCCCGGTCGCCGTCGTCCGGTTGCAGGCCGGGGCCGGAGGGGCCGCCGGGGCCGGCGCCGAGGAGGTGCAGGACGCGGCGAACAAGGCGCTGGCCGCGGCCGGGCTGGCCGCGCTCGCCGCCGTCCGGATCGCCCGCACACCTCAGGACTTCCCGCTCGGGCCGACCGGCAAGGTGCTCAAGCGCGAGCTGCGCACCCGCTTCGCGGGCCTCTTCACCGACGTCCGAGCCGACCCCCCGGCAAGCCCTCGAACAGACCCCCTGGTCGGCCCCTCCACCGCCCCCTCCGCCGGCCAGTAGCCGGCCGTGGACCACCCCGTGATCCGCCAGCCGTACACGTACGCGCGGACGGCGCTGGTCGAGCCGGACTGGCGGCGACTGCCGGGCTGGCGCCGCGTCACCGAGGCGCAGTGGCGCGACGCCCAGTGGCAGCGGGCCCACTCGGTGAAGACCGCCCGGCAGCTGCGGGCCGTCGTCGGCGACCGGCTCACCGACCACTTCTACCGCGAACTCGCCGCCGACCAGGCCGGGTTCGCCACCATGCCGATGCTGCTGCCGCCGCAGCTGCTGAACACCATGGCCCCGGACGCCCCGGCCGACCCGCAGGCCTTCACCGAGGCGTTCCTGGCCGACCCGGTGCGCCGCTACATGCTGCCGGTGCGCACCGACCGGCACCCGCACTGGCCCAGCCATCCCCGGGCCGAGCGGGACTCGCTGCACGAGGCGGACATGTGGGCCGTCGAGGGTCTGACGCACCGTTACCCCACCAAGGTGCTGGCCGAGTTGACCGCCACCTGCCCGCAGTACTGCGGCCAGTGCACCCGGATGGACCTGGTCGGCACCTCGACGCCTCAGGTGGCCAAGACCCGGCTGCTGCTGCGCCCCGCCGACCGGCAGGAGCAGATGCTCGACTACCTCAAGCGCACCCCCGCCGTACGCGACGTGGTGCTGTCCGGCGGCGACCTCGCCAACGTCCCCTGGCCCCGGCTGGAGTCCTTCCTGCTGAGGCTGCTGGACCTCGGCACCGTCCGGGACATCCGGCTGGCCAGCAAGGCCGTGGTCGGCCTGCCCCAGCACTGGCTGCAACCGCAGTTGCTGGACGGCCTGGCCCGGGTCGCCGAACTGGCCGCCCGCCGCGCGGTCAACCTGGCCGTGCACACCCACGCCAACCACGTGCGCTCGATCACCCCGCTGGTCGCCGAGGCGGCCCGGGCCCTGCTGGACGCGGGCGTGCGGGACGTCCGCAACCAGGGCGTGCTGATGCGGGGCGTCAACGACACCGCCGAGGACCTGCTCGACCTCTGCTTCGCCCTCCAGGGCGAGGCGAACATCCTGCCGTACTACTTCTACCTCTGCGACGTGATCCCGGGCGCCGAGCACTGGCGGACGCCGCTGCACCAGGCGCAGCGCCTCCAGGAGGCGATCATGGGCTACCTGCCCGGCTACGCGACCCCGCGCCTGGTCTGCGACGTCCCGCACGTCGGCAAGCGCTGGGTGCACCAGGCGGTGGCCTACGACCGCGAGCTCGGCATCTCGTACTGGACCAAGAACTACCGCACCGGCCTGGAGAGCGGCGGCGGCCAGGACGCCCCGCTCGACCGGCGCCACCCCTACTACGACCCGGTGGACACCCTCCCGGAGACCGGCCGCCGCTGGTGGTCCGAGCCGTCCACCGCACGAGGAGCGCGATGAGCACCCCCGGCCCGAGCCCCGACCCGAGCCCCGACCCGAGCCCCGCCCCTCCCCGGGACGGCGAACTGCGCCGCCTGTGCTGGATCTTCCCCGACCGCGAGTCCTCCCGGATGGCCGCGATGTGGCACGGCTTCTTCTGGGACCTCTACGCCGAGAGCGCCGCCGACCTCGGCCTGCGCTGGACCAGGCACGCGCCGGAGGCCGTCACGGTGGACGCCACCGGGCCCGGCCGCCCCCGGGTCTACGTGGACGACGAGCCGGTCACCCCCGAGGACACCCTGTTCATCACCGCGCTCTACTCGCTGCCGTACCAGTCGATGGACGTCTTCAACCAGTACGCGCTGTACGCGGTGCTCGAACAGGCCGGGTTCTACCTGCCGTTCCCGCCGCAGGTCTCGCTGATCGGCAACGACAAGCTGGCCACCCTGCTGTTCCTGGGCGGCTCCCCGGTGCCGACCATCCCGACGGTGCGGATCGGCACCGGCCGGGACATCAGCAAGCACGGCTACGAGGTGGGCCTGCGGAACATGACCTACCCCGCGATCGTCAAACCCGCCGGCTGGTGCGGCGGCGGCGGGATCAACCTGGCCCGCGGCCCCGAGGACGTCCGGGGCCTGGCCAGCCTCGCCCAGGGCGGCGACACCACGCTGGTGGTCCAGCCCTACCTGGGCGACGGCACGATCGACTACCGGGTGTACGTCGTCGACGGCGAGCCGTACGCGGTGATGAAGCGGACCCCGGAGCCCGGCTCCCCGGTCGCCAACGCCAGCCGGGGCGGAGCCATGGAGTTCCCGCCGGTGCCGCCCGAACTCGCCGCCGCCACCGCCTGGTTCGCCGAGCGGCTGCCGATCCCGTTCTTCTGCGTCGACTTCCTGTACGACGGCGAGCGGTACTGGTTCTCCGAACTGGAACCGGACGGCGTGATCGCCCCCGACCTCACCGACCCGGACCGCACCCTCCAACGGGACGTCACCCGCGCCCGCTTCGCCGCCTACCGCGACGGCCACGCCAGGTGGCTCGCGGACGGCGCCCGCCCGCTCACCCTCGACCCCACCCGAAGCCCCGCCCTCACACCCACACCCACACCCACCTCCAACCGCGACCTCGACCTCGCCCCCCGGACGGACTCCCGATGACCGCCTCCTTCTCCCTGCCCCCCGAGGCCGCCGAGCCCCGCCTGCACGTGGCCCGGCGCACCCTGGAGCGGCTGCGCAGCGTCCCCGACCTGGCCCCGCGCTACGCCAGCCACGTCAACGTCCACACCCTCGACCGGCTCGCCACGCTCCCGCCCCTGGCGAAGGACGACCTCAACACCGCCCTCGCCCACCTGGAGCCCGCCGCCGACCAGGCCGCCACCTGGCTGTTCCAGAGCGGCGGCAGCACCGGCGCCCCCCAGGTCGGCTACGCCCCCACCGGCTTCTACATGGCCGGCGTGCACGCCCACTGGCAGCCGCTCGACCGGACGGACGTCTTCGTCAACGCCTGGGGCGCCGGCCGGATGTGGGGCGCGCACTTCCTCGCCGCCGCGCTCGCCGACCTCTCCGGCTGCCGGATCATCGCGCTCGGCTCGGTCGCCGCCGAGGAGTACGGCGACTGGCTGGCCTTCCTGGCCACGCGCCGGGTGACGGCCATCGGCGGGACGCCCAGCGTGCTGCGGCTCTGGTTCGCGCACGCCCGCGCCGCCGGCATCCGACTCCCCTCCCTGCGCAAGGTGTTGTGGCTCGGCGAGGCCTGGCAGCCCCAACTCGACGAGGACCTCGCCGTGGTGGCGCCCGAGGCGCGGCGCTGGGGCATGTTCGGCAGCACCGAGACCTGGGTGGTGGCCACCAACACCCCCGACTGCCCGGCCGACACCTTCCACCCGCTGCCCGACCAGCTGGTCCACGCCGACGCCGGCGGCCTGCTCGACTTCACCACCCTCAACCCCGAGATGCTCAACCCCGTGCTGCGCTACCGCACCGGCGACGCGGGCGAGTTGACCGACTGCCCGTGCGGGCGCCCGGGCCCGGCGATGCGGGTGCTGGGCCGACGCGACAACGTCGTCCAGGTCCGCGGCCTCGGACTGGACGTGGCCGAACTGATCGCCCGGGCCGAGCGCGAACCGGGCGTGGCCCGGGCCCAGGTGGTGCTGACCGAACAGCGCGGCCGGGCCACCGGGGTGGAGGTCCTGCTGCTCACCGGCGGGACGGGCGCCACCCCCGACGCCGAGCGGCTGCGCAAGGAGCTGTTCAGCGCCACCTTCACGCTCAGCACCGCCTTCCAGCACGACCCGGAGTCCTTCCGGGTACGGCCCGTCGAGGAGCTGATCAGCAACGGCCGCACCGGCAAGACCGCCGGGCTGGTCCTGCGGGAGGGTGCGTGAAGTCCGACCGGACGGGCGAGGGCGTGACGTCCGACCCGGCGGGAGGCGGGACGGCGCCCGCGCGGCCGGCGCCGCTGGGCCGGGGCTTCGACCTGTTCTGGGCCGGGCAGACCGTCAGCCTGGTCGGCGACAAGGTCACCGTGTTCGTCGTCCCGACTCTGATGATCTTCGTTCTGCACGCCTCCGCCCTCCAGGTCGGCGTGGTGGCGATGGCCCAGTACCTCGGCATCCCGCTGCTCGGGCCGGTCGCCGGGGTGCTGGTCGACCGCTGGGACAAGCGCCGCACCATGCTCGGCTGCGACCTGGTCCGGCTGGCGGCGGTGGCGGCGATCCCGCTCGCGTACTGGCTCGACGTGCTGTCCACCCCGCTGCTGTTCGGCTGCGTGGCGGTGATCAGCGGCGCGACGATCTTCTTCAATGTCGGCTACCTGGTCGCCGTCCCCGCCGTGGTGCCCGAGGACGGCATGGTCCGCGCGTACTCCCGGCTGGAGGGCAGCGGCTCGGTCGCCGAGGTCGCCGGCCCCTCCATCGCCGCCGCCCTGTACAGCGCGCTCGGGGTGGCCGCCCTGCTGGTGGACGCGGCCAGCTACCTGGTCTCGGCCGTCTGCTTCCGGTACATGAGCCCGTGGGGCGAGCGGACGGCCGAACCCGGCTCGATCCGGGAGCGGCTGACCCTCGGCTTCCGGCTCAACTGGGCGGACCCGGTGCTGCGCCGGGTGGTGCTGGCGGCCGTCACGCTCAACTGCGGCGGGCCGGTCTTCGTCACCGTCCTGCCCGTCCTCGCCTACCGGGGCCTGGGCGTGACGGTCGGCGCCTTCGGCGCGGCCATGTCGGTGGCCTCGCTCGGAGCGCTGATCGGCGCCCTGGTCGCCCCGCGGCTCAGCCGGCGGTTCGGCCTGGGGCGGACGATGGCCTGGTCGCTGCTGCTGCACTGCCTGGCCGGCCTCGGCCTGCTCGCCGCGCCCGCACTGCCGCCCGGGCCGGTGATCGCGGTGACCATGGGCTGCTACGGGTTCTTCATGTCCTGCATCAACGTGTGCAGCGCGCCCACCCGGCAGGCCCGGATGACCGCCCGCAACCAGGGCGTCATGCACGCCGCCTTCCGGACCGTCACCTGGGGCGTGATCCCGCTCGCCGCGCTGGTCGGCGGCCTGGCCGTCACCCTGCTCACCGGCCCGCTGGGCATCCTGGACGCGGCCCGGGCGGTGATGGCGGGCGGCACCCTGCTGGCCGCCTGCTCCTTCCTCCCCGCCCTCGGCCTCCAGCCGCTGCTGGACGCCGCCGGGCGCGAGGCCGCCGCCCCCGGGGAGCTCGCGGAGAGCGCGTCATGAACGGCGGGAGCGCCGGGAGCGCCGGGAGCGGCGGGAGCGGCGGGAGCGGCGCGAAGGCCGGGAGCGCCGACGGGAAGGTCCTCCTGATCACCGGAACGTCCTCTGGCATCGGCCTGGCCACCGCCGTCGCGGCGGCCCGGGCCGGGTACCGCACGGTGGCCACCCTGCGCGAACCCGGCCGCGCCGGGGAGCTCCGGCGGGCCGCCGAGGCCGCCGGCGTCACCGTGGACGTCCGCCGCCTCGACGTCACCGACCCCGGCTCGATCGCCGCCTGCCTGGACGGCGTGGCCCGGACGTACGGGCGGCTGGACGCCGTGGTCAACAACGCGGGCGTCTCCAACTCCGACCCGACCCTGGAGATGTCCACCGACGCGGCGCTGCGGGCCAACCTGGAGGTCAACTTCTTCGGGGTGGCCGCGGTCAGCCGGGCCGCGCTGCCGCTGCTGCGGGCCGCCGCAGGCCGCCTGGTCGCCGTCGGCAGCGTGCACGGCGTGGTCGGCCAGCCGTTCAACGAGGCCTACTGCGCCGCCAAGTTCGCCGTCGAGGGGTTCCTGGAGGCGCTCGCCCCGGTCGCGGCGGCGCACGGCGTCCAGGTCTCGGTGGTCGTCCCCGGCTACGTCCCGGACACCCGGTTCGGGGTCTTCCCGGACATCGACCGCGGCACCGTCCAGGCCGCCTCCGGCCCGTACGCGCCCACCTTCGCCGGCTACCTGGACTGGATCGGCGGCCAGGGCTGGGAGTCGGCCGGCCAGCCCGCCCGGGAGGTCGCCGAGGTCGTCGTGCGGACCCTGCTCTCCGACCGGCCGCCCTTCCGGGTGCCCGCCAACCAGTGGGCCGCCGACTACCTGGCCGCCAAACTCGCCGACCCGGACGGCTCCACCGTCCAGTCCCTCGCCCGGACCTGGCTCGGGCAGCCCGAAGCACGCCTCCAAGCGCGAGTCGAAGCACCCCCCGCAGCACCCCCCGCCGCACCCTCCTCCTGAGCAAGGGACCCGACCACCATGCCCGCCAAGCCCCTGGCCGAGCTGATCGCCTTCGCCCGCGCCAACTCGCCGTTCTACGCCGAGCTGTACCGCGACCTGCCCCCCGCCGCCGAGCGCCTCGACCAGCTCCCCGTCATCGACCAGGCCGCCTTCTGGGCCGCCAACACCTGGCCCGACAACCGCGTCCTGACCGGCCCGCTCAGCGACGCCGGCATCTACAAGACCGGCGGCACCACCGGCGTCCCCAAGTTCTCGCCCTGGACCCGCACCGAGCACGCCGACTCGGTCACCGCCTTCGGCGCCGGACTCGTCCGGGCCGGCCTGCGGCCCGGGCACCGGGTCGCCAACCTCTTCACGGCCGGCGAACTCTACGGCGGCTTCCTCTACATCGAGGGCGCCCTGCACCACGCCCCCGTGGACAACGTCCGCCTGGGCGTCGGCGGCGCCGCCCCCGACCCGTACATCGCCGACCTCATCACCGGCTTCGGCGTCCACGTGCTGGCCGGCGAGCCGATGAAGCTCAGCGCCGTCGCCGAGTGCCTGGTCCAGCGCGGGGAGACGGCCGACGGGGTCGAACTGCTGCTGTTCGGCGGCGACCTGCTCTTCGCCGACCTGCGGCCGATCCTCGCCCGGGCCTTCCCCCACGCCGCCGTCGCCTCCGTCGGCTACGCCTCCAACGACGCCGGGCTGGTCGGCTCGCCCGTCCCCGGCGACGACGTCCGGGTGCACGAGGCCTTCGCGCACCGCACGGTGGTGGAGCTCGTCGACGACGTCACCGGCAAGACGATCACCACGCCCAGGACTCCCGGCCGGGTCGTCGTCACCAACCTGTTCCGCACCCTGATGCCGATCCTGCGCTACCCGACCGGTGACCGCGCCGAGTGGACCGACGCCCGCTGCCGCCGCTTCCGCCTGCTCGGCCGCTCCACCGAGGGCGCCCGGGTCGGCACCGTCGCCATGCCCACCGAGGAGATCCGGGCCGTCCTGCTCGCCGCCGACCCGGAGCGCCACATCACCGGCATGCAGCTCGTGCAGCGCCGCTGGGCCGGGCGCGACGGCCTGATCCTGCGCCTCGGCTACACCGGGCGGCGGCCGGCCCCCGAGCTCGCCGACCGGCTCGTCGAGGCCGTGTACACGGCCCGGCCGCTCTACCCCGACGAGGTCGCGCTGGGCAGCATCCACGACCTCGCGGTCGAGTGGGTGCCGCGCTCCGAACTGGTCACCAACCCGCGCACCGGCAAGCTCCAGCAGGTGCTGGACGAGCGTCCGCGGTCCTGACCGGGAGGTGACGGCGGGGGCCGGGCAGCGGTGAGGGGCCGGACAGAAGTGAGGGCCCGGGCGCTCAGTCGGTCTGCGGCCGGCCCCCGATCACCACGCTCTGCCCGCGGAACTCGGCGATGACCTTCCCGTCCGCCCGCCGGACCGTCACGTCGTAGACCCCGCCGCGCCCGGCCCGCGACCGCTCCACCGCCTCCGCCACCAGTTCGTCCCCGACCGCCGCCGGGGCCAGGAAGACGACCTGCGCCGCCTGCGCGACCGTCACCGGGCCGTGGCTGTTGCAGGCGAACGCGAACGCGGCGTCGGCGAGCAGGAACAGGAAGCCGCCGTGCGCCGTCCCGTGGCCGTTCACCATCGTCGCGGCCACCGTCATCCGCGTCACCGCTCGACCGGCGGACACCTCGTCCAGCGCGATGCCCAGCAGCCGGCAGGTCTCGTCCCGCGCGTAGAGGGCGGCGGTCCCGGGGTCGAGCATGGCGTCCTGTTTCCCTCCGTCGACGGCGTCCCGGGCCAGCCTAGGGCACGGCGCCCGCCCGCCGTCCGGGGGAACTCGGCCACGCCGCCCCGCCGTTCGGCCCACCCAGCCGCCCTCCGCCCCTAGCCTGCTCAGGTTCCCCGAGCGCAAGGACGGCTGATGGCCCAGAAGTCACCCGCGACCGCCACCCCACCGGGCCCCGCCGAGATCCCGTCGGCGCAGCCGCCCAGCGGATCCGTGACGGCCCTGCGGATCGGGGCCGCCGTGGCCGGCGCGCTGCCCTCCGTGGTGCTGCGGCTGGCCGGGGTGCACCTGGCGCCCGTGCCGGGCATGGTGGTCTTCGGCCTCGGCGTCCTGGCGGCGGCGCTCCTGCTGATGTGGGCCGCGGAGACCGCCCGGGCCGACATCTCCGGCCCGCTCGCCCTGGCCCTGCTGGCGTTCATCGCCGTCCTGCCCGAGTACGCCGTCGACCTCTACTTCGCGTACGCGGCCGGCACCCGGCCCGAGTACGCCGCCTACGCGGCCGCCAACATGACCGGCGCCAACCGACTGCTGGTCGGCGTCGGCTGGCCACTGGTCGCCCTCGCCTCCTCCTTCGCCGCCCGGCGCCGCGGCGCCGCCCCCGGGATCACCCTGCGGGAGCACCGCCGGATCGACACCGCCTTCCTCGGCGCCGCCGCCCTGGTGGCCTTCGTGATGCCGCTGACCCGGCAGATCTCCTGGGTGCTCGCGGTCGTCCTGATCGCCTGGTACGGCTACTACCTCTTCCGGGTCAGCCGCTGTAGCGAGGACGACGAGGAGGAACTCATCGGCGTTCCGGCCCGGTTGGCCGCCCTCCCCCGGCAGCGCCGCCGGGCGACCACCGTCCTGGTGTTCGCGGTCGCGGCCGGGGTGATCTTCGCCTGCGCCGAGCCCTTCGCCACCTCGCTGGTCGACGCCGGCGCCTCGCTCGGCATCGACCGCTTCCTGCTGGTGCAGTGGCTGGCCCCGCTCGCCTCCGAGGCGCCCGAGCTGATCGTCGCGGTCGTCTTCGCCTGGCGGCTGCGCGGGGACGACGGCCTCGGCGCGCTGCTCTCCAGCAAGGTCAACCAGTGGACCCTGCTGATCGGCTGCCTCCCGCTCGCCTACCTGGCCGGCGGCGGCGCGGCCTCCCTCCCGCTGGTCGAACGCCAGGTGGACGAGGTGCTGCTGACCGCCGCGCAGACCGTCCTGGCCGTGGTGCTCCTGCTCGACCTTCGGTTCCTGCCCTGGAAGGCCGGGCTGCTGTTCGCCCTGTTCGCCGTCCAGTTCGCCCTCCCCGGCGAGTCCGCCCGGGTCGCCCTCAGCTGGGTCTACCTCGCCCTGGCCGTCCCGCTGCTCGCCGTGCGCCTCCGCCAACTCCCGCCCACCGTCCGCGCCTTGGCGGGCCGCATCGAGGGCGATCCGCACTAGTCGGTGCGCGGGGGAAGCCGCCGGCCGACGACGAGTTCCGGGCGGATGCGGATCCGGACGGCCCCGGGGGCGCGGCCGGCGGCGGGGCCGACCTGGGCGCGGCCGAGGACGGTCACGTACCAGCCGGAGCCGTCCACGCCGTCCACCTCGTCGGCCTCGAAGGCGATCACGGCGTCGTCCACGGCCCGGGCGAGTTCGGAGCCGGCCTGGGCCGAGAGCAGCACTCCGCCGCCGTCCGACAGGTCGAGCCGGAAGGACACCGGCAGCACCGCCGGGAGGGCGCGGATGGTGTAGACCACCCGGCCGACCGCGGCCCTGGCCAGCAGTTCCAGCGCCCGCTCCCGGTCCAGTTCGAGCAGGTCGTGATCACCGTTCATGCTCTCGATGCTCGCCCCGGCGGTGGCGGCGCCGCGAGGGCCGATGGTCCCGCCGGGGGTCCCGGGCCCGGACGTCGCGTCAGCCCCGGAGGGAGCGCAGGTGCGCCGGCTGCGCGGCGGCGGCGGCCTGGCGCAGCTCGGTGGAGATCAGCGCGGCCTGCACCCGCCGCTCCACACCCAGCTTGGCGAGCAGCCGCGACACGTGGTTCTTCACCGTCTTCTCGGCGAGGTAGAGCCGTTCGCCGATCTGCCGGTTGGTCAGGCCCTCCCCGATCAGCGCCAGCACCTCCTGCTCGCGCACGGTCAGCGCGGGCCCGGTGGTGACGGGCTGCGCGGGCTCGGCGTCGCTGCGCAGGCGGTTGAGCAGCCGGGTGGCGGCGCCCGGGTCCAGCATCGAGCGGCCGGAGGCGACGGTCCGCACGGCGGCCACCAGGTCGGTGCCGCTGATCTGCTTGAGCACGTACCCGGCGGCGCCCGCCATGACGGCGTCCAGCAGCGCCTCCTCGTCGTCGAAGGAGGTCAGCATCAGGCAGGCCAGGCCGGGCATCCGGGAGCGCAGTTCACGGCAGACCGACACCCCGTCGCCGTCGCCCAGCCGGACGTCCAGCACCGCCACGTCGGGCCGCAGCGCGGGCACCCGGACGAGCGCCTGCTCGGCGGTGGCGGCCTCGCCGACCACCTCCAGATCGGGCTCGCCGTCCAGCAGGTCGTGCACCCCGCGGCGCACCACCTCGTGGTCGTCCAGCAGGAACACCCGCACCGGCGCCGGTGCCCCGGCGCCCGCCGTCTTGGTCGCCATCACGCGGCTCCACCTTCGTCACCCCCGCACACTCCCGGCAGGGCCCAGGGCATCATCGCCCACCGGCCGCCGCAGGACCCAGGGCCCAACGACCCCATTCGGGCGAGCGCGCGGGCGGCGCGGCCCCCGGAGGAGCCGCGCCGCCCGTGCGGGAGGGGCCGTCAGCGCCGCCGCGCGCTGCCGAGGCCCGCCAGCAGGAAGGCCAGCGCCACCCCGGCCCCGCTGACCGCCGCGAGCACCACCCGGGAGCCGACGGCGCCCTCGTCCGACAGCAGGATCGCCACCGCCCCCAGCGAGGCGACGGCGGCGCCGACGACCAGCCACCCCGCGAGGGTGACGGCGGCGGGGCGGCCGGAGCGCGGCGCCGGCCGGGCGCCCAGGGCCGCCCAGCGGGCGGCGGCCTCGTGCTGCTCCCCGCGCCGGTCCCACCGGGCGCGGACCCGCAGCGCCACGCCGCCGACCAGCCCGGCGAGGGCGATCTGCGCGGCGGGCCGCCAGTCGGGCACGGCGAGCAGCAGCCCGCCGGCCATGGCGAGGGCGGCCCACCACAGGACGCAGGCCGCCGCGGCCGTACGGGTGGAGCGGGGCCGGTCGGCGCCGGCCTGGAGGTCGGCGATGGCGGGCAGGTACCAGACGCAGCCGCTCGCGGTGAGCGCGGCGGTGCCGATGGCGAGGACGGTGTGGGTCATGGGGCCGGCCTTCCAGGTCGCGAGGGGAGGGAGCCGTCCCCGCCCGTGACGGGGGCGCGGGCGGAGACGGCGGTCGGAGGGTTCGGAGCGGGCGGCCGGGGCGCGCCCGGCCTCGGGTCAGCCGTCCACGGCGGACCGCGCCCGCTCCGCCCTGGTCTGTGGCAGGTCGTACTTGGCCGGGCTCACGTCGCCCAGGTGGGTGGCGGGCTTGCCGGTGTTCTCCAGGACGTCCAGGGCCGCGATGTCGGGGTGGTGCAGGTCGAAGGCCGGGGATTCGGAGCGGATCCTCGGCAGCCGGACGAAGTTGTGCCGGGGCGGCGGGCAGGAGGTGGCCCACTCCAGCGAGCGGCCGTAGCCCCACGGGTCGTCGGCTTCGACCTTCTCGCCGTACTTGGCCGTCTTCCAGATGTTGTAGAGGAACGGCAGGATCGACAGTCCGAGCAGGAAGGAGAAGATGGTGGACAGGGTGTTGAGCGTGGTGAAGCCGTCCGAGGCCAGGTAGTCGGCGTAGCGGCGGGGCATGCCCTCGGCGCCGAGCCAGTGCTGGACCAGGAAGGTGCCGTGGAAGCCGACGGTGAGCGTCCAGAAGGTGATCCGGCCGAGCCGTTCGTCGAGCTTCTTGCCGGTCATCTTGGGCCACCAGAAGTGGAAGCCGGCGAACATCGCGTAGACCACGGTGCCGAACAGCGTGTAGTGGAAGTGGGCGACGACGAAGTACGAGTCGGAGACGTGGAAGTCGATCGGCGGGGCGGCGAGCAGCACGCCGGTGAGGCCGCCGAAGAGGAAGGTGACCAGGAAGCCGACCGTCCACAGCATCGGCGTCTCGAAGCTGAGCGAGCCCTTCCACATGGTGCCGACCCAGTTGAAGAACTTGACCCCGGTCGGGACGGCGATGAGGAAGGTCATGAAGGAGAAGAACGGCAGCAGCACCTGCCCGGTGACGTACATGTGGTGCGCCCACACCGTCACCGACAGGCCGGCGATGGCGACGGTGGCGGCGATCAGCCCCGCGTAGCCGAACATCGGCTTGCGGCTGAAGACCGGGATGATCTCGGAGATGATCCCGAAGAACGGCAGCGCCAGGATGTACACCTCGGGGTGGCCGAAGAACCAGAACAGGTGTTGCCAGAGCATCGCCCCGCCGTTGGCCGGGTCGAAGACGTGCGAGCCGAACTTGCGGTCGCATTCGAGGGCGAGCAGGGCGGCGGCGAGGACGGGGAAGACCAGCAGCACCAGCACCGAGGTGAGCAGCACGTTCCAGCAGAAGATGGACATCCGGAACATGGTCAGCCCGGGTGCGCGCATGCAGATGATCGTGGTGATGAAGTTGACGGCGCCGAGGATGCTGCCGAAGCCGGAGAGCGTCACGCCCATGATCCACATGTCGGCGCCGACGCTGGGCGAGTGGACGGCGTCGGACAGCGGCGCGTAGAGGAACCAGCCGAAGTCGGCGGCGCCCTGCGGGGTCGCGAAGCCGGCGGCGGCGATCAGCGAGCCGAACATGAACAGCCAGAAGGACAGCATGTTCAGGCGCGGGAAGGCGACGTCCGGGGCGCCGATCTGCAGCGGCATGATCCAGTTGGCGAAGCCGGTGAACAGCGGCATCGCGAAGAGCAGCAGCATCACCGAGCCGTGCATGGTGAAGGCCTGGTTGAACTGCTCGTTGGAGAGGATCTGCGTTCCGGGCCGGGCGAGTTCGGCGCGCATGACCAGCGCCAGGACACCGCCGATCAGGAAGAACCCGAACGCCGACACCAGGTACATGGAGCCGATCGTCTTGTGGTCGGTGGTGGTCAGCAGTCTGACCACGGCCGAACCGGGCCGTTTCGGCCGAACCGACGGCTGCGGTACGGAGGTTGGCGGTGGCGTGGGGTCGCCCTGTGCCGGGGTGGCGCTCAAGGACGCACTCCTTAGGAACGTCGTGCGAATGGCTGGCGATCCATGATCCGAACGCACCGCCCCCGCCCCCTAGGGCCGTTCGGCCCGCGCCCCCGGGGCCGCACGGCCCGCGTTCCGGCACCCGGACCGGGACCTCCGGTGGCCGTCGGTCCCTCCCCGGCCCCTCGGGCGGCGCTCACCGCGCCGACGAGCACCGCTGGAGGAACGCCGGAACCGCCCCGGCGCCCCCGCCCCGGACCGCCCCCGCCCGTCCCCGTCCGCCCCGGGGCCCGCACCCCCGGCCCCGGCCCTCCGCCGCACCCCGCCCGCCTCTCCCACCCCACCCCACCGGCCACGACACCGCGCCCGCCGGCCGCCACCGCCCCCGGCCGCCCCCTCCCCCGGATGCCCCCTCCCCCAGGTGCCCGAAGTGTGAGGGTCGCGTGACCGAAACAGGCCGATTCCGTGCCCTACAGATCGGATCGGCCGTCAAGTAGCCTGCGCCCACGCCCGCACCGCACCGGTCACGCCCCCCGCTCGGACACGCCCTGGCCCCCACCCACGCCCCGGAGGTACGCCGATGCCCCTGGCCCAGCCCGCCGCCCCCACCCGGCCGCGCTTCTCCGTCCTCGGCCCGCTGACCGGCGAAGCGGACGGCCGCCCGCTCGCCCTCGGTCCGCTGAAGCAGCGGCTGGTGCTGGCCGTCCTGCTGAGCCGCGCCAACACGGCCGTCCCGGTCGACCTGCTCACCGACGCGGTCTGGCCCGAGGAGCCGCCGCGCACCGCCCGCAAGAACCTCCAGGTCTACATCTGCACCCTGCGCACCCTGCTCGGGCGCGACCCCGGGCCCGAACGGCTGGTCCACACCGCCGGCGGCTACCTGCTGCGGGTCGCCGAACCCGAGCTCGACGTCCTGCAGTTCCGCGCCCTCGCCCGGGCCGGCCGGGCCGCCGCCGACAGCGGCGCGCTCGCCCCCGCCGCCCGGCTGCTGCGCCAGGCCCTCGACCTGTGGCAGGGCCCGCCGCTCGCCGACCTGCGCTGCTCGCCCGCCGTCCAGGCCGAGGCCGACCGGCTGGAGGCCCGCTGCCTGGGCGTCCACGAGGACTGGGCGGAGACCGAGTTGGAGCTCGGCAACGCCACCGCCGTCGCCGAGGAACTCGCCGACCCGGCCGAGCGCCACCCGCTGCGCGAACGCCTCCAGGCCGCCCGGATGAACGCCCTGCACCTGTCCGGCCGGCAGGCCGAGGCGCTCGCCGTCTACGACACCCACCGCCAGCTGCTCGCCCGCGAGTTGGGCCTCGAACCCAGCCCCGCCCTGACCGCCCGCTACCGGCAGCTGCTCGCCCACGGCCCGGCCCGCCCCGCCACCGCCCGGCCGGCGCAGCACCCCGGCCCGAGCGGCGCGCTGCTGCCCGCCGACACCACCGACTTCACCGGCCGAAGCCACGAACTGCGGGAGCTGATCGACGCGTTGGCGGAGGGCGGCGAGCGCGTCGCGGTCCTCTCCGGCCCGGCCGGCGTCGGCAAGACCGCCCTCGCCGTGCACGCCGGACACCTGCTCGCCGACCGCTTCCCCGACGGCCGGCTGCTGCTCCGGCTGCGCACCGAGGACGGCGCCCCGCGCCCGCTCGCCGACATCCTCGCCGAACTCGCCGCCCTCACCGGCCGATCCGGCCCTAGACCGGCCGACCCGGCCCAGGCCGCCGCCCTCTGGCGCGCCTCCCTGGCCGGACGCCGGATGCTGCTGATCCTCGACGACGCCCCCGGCGAGGCCGTGGTCCGCGAACTGCTGCCGGGCTTCGGCCCGAGCGCCACCCTCGTCACCTCGCGCAGCCAGCTCGCCGGACTGGCCTCGGTGCACCGGGTCACCGTGCCGCCCTTCGCCCCCGCCGAGGCGCTCGACCTGCTCGGCCGGATCGTCGGCACCGGCCGGACCGGCACCGACCGCGCGGCCGCCGCCCGGATCGTCGAGGCCTGCGGGCTGCTGCCGCTCGCCGTCCGGGTCGCCGGCACCCGGCTCGCCGTCCTGCGCCACCTGCCGCTCGCCGAGTACGCGGCCCGCCTCGCCGATCCGGCCGGCGCCCTGGACGAACTCGTCGCCGGGGACGTCACCGTCCGCGCCCGCCTCGACTCCGGCTGGCGCGACCTCACCGACCAGGGCCGCCTCGCCCTCGGCCGGCTCGCCGCCCTCCCGCTCTCCCTGCTGTTCACCCTCCCCGAGGCCGCCGCCGCCCTCGGCCGCCCTGAACGCCTCGCCCTGCGCACCCTGGAGGCCCTCACCGACACCGGCGCCGTCACCTCCCCCACCGGCGAGGTCACCGCCCACGCCGCCCTCTACGCCCTCCCCCGCCTCACCCACCTGCACGCCCGCGAGCACGCCACTGCTTTGGCCGACAACCTCAGCTGAGCCCGCCGCGCCGGCCGGCACCCCTTGGGCCGAGCGTCAGCACGTCCAGCAACTCCCCGCCCTCCGAGCCCTGTTCGACGGCCCGTAGGGCCAGCAGGACGCCCGCCGCCCCGGTGTGCAGGTCCGCCGAGAACCGCCGCAGCCGCATCCCGGGGACGAGCAGGCCCTCCGGCCGCGCGACCAGGTGCCACTGGAGCTTGCGGACCTGCTCGCGGACGGCGTCCCGGGCCGCCGCCCCGCCCAGCCGGTCCAGCGCCAGCAGCAGCCCGGCGCGGCCCCGGAACAGCCCGGGCTCGCGCACGAATCCGGGTGCGCACACCCTCCGCACGTCGGCGAGGAACTCCCCGAACCCGCCGAACTCCTCGGACCCGCCGAATCCCTCGGACCCGCTGCCGCCGAGCGCCTGGTACTCCCGGGCGACGAGCGCGATCCCGCTGCTGCCGCGGTCGAGGTAGGCGAGCCGCCGCCCCCGGTCGAGGACCTGGACCGACCCGTCGGGCACCCGCACGCACTGCGCCACGGCCCGCCCCAGCGCCTCGCGCCCGGAGGCCAGCAGCCAGTCCTCACCGGTCCGCTGGTACAGCCGCAGCTGGACGAGGGCGATCCCGGCCAGGCCGTACAGCAGTCCGGCCGCCGTCGGCGCGCCGAGCCCCGGGACGGTCTGCCCGCGCAGCACCGCGTCGAGCGCCCGCGCGTCGGCGAGGGCGTCCGCGAGTTCGCGCCGGCTGCCGAGGGCGTCGGCGAGCCGCAGCCGGGCGAGCGCGGCGCCGGCCCGGCCGCCGTGGAGGGCGACGGTGGGCGCGGGCCGGGCCCGCCGGGCCTGGGCGGCCAGTTCGGCGGCCTCGTCGCCGCGGCCGACCCGGGCCAGCACGGCCGCCACGCCGAGCGGCCCGTCGAAGAGCCCGCCGGCGCCCGGTCTCGGGCCGCGCCGCCGCATCGCCGCGATCAGCCAGTCCGCGTACTCGTCGGGGCAGGGCGCCCCGGCGCGGTGCAGCGCGTACAGCACGCCGGCGGCGCCGTGGGCGACGCCGGTGCCGCCGTCGGCGAATCCGGCCGGGTCGCCGGGGAAGAGCCGGTCCGGCCGGTCGGGGGTGGCCCCGGCGTGGATGCCGGCGACGAGTTCGTTCCTGGCGGCGTCGAGGGTGGGCCCGGCGAGGAGTTCACGGACCCGCCGTTCGCCGACCGGTTCCACCGGCGCCACCGGCGCCACGGCGCCCGGCCGTACCGGCCCCTCCTCCGGCCCGAGGCCGAACCAGTGCCGTGCCCGCCGTTCCAGCGCGGGCAGTTTGCCGGGATCGCGTTCGGCCAGCTCCATCACGGGCATCAGCAGCATCAGCCAGGTGGCCCAGAGCATGTGGCGGTCGGCGTCGGCCCCGTCGAGCCCGGGCGGGGGCTGCAGCGCGCCCGCGCCGGCGAGCGGGACACGGCGGCCGGTGAGTTCCTCCGCGTACTCGAAGTCGACGAGCACCACCGAACCGTCCGGACGGACGATCACATTGGCCGGGTGCAGGTCGCCGAACCGGACGCCCCGCTCGTGCAGGGCACCGAGCGCCTTCTCCAGTCCGGCCACGACCCCGGCCACCCAGTGCGCGTACTCGGCGCGCTGTCCGGCGGTGCAGTTCTGGTGCACCAGCGGGTAACGGCGGATCGCCTCGGCGAACAGCTGGACGCCCTCGATGTGCTCCTGGACCAGGAAGGTGTGCTCCCAGACCGTCCGGACCTCGTGCAGCCGGGGCACGCAGTCCAGGCCGGCGAGCCGTTCCAGCGCCCACTGCTCGCGCCGCAGCCGGGTGACGGCGTCGTCCCCGGCGGCGTCCAGCCCGGCGTGCGGGCGGGCCTCGCGCAGCACCACCCGCTCCCCGGTGGTCCGGTGCTCGGCGAGGTAGATCCCGCCGGCGTTGGAGAACTGCAGCACCTCGACGATCCGGTACGGCAGGTCGCCGCCGGCCGCCTCCCGGGCGGCCAGGTGCGGGCGCAGCTCCTCGGGCGGTTCGACCCAGGCCGGCAGCTGGAACACCGGGTCGCGCCGGTCGGGGACCAGCTCGCCGGACGGGTCGCGCAGCGCGGGCACGGGCCGCCCGTCCTCGTCCTGGCACCACAGCTCGACGAACGCGCCGTAGCGCACGTACACGGGGGCCGTCCCGATCCGCAGGTCGGTGAGCACGTACGGCCCCCGGCGGCCCGCCAGCACCTCGGCCAACTCCGCCGCCACGGCCAGGAACTCCTCCTCCGACCCCGGGTAGACGGTGACGAACTTGCCGCTGCTGCCGCGCCCCATGTACTTGCCGTTCGCGACCCGCACCGCCTCGTCGCTGCGCAGGAACTTGAACGTCGTGCGGCGCGCAATGCAGACCCGCGCGACGGCCCGCAGAGTCGCCTCGGCCTCCTCCGGCACGGTCGAGACGTGGATCTTCCAGCCCTGCTCCGGCAGCCGGGCGCCGTCCGGCCGCAGCGCCGTCCACAGCCCGCGCCGCTCGCGCCGCCACCCGGCGGGCGGTGCGCCGAGCCCCAGCTGGTACCGGCCGGCCCGGTCGCGGAGCCGGCCGGGGGTGTCGTAGTACGTCGGATCGGCGAGGCAGTACAGCTGGGTCTCCTGGGCGCCGGCCATGGCGCGCCTCCTCTTCCGGGTCGTCTTCCGGGCTCTTCCGGGCTCTTCCGGAGAACTCTTTTCCAAGCTCTTCCGGGTCGCTCGTCTCCCGGGCCGCCGAACGGTTCAGCCTGCGGGTGCGGGTAGCGGCGCGGGGGCCGGGGCCGGGGCAGGCGCCGGACCTCGTCGGACCGGCGGCGCCCAGGTGACGACGGCCGCGCAGAGCGAGATGGCGAGCGCCAGCAGGGCGAAGGTCCGGGTGCCGCCGAGAGCGCCGAGCAGCGCGCCGCCCACCAGCGGGCCGAACGGCTGGACCAGGGTGGACAGGAAACCGGCGGCGCTCTGCACCCGGCCGATCCGGTCGGGCGGCGCGGCGAGCAGCATGCCGGACACGAAGCCGATGCTGGCGACCGTGGACAGGCACATGCACACCGCGCACAGCAGCCCGATCAGCAGCGGGATCCGGGTGAGCACCAGCACCCCGGCGGTGGCCGCGGCCGCCCAGCAGCTGAGCGCCACCAGCCTGCCGTCGCGCACCCCGGGGCGCGCTCCAGGGCGTGTCTGACAATTCCCGTCGGGCGCGTGAATTGTCAGACGCGCCCTGGCCTCCAGCCTCGGGGCGAGCAGCGCGCCGGCCAGGGCGCCGGCCGCGGTGCAGGAGACCACGGTGCCGCCGCCGATCCCGGAGCGGCCGCCGTCGGAGGCCACGGCCAGGGTGGTGAACATCAGCGCGCTGAACGCGAAGTTCATCCCGAGCCCGAAGATCAGCAGCAGGGTGCGCAGGTAGGGCTGGCGCCAGATGAAACTGAGCCCGGCGGTCAGTTCGCCGCGGCTGAACGCCGCGCCGCTCCTGGCGGCGGGCACCGAGCGGGTCCGCATCAGCGCGACGCAGACGGTGGAGAGCAGCAGCCCGACGCCCTCCGCGAGGAACGGCAGCACCGGGTGCCAGGCGAACAGCGCGCCGCCGGCGATCGGCCCGACCAGCCGGGCGGCGGCGCCGCGCGCCTGCATCCGGGACGAGGCCGCGCGGACCTGCTCGCGCGGCACCACCGCTCGCAGCAGGCCGCCGGCGGCGGGCCCGTAGACGCTGGTGATGAGCGCCCCGGCGGCGGCCACCAGCAGCACCAGCGGCAGCGGGGTGTGGCCACGCAGGACGGCGATCACCAGCGCGGTGACGGCGAGCAGGCTGCCGACGTCGCACACCCGCATCAGCCGGCGCCGCTCGATCCGGTCGGCGATGACGCCGCCGGGCAGCATGGTGAGCAGCAGCGCGCCGATCGAGACGGTGCCGATGGCGCCCGCCTGGGCGGCCGATCCGGTCTCCCGCAGGACGAGCAACGGCAGGGCGATCGAGGCGAGTTGGGAGCCGAGCGAGGCCATCAGGCCGCCGACCCAGAGCAGCCGGAAGTCCCGGTTGCGGGAGAGCGAGGTGGGCTCCATGGCCGTCCTCCGGGGTGGGGGGTGGAATCGGGCCGGGGCGGTCCCGCACCGGCGGGACCGCCCCGGAAGCCAATCGCTGCCCGGCGGCCGGGGGCGGTGGTGCGCCCGCCCCCGCGCCGGACACCGCTGACCTGCCGCCGGTCAGGCGGAGGTCTCTGCGGAGCTGACGTAGCTGATCAGGCTGAAGCAGCTGCCGTCGGAGGCCTCCTGAAGGACCTTCATCGCCTGGAGGTCCAGGACGTTGGCGGCGTGCGCCTCGACCTCGGGGGCCTCCTCGCTGTCCTCGCCGACGATCGGGTCGATGTTCTCGGCCATGGCTGAACTCCCTTCACTGGTTTGATCGGTGGGGGTTCGACGGGTGGTGGCCCGCCGTGGTGAAGACGGTAGGCAGGCGGGGCTGCGCACGGCCTGCGAACCGGTACGGCACCGGTATGGCCGCAGGTCGGGGCGCCGCCGGCGGCGCCTCCCGGCCCGCCGAGCCCGCCCGGCGGCCCTGCGCACCTGCTCCGGGCTGCGGCCATACCGCCGGCAAGGCGGCTGCGAACCGGGCCCGAAGCCGGGCCGGGGAGCCTGGCCCGGCACGCCCGCACGCCCGGCTCCGACCACACCCACCCTGGCTCCATGCGCACCCCGGCCCCGCGCACTCTCCAGCCCCATGCACCCCCCGGCCCCGCGCACTCTCCAGCCTCATGCACTCCCCGACCCCGCGCACTCCCCCGACTCCACGCACACCCCATGCACTCCCCGCACCGCGAAGGACTAGCGAAGGACTGCCACCATGCCCTGCCCGCTCTGCGCCCAACTCGCCAGCACGAACGACCAGTTCTGCCCCGCCTGCGGCACCCCCCGGGCCGCCGCCCTCGACCTGGCCGCCGAGGAGCGCAAGCTGGTGACGGTGGTCTTCTGCGACCTGGTCGACTCCACCGCCCTGTCCGGCGCGCTCGACCCGGAGACGCTGCGCGAGGTGATCCTGCGCTACTTCGAACGGATGCACCGTCAGATCGAGGCGCACGGCGGCACCTTGGAGAAGTTCATCGGGGACGCGGTGATGGCGGTGTTCGGCGTCCCGGTGATCCGCGAGGACGACGCCCACCGGGCGCTGGCCGCCGCGCTCGCCATGCTGGAGGACCTGGAGGACCTCAACACCGAGCTGGACGCCACCCTCGGGGTCCGCCTGGACGTCCGGATCGGTGTCAACACCGGCCAGGTGGTGGCGGGTTCGGACGCCTCCGCGCGCCAGGCCCTGATCTCCGGCGAGACCGTGAACATCGCCGCCCGGCTCCAGACCCAGGCCGCCCCCGGCCAGGTGCTGATCGGCCCGCAGACCCTGCGCGCGGCGGGGCCGGCCGCCCAGGTGCACGAGGTCGGCCCGCTGCGGCTCAAGGGCAAGGCCGAGCCCGTCACCGCGTACCGCCTGGTCGGGCTGGACGAGGACGACCCCGAGCTGCTGCGCCGCTTCGACGTCCCGCTGGTCGGGCGGGAGCGCGAACTCGCCCAGCTGGACGCCGCGCTGGCCCGGGTGGCCGGCGGTCAGGGCGCCGAACTACTGCTGGTCGTCGGCGAGGCCGGGATCGGCAAGACCCGGCTGGTGCGCGAGTGGCAGGAGCGGACGGGCCGGCACACCGCGCGCTGCGGCACCGGCCGCTGCCGCAGCTACGGCGAGCAGGGCGTCCTGACCCCGCTCGCGGAGGCCGTCGGGGCCCTGCTCGGCGGCCCGGGGACGCCCGCGCCCGCCGAGGCGCTGGACCGGCTGGCGCAGGCCACCGCGCCCGGGGTGAGCGCCGAACAGTCCCTGGACCGGCTGGCCGCGATCCTGCGCGGGCGGACCGTCGAGCGCCCGGCCGTGCTGGTCCTGGACGACTGCCAGTGGGCCGGCCCGGTGCTGCTGGACGCCGTCGAGCGACTGGTCGCCGCCCTCGGCCAGGCCCCGGTGCTGCTGCTGTGCCTGGCCCGGCCGGAGCTGCCGGCCTCCCGCCCCGAGCTGCCGGCGCTGCCGGTCGGCGGCCTGTCCTGGGACGAATCGGCTCTGCTGGCCGCTCAGTTGACGGAGCTGAGTGCCCACCAGGACGCGGTGCCGACCCGGCTGCTGGAGCGGGCCGAGGGCAACCCGCTGCACCTGGAGGAGCTGCTGGCCGCCCTCACCGAGGCGGACGGCCCCGCGCTCGCCGACGAACTCCCGCCCACCGGCCGGGCGCTGCTCAGCGCGCGGATCGACGACCTGGAGCGCGACGAGCGCACCACCCTGGACCTGGCCGCCGTGCTCGGCCGCGCCTTCACCGCCGCCGAACTCGCCCAGCTCGCCCACGGCGGCGCCGACCAGGACGCCTTCGCCGACCCGGAGGACGACGTCTTCACCGGCCCGTTCGACGGCCTCCCCGGCCTGCCCGCGGGCGACGACACCCCGCCTCGGCTGCACGCCGCGCTGGCCCGGTTGACCGAGCGCCGCCTGGTCGAACCGGCCGGCACCAGCTTCCGGTTCAGCAGCGGCCTGGTCCAGGAGTCGGTCTACCAGTCGATGTCCAAGCGGGCCCGCGCCGAGCGCCACGAACGCGCCGCCGACCTGCCGGCCGTCCGCGCCGCCGGGGACGCCGCCGTCGGCGGCCACCTGGAGCGCGCCCACCGCTACCGACTCGAACTCGGCCTGCTGGACGCCCGGACGGACGCCCTGCGCACCCGCGCGGCCGCCGCCCTCGGCGTGGCCGGCGCCCAGGCGCTCGCCCACGCCGACCTGCCCGCCGCCACCGACCTGCTGGAGCGCGCCGTCCGGCTGCACTACCCGAACGAGCGCACCGCCGGCCCGGCCCTGCGCCGCCTCGGCGAGGCCCGGCTGGCGCTCGGCCGGGCCGACGAGGCCCTGCCCGTCCTGGCGCAGGTCCGCGACTCGGCCGCCGATCCGCTGGACGCCGCGCACGCCCGGCTCGCGCTGGCCGCACGCGGTCTGCCGCCCGGCCCGGAGCAGCCCGCCGCCACCGCCCGCGCCGTCCTCCCGCTCTTCATCGACCTGCGGGACGACCTCGGCCAGGCCCGGGCCGGGCTGCGCCTGGCCGAGGAGCACCTGCTGGCGGGCCGGCACACCGAGGCGGAACGGCTGCTGGACGACGCCCTCGACCACGCCGCCCGCACCGACGCCGAGCTGGACCGGGCGGCCGTGCTGGCCGCGCTGGCCGCCTCCCTGCTGGCGGGCCCCGAGCCCGTCCCGAACGCCGTCTTCCGGCTGCGGGCCCTGCTGGCCGGGCACGGCGCCGGCCACCGGACGGTGCGGGTCGCGCTCAACGGCCCGCTGGCCGTCCTGCTCGCCCTGCGCGACCGGCCCGACGAGGCCGAACTGCTGCTGGCCGAGGCCAACGGCCTGGCGGGCGAGCTGTCGCTGGCCGACGCGATGGTCTCGCTGCCGGCCCTGACCGCCCAGGCCGCGGCGGCCACCGGCCAGACCGCGCAGGCGCTGGACCTGCTCGCCGACGCCGCCGAGGTCGCCCGCCGGCTGGGCAACTCCGCCCCGCTGCCCCGGCTCGCCCTCACAACCGCCCGCGCCCTGCTGGACACCGACCGCCCGGGCCCGGCCGCCCGCCACCTGGACGGCGTCGACGCCACGGCCGCGCTGCCGCCGGTGCTGGCGATCGAGCTGGACGCGCTGCGCGGCCGGCTCGCCGCCTCCCGGGGCGAGGCCGACCCGGCGCTGGAGCTGACCGCGGCCGCCGCACAGGCCGCCGAGGCCACCGAGTCGCTGCTGCTCCAGGCGCTCACCGCGCTGGACCGCGCCCACGCGCTGCTGCTGCTCGACCGGCGGGCCGAGGCCGCCGTGGCGGCCGCCACCGCCCGGGACCGGTTCGCCGCCAAGGGCCACCTGCCGGGCGTGCGCCGGGCCGAGCGGCTGGGGGGCGCCCGGTGAGCGGCCCGGCCGGCCTCACCTGGAGCCTGCGCGGCCGGACCGCCACGGACCTGCCGGTGCTCGCCGACACCACCGCCCACGGCAGCGCCGGCCCCGACGGCGCCCTCGACACCGGGGGCACCGGCGGCGGGGGCACCGGCAAGGGCGTGCGGGTGTGCGTCGTGGACTCCGGCATCGAGCCGGACCACCCGCTGGTCGGCCCGCTGAACGGCTCCTGGGTGGTCGTCAAGGACCCGACGACCCGGGAGCTGGTGGTCCGCCCCGACCGCACCGGCGACACCTGCGGCCACGGCACCGCCTGCGCGGGCATCATCCGCCGCACCGCCCCGGACTGCGAGCTGTACAGCGTCCGGGTGCTCGGCGAACGCTTCACCGGCACCGGCGACATGCTGATCACCGGGCTGCGCTGGGCCGTCGAGCAGGGCTTCGACGTCGTCAACCTCAGCCTCTCCACCACCCGGACCCGCTTCCTGGAGGAGCTGCACGCGATCGCCGACGACGCCTTCTTCGCCCGCACCGCGATCGTCGCCTCCGCCCACAACACCCCGGTGGAGAGCTACCCCTGGCGGTTCTCCTCGGTCATCTCGGTCGGCAGCCACCAGGAGGACGACCCGGCCCTGCACCTGTACAACCCGGCGCCGCCGGTCGAGTTCTTCGCCCCCGGCCAGAACGTCCGGGTCCCCTGGCTCGGCGGCTCCACCATCCGCACCACCGGCAACAGCTTCGCCACCCCGTACGTCGCCGGGCTGTGCGCCCGCATCCTGTCCGGCCACCCGAGGCTGACGACCTTCCAGCTGAAGAGCGCGCTCTACCTCACCGCAGCCAACGTCCAGGTCGGCCCCGGTGCCGGTCCTCACCGGCCCCCAGGCGGGAGTTCGACGACCGAGCCCACCCCGTCCACCCCCATCACGGAGGCGCCCGATGACCCTCAGCACTGATCCCGCCGTCGACCCGCTGGCCCGCGAGCTGCTGCAGTCCGTGGTGGACGTGGCCCGAGCGATCTTCGGCGCCGAGGCCGGCTCGGTCTGCCTGCTCGACGAGGCGGCCGGGGAGCTGGTGTTCCAGGCCGTCTCGGGGCGCGGCGAGGAGTCCCTGGTGGGCCGCCGCTTCCCGGCGGGCAGCGGCATCGCGGGCTGGGTCGCCGCGTCGGGCGAGCCGATGGTGGTCGACGACCTGGGTGCGAACCGCACTTTCGACCGGGCCTTCGCCGAGTCCACCGCGTACGTCCCGAACGCGCTGATGGCGGCGCCGCTGACGCACGGCAGCCGGGTGCTGGGCGTCCTGGAGGTACTGGACCCGGCCCCGCAGGCCCGGTCCAGCCTGCCCGAGCTGGACCTGCTCGCCCTGTTCGCCCGCCAGGCCGCCGCCGCCCTGCGGGTCATCGCCGAGCGTTCCCCGGCCCCGGCGGCGGTGCCCGACCGCGCCGCCGCCCTCGACCTGCTGGCCGACCTGGAGGAGCTGCTGCGCCGTCAGCCCTGACGCGGCGCCAACCTCGCGATCGATCCGCGCTCCAGCGCCGCGTACACCGCGCCGTCCGGGCCGACGGCGATGCCGTGCGGCTCGGCGGCCGGGCCGGGCAGCTGGTGGCCGTCGAGCAGCCCGCCCGGGCCGAGCACCCCGATCCGGCCGGCGCCCCACTCGGTGAACCAGAGCCGGCCGTCCGGGCCGCAGGTGATCGCGTGCGGCCGGGCCGCCCGGTCGGCCAGCGGGTACTCGGTGACCTCGCCGTCCACGGTGATCCGGCCGACCAGCCCGCCGCCGATGCCGACGTACCAGAGCGCGCCGTCCGCCCCGGCGGTGATCCCGACCGGGGCGGTGCCGCCGGTCGGCAGCGGGTGGACGGCCACCTCGCCCCCGACGGTGATCCGGGCGACGGCGTCCGCCTGGTTGAGCGTGCACCAGAGCGCGCCGTCCGGGCCGGCCGTGATGAGCGACGGGAAGGCCCCGGCCCGCGGCAGCGGGTACTCCGTCACCTCGCCCTCGACGGTGATCCGCCCGATCCGGTCGGCGTTCAGCTCGGTGAACCAGAGCGCCCCGTCGGGCCCCGCCGCGATCCCGTACGGCCCGGCGCCCGCCGTCGGGACGGCGAAGGAGCACGCCTTCCCGTCGGTGTCGATCCGCCCGATCCGGTGGTCGCGCATCCGGGTGAACCAGAGCGCGCCGTCCGGGCCGACGGTGAGCACCGCGGGCCCGCACTCCGGCGCCCCGAGGCCGTACCGCTCGACCGTGCCGTCCGCCGCCAGCCGTCCGATCTCCCCGGCGTGCACCAGCGTGAACCACACGCCCCCGTCCGGCCCCACGGCGACCCCGTACGGTCCGGCCCCCTCCTCGGCGACCTCGATCAGCTCCACGATCCGTGCCATGCGAACCCCCGTCCTCGCTATTGCGACTTCCGTCGCATTAGCGATCCTCGCACGCCCTCCCCTCCCCCGGCAACCGGGTTACACCCCGTTCCCCGCGCGGCGGGCGGCCCGCGGGGCGGGGACGCCGCGCAGGACGGAGACGATGCCCACGCCGGCGGCGCACACCGGGACGGCGAGCAGGGCCCCGAGGATGCCGGCGATCCCGGAGCCGGCCACCACCGCGACCATGATGGTGGCCGGGTGCAGCTCCACCGTCCGGCTCTGGATGAGGGGTTGGAGGACGTTGCCCTCGAACAGCTGGACCGCCATCACCACGCCGAGCGCCCACAGCGCCGTCCCGATCCCGCCGTCGGCGAGCGCGACCAGCACGGACACCGCCCCGGACAGGAAGGCCCCGACGAACGGGATGTAGGCGCCCATGAACACCAACGCGCCCAGCCCCGGCGCGCCGGGCACGCCGAGCGCCACCAGGCCGATGGTGATGAAGGTCGCGTCGATCAGCGCGATCAGCGAGGTGCCGCGCATGAAGCCGGCCATCGCGTCGAAGGCCCGCTCGGCACAGGCGATCACGGTCTCGGCGCTGCGCTCGGGCAGGTAGGAGCGGATCGTGTCGCCGGTGCGGTGGCCGTCGCGGAGGAAGAAGAACACCAGGGCGAGCGCCAGCACGCCGCCGGCGATCAGCTGGGTGGCCAGGCCCAGCCCGGACAGCACGCCGTTGGTGACGGTCGAGACCAGCGAGTTGGTCTCCCCCTTGGCGTTGTCCAGCGCGTGCCGGATCTTCTCCCCGGTCGGGCCGAGCCACGCGGCGAGCTGGTTGCCCGCCTGCTGGAGGGACTCGGCGATCTGCGGGGCGCTGTGCACCAGCGCGTTGACCAGCAGCGCGATCACCCCGCAGACGGCCGCGACCAGCAGCACGCAGGTCAGCCCGGCGGCCAGCCCCCGACTCACGCCCCGCCGGACCATCCACGGCACCGCCGGGTAGAGCAGCGAGGCCCCCAGCAGCGCCAGCACCACCGGCACGGTCGCGGCCCGCAGCTCGACCAGCGCGAAGACCAGCAGCGAGGCGAGGGCGAGCAGCAGGATCACCGCCGCCGACCAGGCGGCCGCCTGCCGGACCACCGGCGGCAGCATCAGGTACGGCCTGCGGGGGTCCGGCGCGGCCCCGCCCACGAACCGGGGTTCCACCGCCGGGCCCTCCCCGGCCGGGTGCTCCTCGGGCACGGCCACCTCCGCCTGGCTCGTCGACGAGTCCGAATCGCCCCGTCCCGGCGGACGGTCCGTCAGCGTGCCCGTGCCGCCGGGCTGCCCGGCGAACCCGCCACGCCGCCGTCCGGCCGATCAAGGGTGGAGCCGATTCAATCCGCCCCCGTCCGTCGCGTACAGAGCAGCCGGTGGAGCTCACCTCATCGGACGAAGCGCCCTCGCGGACACGTTCGAGCGCCGGACCTCGGTTCGCCCCGAAGCGGCCGCCCCGTCCGCCCGGAGCGGCCGCCCCCGTCCAGCGGTCGGCACGCTCAGCGGCGGCCGTCCAGGACGGCGCGCAGCACGCCGATCCGGTTGCTGGTGATGGAGGCGACCCCGGTGTCGCGCAGCCGGCGCATGGTGCGGCGCAGGTCGGCGGTCCAGGTGGAGACGGCGAGCCCGGCGTCCGCGGCGGCGGCGGTGAACTCGGGGGTGACCAGGCCGAACGGCGGGTTGAGGTAGCGCGGGCGCAGGTCGTCGAGCAGGGCGCGGACGGGCAGCCGGGGCTCCTTCCAGGTGAGGGCGATCTCGGCGCCGGGCGCCAGCGCGCGGACGGCGAGCATGGCGGTGGCGGGGCCGCAGAAGGAGACCAGCCCTTCGGCGCCGAGGTCGCTGACGACGGACCAGGTATCGGCGACGGGGCCGGGGTCGTCGAGGTCGATGAGCAGCCGGGGGCCTCCGGCGGCCGCGACGACCTTGATCGTCTCGGCGAGGGTCGGGACGGCGAGCGGTCCTTGGCGCAGTTCGTCGAGCTGCGCGGTGGTGACCCGGCCGATCGACCGCGGGTCGCCCCAGAGGCGCTCCAGGGTGCGGTCGTGCAGCAGGACGGGCACCCGGTCGCGGGTGAGCTGGACGTCCACCTCGACGGCGTCGGCGCCGGCCGCGAGCGCGGACTCGACGGAGGGCAGGGTGTTCTCGCGGTGGCGGTACGGGTCGCCGCGGTGCGCGACGGCGAGCACCCGGCGGCGGTCGGCGGGGGCGTTGCGGTCGGCGGTCATCGGATCAGCCCCGCGATCCACGGGGTGAGGTCGCGCATGCTGACGCTCTCCCGGTAGCTGGGCTCGCCCGGAACCGTGACGATCATGGTGGTGGACGGCGGGAAGGTCCGCGCCTTGACGTGCACGAGGCCGCCCCAGACCGCGTCGAGGAAGGCCGGCACGCTGTCGCGCTGGACGTCGAAGGCGATGCCGTCGAGGGTCACCACGGCCTCGTCGTGGGTGAACAGACGGACGGTGACCTCGGGTCGGCCGCCGATCTCCAGCAGCGCCTCGTGCGGCACCGGGGCGGGTTCGCCGCCCCCGCCGTAGTTGCCGGCCAGGCCGGCGAAGGTCCGGTCGCGGCCGATGTCGTGCTGGGCGCGGACCTCCCGACCGCGCCGGGCGGCCAGTTCCTCGACCGCGCGGACGGCGCTCTGGGTGGTCGGCAAATGCGGGTGGGACATCCCGGGCGGGGCCTCTCGTTCGGAACCGGTACGGACGGGGCTCGACACGCCGTCGGCGCGCGGCACGCGGCTAACGCCGCTCGATCATCACATTGGTGGACTTGATGACCGCGGTGGCGGGGGCGCCGGGGACGAGGTTCAGCTCCTCCGCCGACTCCCGGCTGATCAGCGACACCACCCGGAAGGGCCCTGCCTGGACCTCCACCTGGGCCGCGACGTCGCCGAGCACCACGTGGGTGACGATCCCGGGGAAGCGGTTGCGGGCCGAGGACGGACGGCCCTCGGCCTCGGCGTTCTCCGGGCGGGCCAGCTCACGGGCGAAGGCGGCGAGGTCGACGCCGGGGATGATCCGGTGGCCGTGCTCGTCCCGCTCGGCCGCGACCCGCCCCGCGTCCACCCAGCGCCGCATGGTGTCGGCACTGACCCCGAGCAGCGCCGCGGCTTCGCCGATGCGGTACGGGTTGACCGGCGCCTCGGACTGGCCCATGTGCGACTCCTGACACTGACTCGGGACTGCCCCGGGGGCTGACTCGGGGAACGTGGGACGGGAACGGGGACGCCGCACGTGCGGCGGGCCGTCGCCGTCATCCTGCCGTACCGGCGGCCGGGGCCGCCAAGCGAGGCGGGTCAGGACTCGCCGAAGAGGTCGCGGCGCACCGCGTCCCCGGCGGTGAGGACGGCCCCGGCCAGCACCGCGCCGCCGCCCGCCGTGCCGGGCCGGACCTCGGTGCGCAGCGGGGACAGCTCGGCCAGCCGCCGTTCGACCCGGCCGGCCAGTTCGGCGCCACCGGCCCGGCCGAGCTCGCCGCCGAGCACCACGCAGCCCGGGTCGAGGACGACGCAGATGCTGGCGGCGCCGACCGCGATCCGCGCGGCCAGCTCGTCCAGGAACGGCCCGCCGGGCCCGCCCGGGCCGAGGGCGTCCAGCGCGGCGCGGACGGCCGCCTCGGCGGCGGGGGCGTCCCCGGCGGCGCCGGCGGGCAGTCCGTGGGCGCGGGCGAGCTCGCAGACGGCGGCGCTGCCGGCCAGGCTGTGGAAACCGCCGTCGCAGCCGGTGGCGCTGGGCAGGCCGCCGGTGCCGGGGACGGGGAGGAAGCCGATCTCGCCGGTGCCGCCGGAGAAGCCCCGGCGCAGCCGGCCGTCCAGGACGACGGCGGCGCCGACGCCGTGGCCGAGCCAGAGCAGCACGAAGGTGTCGCGGTCGCGGGCGGCGCCGATCCGGTACTCGGCCCGGCCGGCCAGGTTGACCTCGTTCTCCAGGATCACCTCGGTGCCGGGCAGCCCGCGCAGCTCGGCGAGCAGCTCGGCGTGCCAGGCGGGGAGCTTCCCGGTGCTGTTGAGGCGCCCGGTGGCGGGGTCGACCAGTCCGGGGGCGCCGACGGCGACGGTGTGCAGCCGGTCGACGCCGACGCCGCGCGCGGTGTCCAGCAGGGTGCGCACCAGGTGCCCGGCGGTGTCGGGCGTCCCGTCGCCGTGGACCGGGACCTCGGCGCTGGCGAGGGTGCGCCCGGTGAGGTCGGCGACGACCAGGCTGACGCCGCCGGAGCGCACGTCGAAGGCGGCGAGGTGGGCGCGGGAGGCGACCAGTGCGTAGAGCCGGGCGTTGGGGCCGCGCCGCTGTTCGCCCCGTTCGCCGACGACGGCGACCAGGCCGGTGCGCTGGAGGCGGTCGAGCAGGTCGGCGACGGTCGGCCGGGAGAGGCCGGTGAGGTCGCGCAGCTCGGTCGCGGTCAGGGGGCCCTGTTCGAGGAGCAGGTTGAGGGCCAGCCGGTCGTTGATCGCCCGGGCGGTGCTCGGCGTGGCCGTGCGCGCGGTGGTCATGGCGGCTCATCCTTCCAGAGTGTTTCTATCAGGGTCCCTTCCTGATAATTTTATCGAACCATCCGCCGGACGGCCGTCGCCGCCGCGCGGACCGAACGGCCTGCACGTAGACCACCCTCAGGCACGTCAGAACCACCGCCGGGCACGTCAGACCACCCACCAGCACGTCAACCACCCACACAGGGCACCGTCGCGCCGCCCCACCTGCGCGACCCGGGAGGGAACGCCGGATGAGCACGACCACACACTCACTGGAGCCACTGGCCTCCCCACGCAGGGCCAGGGCCGGCATCGCCCTGGTCTTCGGCGTGCACGGCGCCGTCAGCGGCAGTTTCGTCACCCGCATCCCGTGGATCCAGGACCGCCTCGACCTCTCCCCCGGCCAGCTCGGCCTGGCCCTGGTGATGCCCGCCATCGGCTCCTCCCTCGCGATGCCGCTGGCCGGCCGGTTCGTCCACCGCTACGGCGGGCGGGCGGCGGTCCGCGGACTGATCTCGCTCTGGTGCCTGGCCCTAGCCCTGCCCGCGCTCGCCCCCTCGCTGCCGGTGCTGTGCGTGGCGCTGCTCGCGTACGGCGCCTCGGCCGGGATGGCGGACGTCGCGATGAACGCGCAGGGCGTGGAGATCGAACAGCGACTCGGCCGCTCGATCATGTCCGGACTGCACGGGATGTGGAGCGCGGGCGGGCTGCTGGCCTCCGGCTTCGGCATCCTGGCCGCCCACCTCGACCTCGATGCCCGGCTCCAACTGGCCGTCACCGCGCTCGTGCTGCTCGTCCTCGCGCAGCCCGTCTGCCGGAACCTGCCCGACCTGCGGGCGCCGGAGGGGGCGGAGGAGCCGCCGCGCTTCGCACTGCCGCCGCGCAGCTCGCTGGTGATCGGACTGGTCGGCTTCTGCGCCGTCTTCGCCGAAGGCGCCTCGATGGACTGGAGCGGCGTCTACCTGCGGGACGTCACCGGCGCCTCGGCCACCATCGCCGCCGCCTCCTACACTGCCTTCTCGCTCACCATGGCCGTCAGCCGCCTCTGCGGCGACGCGGTGGTCCGCCGGCTCGGCGCCGTGCGCACCACCCGCCTCGGCGGCGCCGTCGCCACCGTCGGCGGCCTGCTGGTGGTGGCCGCCGACAGTCCGGCACTCGCCATCCCGGGCTTCGCCCTGATCGGCATCGGCATCGCGGTCACCGTCCCGCTGGCCTTCGCGGCGGCCGGGCGGATCGGCAGCAACCCCAGCCAGGCCATCGCGGGCGTCGCCACCGTCACCTACACCTCCGGCCTGGTCGCGCCCGCGATCATCGGCGCCCTCGCCCAGGCGACCTCGCTGACCGTCTCCTTCGGCCTGGTCACCGCGCTCGCCTTCGCGCTGCTGCTGAGCGCCGGGGCGCTGCGCCGGGCCGAACGGAATTCCCCCGGATCCGGCGCCGAAAATGTGACCGCAACGTCACCGGAAAGCACTTCGAAAAAAGATCTCTCTGCGATATGATCTAGAGAATTCCGGGGAATTCCTCGCTAATATCGCCGACCGCCGGGCGCATTCCGCGCCCGGCGGTTTCGCGATCCGTGAGGTGGACCCCGTGTGCTACGACCCCGACGCCGCCCCGCCCGCCGTCACCCCCGCGCTCTGGCCCCTGGCCGAGGCTGCGGCGCTCACCCTGACCTCGGCGGACGGCACCGAGTTCGCCGCCTTCCTGGCCCGCCCCGAGGTGGCCACCGGCGTCGGCGTCCTCGTCCTGCCGGACAACAAGGGCCTTTCCGGCTTCTACCGGCAGACCGCCGCCCGGCTCGCCGAACAGGGCCACCCCGCGCTCGTCGTCGACTATTACGGCCGCACCGCCGGAGCCGATCCGGAAAGCCGCCCGAAGGAATTCGGCGACCTGCCCGGCCTGCTCCGCCACCTGCTCGCCCTCACCCCCGAAGGCCTGGACGCCGACCTCGCCGCCGGCCTCGCCCGGCTGCGCGCAAGCGGGCCGGCCGAGGTGGTCGCGCTCGGCTTCTGCTTCGGCGGCCGGCAGGCCTTCCGCGCCGCCGCGCCCCGGTTCGGGCTGGCCGGCGCGGTCGGCTTCTACGGATACCCCGACGCGATCAACGGCTCCCCGGGGCCCACTCAGCTCGCGGCCGACCTCAGCGCGCCGATCCTCGCCTTCTGGGGCGGCGCGGACGAGCACATCCCGCCCACCGCCGTCGACGCCTTCGACGCGGCCCTGACCGCCGCCGGCAACCCGCACGAGTTCGTCACCTACCCGGGCGCGCCGCACAACTTCTTCGAGCTCTCCGCCGTCGAATATTCGGACGCGGCCCGGGACTCCTGGCGACGTCTGCAGGGATTCCTCGCCGACCGCTCCGCATCCGCGACCCCCCGGAGGACGCTCTGATGTCCCGCCTGTCCCACCCGTCCCGCATTTCCCGGCTGGCCCGCCTGTCCCGTCGTGCGCGGCTCGCCGCCGCCACGGCCGCCCTCGCCGCCGCCGCGGTGGCGCTCACCGCCCCGCCGGCCCCCGCGGCCACCCCCACGACCACCCCCGCCGCCGACTTCGGGCCCGCCGAGATCCGCACCGGCATGTACGCGGGCCCGGACGACCTGTGCCTGGAGGTCGCCGACTGGCGCACCGACGACGGCGCCCCGGTCCGGATCTGGACCTGTACCGGCGGCGCCAACCAGCAGTGGGCCCAGAGCGCCCGCGGCTGGGTGAACCTGAACAGCGGCAAGTGCCTGGACATCCCGGCCTTCAGCACCACCTGGGGCACCCAGGCCGACCAGTGGACCTGCGACGGCGGCGCCAACCAGAGCTGGAGCGACCCCCCGGCCAGCCACCCCGGAACGCCCCGCCGGATCGTGAACGGCTACAGCGGCCTCGTCCTGGACGTCTCGGGCGGCGCGCTGACCGACGGCACCCCGGTGATCCAGTGGGAGTTCCACAGCGGCGACAACCAGTTCTGGCACTACAACCCGGAAAAGCCCCCGTACAGCTGACCGCGACCGCCCTCGACGGGCGCGACCGGGCACCGGCTAGGCTCGGCCGGTGCCCGCACCCGCCTCGCCCCTGCCCGCACCCGCAACGCCCCCGCCCGCCGTCGAGCTGCCGCCGTCCGGCCCCGTGCCGCGTTCGCCGTGGTGGCGGTTCGCGCTGCTGGTGGTGCTGCTCGGCGCCGCGGCCGGATCGCTGCTGCTGTGGAGCCCGACGGCGCTGCTGAACGGCGGCCTCGCCGACCGGATGCCCGGGTACTGGTTCGCGCCGCTGTTCGCCACCGTGTACGCGGTCGGCACGCTCGCCTTCGTCCCCCGGCCGGCGCTGAACGCCGCCGCCGGGCTGCTGCTGGGCATCCAGCAGGGCGTGCTGCTGTCGGTGCTCGGCACCACGCTGGGCGCGGCCATGGCCTTCGGACTCGGCCGGGGCCTCGGGCGCGAGGCGCTGCGGCCGTACCTGCGCGGGCGGGTGCTCGGCACGCTGGACCGGCGCTTCACCGAGCAGGGCTTCCGCAGCGTGCTGGTGCTGCGGCTGCTGCCGGGCATGCCGTTCCAGGCGGCCAACTACGGCGCGGCCTTCTCCGGGGTCCGCTTCGCGCCCTTCCTGTTCGCCACCGCGATCGGCGTGGTGCCGACCACCGCGGTGTACGTGACGGCGGCGGCCAGCGCGGGCGAGCCGGGCTCGGCGGCCTTCCTGGTGTCGGCCGGGGTGATCGCGCTGCTCGTGCTGGGCAGCGTGGTCGGGCTGTGGCGGGCCGCGACCGCCCGGCGCCGCGCACCGGCCGCCTGACCGCTGAGCGCCTGACTGTCCGACCCCCTGACCCCCTGACCGGCCGAGATTCCGAGGCACTCGGGGGGCGCTCGACAATTCGCTCGCGCCCGCCCGCCGTCGGACGTCAGGATGGCCCGCATGACCGAACCCTCCCCGCGGGTCGACCCGCCGATGGCGGCCGACGAGACCGCCATGCTCACCGCCTGGCTCGACTACCACCGCAGCACCCTCGCGCTCAAGTGTGAGGGCCTGACCGACGACCAGCTGCGGCTGCGCTCCGCCCCGCCGTCCACCCTCTCGCTGCTCGGCCTCGTCCGGCACATGGCCGAGGTGGAGCAGTACTGGTTCCAGAGCATCCTGCGCGGCGACGAGTACACCGAGAACCACTACTGGACCGAGGCCGACGAGGACGGCGACTTCAACGGCGTGGACACCGCCGACGTCGCGGCGGACTTCGCCACCTGGCGCGCCGAGGTCGAGGCCGCCCGCCGCGCGAGCGCCGGCCTGTCGCTGGACACCGTCGGCAAGCGGCTGCGCCGCGGCGAGGAGGTGACGCTGCGCTGGATCCTGGTCCACATGGTCGAGGAGTACGCGCGGCACAACGGCCACGCCGATCTTCTGCGCGAACTGGTGGACGGCACTACCGGCGAGTGAAATCGTTTCCGCATTGTTGACAGAAGGTCAATTGCGCGGTGACCACGACCGATATGGTCTACGCGCGCAACCGTACGGCTCACCGCCGCGTCGCTGATGTTGCCCGGGTTCGCCCGGATTTCCGTCGCGGCGCGACTCGTACGGGGGCCGCGAGCGGGCACGGGACCGGTGAACAGTGCGATACTCGGACAGTTCCGACGAGTGGATGACGTGTCAAAAAGGACACGCGACCCCGGGGGACCAGGACGGGACGAGGCAGGGAGGCGCGGCATGGGAGCACTTCGCGACGAGCACCACAACGGGTGGCTGATGCCCTCGGGAAACTACCCGGCCGCGGTGTACGAGGACGAGTGGGTCGATCAGGAGACGATGCCGGCCGCCCCCGCGCCCGCGAAGATCGTCTCCTTGCGGCCGACCGGTTTCGAGGCGGCCCGCACGGTGGGCGAGCACATCCGGGCGAGCATCCCGGTGGTCATGGACCTCACCGAGATGAACGAAGCCGAGGCCAAGCGGATGGTGGACTTCGCCTCCGGGCTGATCTTCGGCACCCAGGGCGGCATCGAGCGGATCGCCCGCCGGGTGTTCCTGCTCACCCCGGCCGACGTCGAGGTCATGGTGATCGACCGCCCGCTCGACGAGACCGGGTTCTACAACCAGAGCTGATCCGGGCGGCGCACGGCCCGACCGGGCTGAACCGACCGAGTTGAACCGGCCGCACGACAGCGGCACCCCGACCGGGGACGGCACCCGCCGTCCCCGGTTTTTGCTGCCCCGACCGTGACGATCAATGCCTCATTCGAGACCCCCACCATAATTTTGAGACATCCATGTCTCATGTGACCTACACTCGATTCATGGCCACCGATCGCGACACCGTCCTGGAAGCCGCCGTCGGCGTGCTCTCCCGCCGCCCGACCGCCCACCTGGACGAGATCGCGCGCGCCGCCGGGATCAGCCGCGCCACCCTGCACCGGCTCTTCCCCGGGCGCGAGGCCCTGATCCGCGAGGTCGGCCTGCTCGGCCTGCGCCGGTTCGCCGCCGCCCTGGACACCGCCGCCGTCGAGGACGGCGACGCCGAGGCCGCGCTGCGCCGCCTGGTCGACGCCGCCGTCCCGGACGCCACGCTCTGCGCCTTCCTGGCCGGCGAGAACCAGCTCTACGACGACGACAGCGTCAACGACCTCTGGGAGCTCCAGATCGTTCGACTGCACGCGCTCTTCCTGCGCGGCCAGCAGCAGGGCACGTTCCGCATCGAGCTGAGCGCCGCCTGGCTGAGCGAGGCCTTCTTCGACCTGGTGGCCGGCGTCGGCTGGGCCATCCAGGACGGCCGCCTCGCCCCGCGCGACGCCGCCTTCTCGCTCGCCGAGCTGTTCCTCGGCGGCGCGCTGCGCCGACCGGACGCCGCCACTCCCCCGCCCACAGCACCTTCGGCCCGCACACCGGAAACCGATATCCCATGAGCAAGCGAAGCGAACGAATCATCAGCGGGTGCGCGTTGCGCGAAGCGCCTGCCGAGCGAAGCGAGGCGGGCGCATGAGCAGTACCGTTTCTGCCAGCCCCCGTCAGCGCTGGACCGGCCTCGCCGTCCTCGTCCTGGCCGTCACCGTGGTCGCCCTCGACGCGACCGTCCTCTCCCTCGCCATCCCCTCCATCAGCGAGACGCTGGAGCCCAGCGGCACCCAGCTGCTCTGGATCGGCGACTCCTACTCCTTCGTCCTGGCCGGCCTGCTGGTCAGCATGGGCTCGCTCAGCGACCGGATCGGCCGCAAGAAGCTGCTGCTGATCGGCGCGTCCGCCTTCGGCGCCGCCTCGCTGCTCGCCGCCTACGCGCCCAGCGCCGGCTGGCTGATCCTGGCCCGCGCGCTGCTCGGCGTCGCCGGCGCGACGATCATGCCCTCGACCCTGTCGCTGATCCGCGGCCTCTTCCCGGACGACCGGGAGCGGGCCACCGCGATCGGCATCTGGGGCGCGGCCGCCACCGCCGGCGCAGCGCTCGGGCCGGTGGTCGGCGGGGTGCTGCTGGAGCACTTCTGGTGGGGTTCGGTGTTCCTGCTGAACATCCCGATCCTGCTCCTGCTGCTGGTGCTCGGCGCCTGGCTGCTGCCGGAGTCCAAGGACCCGAACCCGGGCCGCTGGGACGTGCTGAGCGTCGCCCTGTCGATGGCCGGGGTGATCGGCACGGTCTACGCGATCAAGGAGGCCGCCGCGCACGGCGTGGCGCGCTGGGACGTCCCGGTCGCCTTCGTGCTGGGCGTCACCGCGCTGACCGTCTTCGTCCGCCGCCAGCTGCGGCTGGAGACCCCACTGCTGGACGTGCGGCTGTTCCGCGACCGGCGGTTCACCGCCGCCGTGCTGGCCTCGCTGATCGCCCTGATCGGCCTGTCCGGGGTGGTCTTCGTGACCTCGCAGTACCTCCAGCTGGTCCGCGGCTACGAGCCGCTGCGGGCCGGCCTGGCCGAGCTGCCGGCCTTCGTCGGCGCCGTCGTCGGCGGTCTGCTGACGGCCCGGCTGGTACGGCGCACCGGTGCCCGGGCGGCGCTGACCGGCTGCCTGCTCGCCATGGGCCTCGGCGTGGGCGTGCTCGGCTGGCTCCAGCAGGACACCACGTACCTGCTGCTGGCCGCCTCCTTCCTGCTGGTCGGGACGGCGGAGGGCGTGGTCTACACGCTCGGCGCCGACCTGGTGCTGAGCGCCTCACCCGCCGACAAGGCCGGCGCGGCCTCGGCGGTCTCGGAGACCGCGTACGAGCTGGGCACCGCGCTCGGCATCGCACTGGTCGGCTCGGTGGTCGGCTCGATCTACGCCGGCGGGCTCGTCGTCCCGGCCGGGACGGATCCGGCGGCCGCGGCGCGGGCCGGCGAGTCGCTGGGCGCGGCGGTCGAGACGGCGCACGGACTGCCGCAGGGCGTCGCGGAGCCGCTGCTGGCGAGCGCCCGGGAGTCCTTCACGCACGGCATGAACAGTGCCGGCCTGCTGGCCGCCGTCCTGCTGATCGGCGCGGCCGCGATGGCCTGGCGGCTGCTGCGGGGCCTGGACACCCCGACCAGCGCGGCCACCCCGGTCACTGCGGTCACTGCGGTCACTGCGGTCGAGGTGCCCGCTCCGGAGAAGCCGCAGAAGCCGCAGAAGGTCGACGCGTAAGCACGCCCGACTCCCCTGCCACCGGCGGGAACGGCCGTGGCCGTTCCCGCCGGTGGCGTATCGCGGGCCGGGCGGCTGGAACCGGGGCGGCCAGACCCAGAAACATGCGATGTTCAAATGTCTGATGTTTGTATAGGCTGCCTCCATGAACCGCATCAGTACACCGCGCAGGACGGCAAGCCTGTCCGCGCAGCTCGTGGACAGCCTCCGCTCGCACATCGAGGCGGGCGGCTGGCCGGTGGGGACGCGGATCCCGCCGGAGCAGGTCCTCGTCGAGGAGCTCGGGGTCGGACGCAGCACGCTGCGCGAGGCGATCGGCGCGCTCGTGCACCTCGGTCTGCTGGAACCCCGGGCCGGGGACGGCACCTACGTCCGCGCGTCGAGCGAGCTCCAGTCGGTCATGGTGCGGCGGGCGAGTTCCGCCCGGCGGGACAACGTCCTCGAACTACGCACCGTCCTTGAGGAGTACGCCTCGGGGGCCGCCGCCCTGCGGCGCAGCGAGGACCAGCTGCACCAGCTCAGGGAGCTGCTGGCCGACGCCGACGCGGCCTGCGCCGGCGAGGACAGGTCCGCGGCCATGAGTGTCGACGCGCTGTTCCACCGGGCCGTCGTCCGGGCGAGCGGGAACGACCTCCTGATCGAGGTCTACGACTACCTCGGCACCGCCCTCACCTCCGCCCTGGGAGGCCTGCCCTGGGACGCCACCGCCGCCGAGGAGCACGCCGACCTGCACCGGCGACTCGTCGACGCGATCGAGGCCCAGGACGAGAGCGGCGCCCGCACCGCGGCGGCGGCGATCGTCCGGCTCACCCACGACCACGGGGTCCAGGCACCACCCGCGACGGAGGAGCGATGAGTCCGCAGCTGTCCTCGACACCGCCATGGCCGGCGCCGGATACGGTGCGGGGCAGGACCGCCGCGTACGGATCCACCGCACCCTGACGAGCGATCAACTCACTTCCACCGAACGGGCCTTCAGCGAAAAATGAAGACCGCCCACCCCTTGCACAGGCCTTCGAGGCCGTAGAGGAGAACACCGATGTCCGTCTTACCGTCCCCGGCCGACGACCTCGACGCACGCACCGCCCAGCGCACCGCCCACCTGTACGCGACGGATCCGCAGTTCCGTGCCGCCGCGCCCCTGGACGCCGTGAGCGAGGCGATCCGGCGGCCGGGCCTACCGCTCGCCGACCTCGTGGCCACGGTGATGGAAGGGTACGCGGACCGCCCAGCCCTGGGCGAGCGCGCCGCCGAGCCGGTGACCGACCCGGACACCGGCCGCACCACCCTGCGCCTCCTGGACCGGTTCGACACCGTCACCTACGGCGAACTGTGGGAACGCGTCGGCGCGGTGGCCTCCGAGTGGCGTCACCACCCCGACCACGCCGTGGGCCCGGGCGACTTCGTCGCCGTCCTCGGCTCCACCAGCCCCGAGTACGCCGTGCTGGATCTGGCCTGCGTCCGCTCCGGCGCGGTGAGCGTCCCCCTCCAGGCCGGCGCCTCGGCGGAACACCTGGCCCCCGTCGTCGCGCAGACCGGGCCACGCCTGCTGGCGGTGGACGTGGCGCACCTGGACGTCGCGCTCCAGATCGCGGCGGACGCCCCGTCACTGGGCAGGATCGTCGTGCTCGGCCACCGCCCGGAGGTCACCGACCACCAGGAGGCGCTGGACGCCGCGCGCGGACGGCTCGCGGCGCAGGGCCGGGGCGTCACCCTGGACACGCTGGCCTCGGTCATCGAGCGGGGCAGGAGCCTGCCACCGCTCCCCCGGGTCCCCGAGGGCACGACGGCCGACACGCTCAGCGCGCTGATCTACACCTCGGGGAGCACCGGCACCCCCAAGGGCGCCGTGTACACCGAGCGTCTCGTCAAGCACTTCTGGATCGACTTCGTGCCCGGCCAGGGGACGCAGCCGTCCATCGTGCTCAACTACCTGCCCCTGAGCCACATGATGGGACGGGGCGTGCTGTTCGGCACGCTCGCCAAGGGGGGCACCGCCCACTTCGTGGCGTCGAGCGACCTGTCGACCCTCTTCGTGGACCTCTCCCTGGTCCGGCCCACCGAGTTCATCCTGGTGCCCCGCATCTGCGACATGCTCTTCCAGCGCTACCGGAGCGAGTCGGCCCGCCGGAACGAGCCGGACGAGGTCGGGGGCGACACCGCCGGGCAGGCGGACCGCGCGAAGGAGGAACTGCGGGAGAAGACCCTGGGCGGCCGCCTCCTGTGGGCCACCTACGGCTCGGCCCCGATGAGCGCGGAGCTGGCGGCGTTCCTGGAGAGCTGCCTGCAGATCAGGGTGTTCAACGGCTACGGGTCGACGGAAGCCGGGCTGGTCTCGCTCGACGGCCGGGTGCTGCGCCCGCCGGTGACCGACCACCGGCTGGCGGACGTGCCCGAGCTGGGGTACTTCCGCACCGATTCCCCGCACCCCAGGGGCGAACTGCTGGTCAAGTCGGAACGCCTCGTTCCCGGCTACTTCCAGCAGCCGGACGCCACCGCCCAGGTCTTCGACGAGGACGGCTTCTACCGCACGGGCGACATCGTGGCCCTCACCGGCCCCGACGAGTTCGTGTACGTCGACCGCCGTTCCAACGTCCTCAAACTGTCGCAGGGCGAGTTCGTGGCCACCTCCCGGCTGGAAGCCCTCTTCACCGACAGTCCGCTCGTCCGGCAGGTCTTCGTGTACGGCAACAGCGCCCGCGCCTACCTGCTCGCGGTCATCGTGCCCACCCAGGAGGCGCTCGACCTCGCCGCCGAGGACGGTCCGCGTCTCAGGTCGCTCCTGCGCGAGTCCCTGCACCGCCTCGCCACCGAGGCGGGCCTCAACTCGTACGAGATCCCACGGGACTTCCTCATCGAGACCGAGCCGTTCAGCCAGCAGAACGGGTTGCTCTCCGGCGTGCGCAAGCTGCTGCGCCCCGCGCTGGCGAAGCGCTACGGCGAGCGCCTCGAAGCCCTGTACGCCGAGCTGACCGAGCGCGAGAGCGACGAACTCCGGGCACTGCGCCAGGTCGGCCCGTCCCGGCCCGTACCGGAGACCGTGTGCCAGGCCGCCCGCGCGCTGCTCGGACACCGGCAGGACGACGTCCACCCCGGGACGCGCTTCCTCGAACTCGGCGGCGACAGCCTCTCCGCGCTGTCGTTCTCCCAACTGCTCAAGGAGGTCTACCGCGTCGACGTTCCCGTCGACGTCGTCATCAACCCGGTCAACACGCTCCAGCGGGTGGCCGACCACATCGAGAACGCCCTCGCGTCGGGCGACCGGCGCCCGACCGCCGACCAGGTCCACGGACCGGGCGCGACGCGGCTCGTGGCGGGCGACCTGACGCTCGACGCGTTCCTCGACACGGGAACCCCGACGCGGACCGGCAGGCCGAGGGGCCCGCTGCCCGAGGCGCGGACCGTCCTGCTGACCGGCGCCAACGGCTACCTGGGCCGCTTCCTGTGCCTCGAATGGCTGGAGCGCGTCGCGCAGCGCGGCGGCACACTGGTCTGCGTGGTCCGCGGCGCCACCGACGAGTCGGCCCGGGCGCGGCTCGACGCGGCCTTCGACAGCGGCGACCCGGAGCTCCTCCGGCGCTACCACTGCCTGGCCGCCCAGCACCTGGAGGTGGTCGCCGGCGACGTCGGGGAGAGCGACCTCGGACTCGACCGGGAGACCTGGCAGCGGCTGGCCGACACCGTGGACCTGATCGTCCACCCGGCGGCACTCGTCAACCACGTCCTGCCGTACGACCAGTTGTTCGGCCCCAACGTGCTGGGCACGGCCGAACTGATCAGGCTCGCGGTCACCTCCAAGGTCAAGCAGTTCACCTACCTGTCGACCGTCGCCGTCGTCTTCGATTCCGAGGACGCGGCCGACGAGGACGCGGACATCCGCACGGCCTGCGGGACGCGCGACCTCGGCAGCGGCTACGCGAACGGCTACGCGGCCAGCAAGTGGGCGGGCGAGGTGCTGCTGCGCGAGGCGCACGACACGTTCGGCCTCCCGGTCGCCGTGTTCCGCTCGAACCTGATCCTCGCCCACCCGCGCTACCGGGGGCAGCTGAACGTCCCGGACGTGTTCACCCGCCTCCTGCTGAGCCTGCTGGCGACCGGCATCGCCCCCGGCAGCTTCTACGTCCGGGGCACCGGTGACGTCGACGGGCACTACGACGCGCTGCCCGTGGACTTCACCGCGCAGGCCGTCGCCGCGCTGGGCGACGACACCCGGGAGGGGTACCGGACCTTCAACATCGTGAACCCGCACGAGGACGGAATCTCCCTCGACACCTTCGTCGACTGGCTGGTGGCGGCCGGACACCCCCTGACGCGCATCGACGACTACGACGAGTGGCTCGACCGCTTCGAGAGCGCCATGCGCGCTCTGCCCGACCGCCAGCGGCAGCACTCGCTGCTCCCCCTGCTGCACGCCTTCTCCACGCCGTCGGAGCCGCTGCCCGGATCCGCCCTGCCGGCGGACCGGTTCCGCGCGGCGGTCCGGGCCGCCGCCCTCAACGAGGAGAACGACATCCCGCACCTGTCGCAGGGCCTGATCACCAAGTACGTGGCGGACCTCCGGGCGCAGCACCTGCTGTAGCCGGTCCGCCCTCCTCCTCCGCACCCGCTGGCGGGAACGGCCACGGCCGTTCCCGCCGGTGGCTTCACCGTGCTGGTGTCCGCCCCCGCGCTGTCCGTCGTGGCGTGCACCCTGCTCGGGCTGGGCGGCGGCGCGTGCCTCGTCCTCGCACTGACCTTCCGGAGCGAACGCGCCGGCAGCTCCGGCGAAGCCGCCGCGCCGGCCGGCAAGACGCAGTCCATCGGCTACCTCGTGGCGGCGGCCGGGCCCCTCCTCCTCGGGATCCTGCACGACACCACGGGCAACTGGACGCTTCCGCTCACGGTCCCGGCCGTCCTCGGCATCGCCATGGCGGCTGCCGGATACGGTGCGGGGCAGGACCGTCACGTGCGCCTTCCTCGGCCTCGCTGACGTCACCGTCACCGTCACCGCACGCAGCCCCGTCCGTCACGCCTCCCGCACGTTCACCGCTCTCGCGCGTTCACCGCCCGAGGAGTTCAGCGAAGCGGTCCAGCGCGCGATCGGTGCGCCGGCGGTCGCCGGTGGTCGTGAGGTCGAACAGCAGACCCCGGATGACGGCCATGACCAACGTGGGCGTGACGGTGTCGTCAGGGCCGGTGGAGACGTCCCGGAAGGTGGCGCCGAGAGTGTCGAACCAGTCCGTGATCGCCTCGGCCTGGTCGGGGTAGTACTCGGGGTGGACCAGGCCGTCGGCGTGCACCTCGAAGAACAGCCGGACGAACGGCGCACGTTCGTCCGCGCTCATCCACCCCCAGATGCCACGCAGCCGCTCCTGCACGGAGCCCTTCATCGGCGCGGGGTGCCCGGCCAGACGCACCGCGCCCCGGCGGCGGGCCTCGGCGAGGACCGCCGCGACCAACTCCTGTTTGCTGCCGAAGTCGTAGAGCAGCATCCGTGGACTGGTGTCGAGGGCTGCGGCCAGTGGTCGCAGGCTCAGTCCGGCCAGGCCGTGCGCCAGCACGTAGTCGGTCGCCCGCGCCAGCGTGCGCTCACGACGGGCGGGGTCGGCGGGTCGCCCCACGGTGGATCTCCCTTCGGCGCATCGGAGTTGGAACGGCATTGGCAAGTATATGGTACGACTGTTTCAATAACGAGGGGAGACCACATGCACACCTTCGACCGAGCACTCGTCCTGGGCCCCGGAAGTCACGTCGGCACGGCCTGGACAGCCGGACTGGCCTACGGATTGCGCCGCAACGGCGTGGATCTGGGCGAGGCCGACCTGATCGTCGGCACGTCAGCCGGCGCGATCGTCGGAACGCTGCTCGCCACCGGGCAGGACCCGGGTCGGCTCGCTTCCTCGGCTCGCCAGGCCGCTCACCGGGTCAAGCCTGACCCTGAGCGGATGGGCGCGGTGTTCGCCGTACTCGGCGACCGCAGCTTGGAACCCGGAGAGGCGAGGCGTCGCGTCGGCCGCCTCGCGCTCGACGGCACCGACCCCCGAGCCGAGGAGGCGCTGATCGCGGGGCGCGCCGCCCTGATCGGTGCGGACGCGTGGCCGGAGCGACGACTGCTGATCACCGCCGTCTGCGCCAGCACCGGTGAGCCCGTGGTGTGGGACCGCGACAGCGGCGTGCCGCTGGTGCACGCGGTGGCGGCGAGCAGCGCCTTCCCCGGAGCCGCACCGCCCGTCGCCATCGACGGCCGGCGGTACATGGACGGTGCGCTGCGCGCAGGCCCCAACGCCGATCTCGCCGCTGGAGCCCGCACGCTGGTCGTGGTCGAGCCGATGGCCCACCTGTTCCCCCGGGAACCGCTCAACCAGCAGCTGGCGGCAGTGGGGGCGGACGCCGTGGTGACCATCGGCCCCGACCCTGCCTCGGTGCGCGCTTTCGGCTCGGACACGGGCGACCTGGCGGCCTGGGAACCGGCCTACCAGGCGGGCCTCCGCCAGGCCGGCGACGTCGAGGCGCAACTCCGCACCATGTGGAAGGCGGAAGTCGACGCGGGCTGAGCGCCGATCAGGTCGGCGCGATCACCAGCATCTGCCTGCCTGACTTCCGGGGTAGCCCTATGACACCTGACAGTTCATCATCGGGCCCGAAAGGAATTCCAGTCATGACCGACCGCGTAGACCTGTCCGGCGCTTCCTGGATCAAGTCCTCGTACTCTAACAACGGTGGTGACTGCGTGGAGGTCGCCACCGACGTCCCCAACCTCGCTCCCGTCCGCGACTCCAAGGACCCCGAGGGTCCTGCCCTCGTCTTCCCCGCCGACACCTGGTCGTCGTTCATCGCCACGATCCGGACCGGCGAGTTCGGCGAGGTCTGACGCGCACCTTGTCCGAGCCCCACTGCCCACGGCGGGCAGTGGGGCTCGCGCATCGCCGCCGATGACACCGTTCCAGGCAGGGCCCCGCCCGGAGAAGCCGGACGGGGCCGTCCGGTTACGGTCAGCCGATGGCGGCCGACCATCGGCCCCGGGACAGGTGGATCGCGCCGTCCGGGGTGACGACGGCGCGGCAGCCGTAGAGCGGCAGGCCGCCTTCGACTTCCCGCCAGTTCCGGATGGATTCGAGTTCCGACCACAGGCGACGGGGGCCGCTCTGGTGGACGGTCGGCGGCTCGAACTTCGTGGCCTCGGCCCGTGCCCATGACCCGTCCGGATGGGCGAGCCAGGCCGTACGGCCCTCGGGGGTCTCCTCGAAGTCGACTTCGATGCCCGGGATGTTGATCGTGAGCATCGACCAGACTTCCCAGTTGTTGCGGATGTCGGCGACCGGGTAGCGGAAGAGCTTGACGTCCTCCCCCTCGGCTTCGCGGGCGGTCTCGAACAGCTCGTCCGAGCCGGGTGGGTAGGCGGACCCGTGGCGCGTGGTCATGAAGCCCGCCCAGTCGCGTTCGATCACGCCGGTCGCTCCGCCGTCCGGGGTCTTCCAGGCCGTCAGGATCAGCGCTGTGTCCGCGATGGTGGTGACGAGCCGGCCGCCGGGCCGAAGCGCCTGGAGCCACGGGACCGGGACGGGGCGGGCCGACACGGTGGCCACGATCCGGTCGTAGTCGCCCGGGAGGGCGTCGGTGGCGTCCTGAGTGACGAAGCGAGGGCCCAGCCCCATGCCTGCGAGGCGGTCCCGCGCGGCGTCGACCAGGTACCCGTCGATGTCCACGCTCGTCACGCGGTCCGAACCGAGCCGCGTGGCAGCGATGGCGGTCAACCCGCCCGCGCCGGTGCCGATGTCCAGCAGGTCGTGCTCGGCGGCGATCCGGCCGTGCCGCAGCATCTTGACCACGAGCGGCGTGAGCGTGGCCGACGACGTGGGCAGCCCGGTCGGGCGGTCATCCGGCTTCGCATGGTCCGCGTGCAACCCGCCCACGCTGGTCACCAGGGACTCGTTCCCGTAAGCCTGCTGGAGCCACAAGTCCGGGTTCGCTTCCCCTACCTGAAGCTGCCAAGTGCCGTCCTCGACAGGCTCCCACCACCTGGGGACCAGTTCGTGCCGGGGGATGCCGGCCACCGGGTTCCGCCATCGGGAGTCCGGATCGGTCGCCCGGGCGGCCAGATCGGCGGCCCGTCCTTGCCATGGGATGTTTGTCATGCCTCGGGAGCCTTTCAGAACTTCGGCGCGCACGCCTCGGTGTTGGCGGGGTTGCAGTCGTTGCTGTCGTTCGGCGGACAGCCACCGAGCGACACGGGGACGAGCTCGTACTTCGGCGCGCACGCCTCCGTGTTGGCCGGGTTGCAGTCGTTGGAGTCATTCGGCGGACAACCCATGGCGGCCTTGCGCGGGATGCTCGCGGTGATCTCCGCCCACCGGGGGCCGGTGAGCACGCTCCGGAGCCCGCCCGGATCCTGCACGTTGCCGGTCGGCAGAAACCTTCCGAGCACACACGGGACAACGGCGCCGTCGGGGAGAACGGCCAGCCGCCCCAGCGCACACCTACCGCACAGGGCATCCATGGTCGGCGCAGCACCGCCGCTGCCTCGTCCAACCGCGCGTGCGTTGTCCAGGGTGACGGTTTCGACGCCCAGCGCCCGCAGCTCGTCCACGGCCAGCTTCTCCAGCTGCCCGTCGTGACAGCGGACGACGCCGGCCCGGATCGGAATACCGAGGCGGACGGCCTTGACGATGTTGGTCCGAGTCTTCTCGTGGGAGCCCGGCTTGTTCGTCACCTTGTCGTGCTCCCCGGAGTTGACGGAGTAGTACGAGGTGGCCAGCCGGACGCCCGGCTTCGAGAAGACCGCCCAACCCTTGTCCGTGACGTGAAAGAGGTTGGAGAAGACCTCGACGCCGAGTCCGTGACTCAGCGCGTGGTCGACGAGGTCCGCCCAGCCCGGAAAGGTCGTGGGCTCTCCGCCGATCAGCTGGACGACCTTGACGCCAAGTTCGGCGCACTCACCGATCACCGCCTTCCAGTCGTCCAGGGTCATCGCGCCGTGCGGCACGGTCGGGCCGGAGTCACTGAGACAGTGCCCGCACGACATCTGACACTTGTCGGTCAGCTCCAGCTCTACGGTGCCGGGCACGTCCAGCGCCAACGTCATGATGGTGTTCACGTTGTGCTCCCTTTAAGTTCGGTGGTGCGGATGGGCCGGTTCAAACTGGCTGCCCGCCCCGGGCAGCCGGCTGACTGGGCAACGGTTCACTGTCCCTGGGGCAGGGGTTCCGACCAGGGGAGATCTGGGCTCCACTGACCGGTGATTGAGGTGGCCGCTCCCCGCCGGCGGGGTGGCCGGCGGGGAGCGGTGTGGCTCGGCGAGGGTCTGGCGCCAACGTGCCCTCGGAGCCGGCCGGCAGGGGAGGTAGGCCTACCGGCACCCGTCCGTGATTGCCTGTCACGGACGGGCGCTGAACCTCGCCACCGCGCGGGATGAGCACTCGCGGCGCGGTGGCGGGAGCTTGTCGGTCCGGTTCGCGGTTCGGCCGACAGCGGCGCGGCAGCCGTTGACCACAGCGGTGAAGCCGCCGGCCGCCAACGAGCTGAGGTGCAGCCCGGCGAGCAGCATCTCCCCCGAGGTCACGCCGGCTCCGGGAACATCGGCCGACGCTGCGGGCCGCTCCCCGTACCCGGCGCGATCTCCCTGGGGTCGCACCGTCGCAGCTGATCGGGCCTGGTCGTCCACTCGCACCCCCCGCCGAGCGGCCTCAGGAAGGCCGCCCCGCAGAGGATCTCCATGAAGACCCCCTCCTTCGGCTTGCCGTCGTCGTCACGGTGCTTCAGGTCCCGCACCACCTCGTTGCGGACGAAGTCGGGCAGCGCGGATTTCGGGTTTTCGGGCATGGGGGTCTCCGTAGCGCTTCGCTCTTGGCGTGTCACTTGCTGTAGCCATGGTGGCGTGGTCTCCACTACGATCGCCAGAGTCTTACCTTTGACAGCAATGTCGTGTGAAGGAGCCGAAGGATCATGGCTGAAGCCGAGGTTGACGCCCAAGCATCACCGCAGGTGCGCTTTGGCCAGGAGCTTCGCAGGTCACGACGGGCAAGGCGCTGGTCGCAGGCCGAAACTGCCAAGCGCCTGGGGTACTCGGGCGCGCACATCTCATATGTCGAGAACGGGAAGCGTTCCCCAACACGGGCACTGGCTGTTAAGGCCGATGAGGTGTTCGAGTCAGGCCAACGGTTCTACGAGTTGTGGCGGCGATTCAGCCGCGCAGCGCTTCTTGAGGGCTTCGCCGAGTTCGCCGACGCTGAGGCACGATGCCGCCGGCTGAGAACGGTCGGCCTGATCATCGTTCCTGGGCTGTTCCAAACCCCTGCCTATGCAAGGGCGCTGGCACAGGCAGCCGTCAGACGTGGCACGATCACCCCCGCTGAGGCCGACGAACGCACCGACTATCTGTTGCTGCGCCAGGAGATCCTCTCCCAGAAGAATCCCCCGATGTTTCACGCGGTGCTCGAAGAGGGCGTCCTCCTCCGCCCCATCGGCGGGCCACAGGTCATGGCTGAACAGCTCCGCCACCTTGAGGAACTGGCCCAACGTCCGAACGTCACGCTGCAAGTCGCTCCGTTCGGAATCGGCGAAAACCTGGCGTTCAAGCTGCCAATCGTCCTGTTGGACCTGCCCGACCATACTGTCGTGGGGTACGCAGAATCGACGGCGAAGGGCCATCTTGAGCGGTCTCGCGCAACAGTGGCGGGATGGGAGAGAGAGTACGATCAGATGCTGGTGGAAGCGCTGCCGCAGGCCGCATCCCAGGCGATGATCCGCAGGGCCCGAGAGGAACTCCAATCATGACCGACCGCGTAGAACTGTCCGGCGCTTCCTGGGTCAAGTCCTCATACTCCGACAATGGTGGTGACTGCGTAGAGATCACCGCGGACTTCCCCAGCCTCGCTCCCGTCCGTGACTCCAAGGACCCCGAGGGTCCTGCCCTCGTCTTCCCCGCCGACGCCTGGTCGTCGTTCGTCGCCGCCGTCCAAGCCGGCGAGTTCGGCGAGGTCTGACGCGCACAACTCTCGCGAACCCCACCACCCTCAGCGGGTGGTGGGGTTCGCGCGTTCTGGGCGGTGACAGTGTTTCAACTGCGTTCACCGAATGCTCTTGCGCGGTCTTGTGCACCGTGCGGGCGGCGACGTTGGATGTACACCATCCGCTGACCGTCGCGTTCACGTCATATCCTCACGGAGCCCCAATGCCGCTGTCGTCCCTCCGCAAGGCCGCCGCCGCCTGCGCTGCCGCCGCCGTGCTCGGCGCGCTCGCCACCGCCCCCGCCACGGCCGCCACCGGCGCCACGACCGAGAGCGCCCCGGTCACCGCGCCCGCGCTGGACGTCCTCACGTACAACACGTTCCTGATGAGCACGACCCTCTACCCCAACTGGGGCCAGGAGCACCGGGCGCAGGCGATCGCCTCGGCGGACTTCTTCCAGGGCCACGACGTGGTCGTCCTGGAGGAGGCCTTCGACAACGCGGCCTCCGACGCCCTGACCGCCAAGGCCTCGGCCGCCTACCCGTACCACACCCCGGTCGTCGGCCGCTCCACCAGCGGCTGGGACGCGACCTCCGGCAGCTACAGCTCCACCACCCCCGAGGACGGCGGCGTGACGCTGCTCAGCAAGTGGCCGATCCTGCGCAAGGAGCAGTACGTCTACAAGGACGCCTGCGGCTCGGACTACTTCTCGAACAAGGGCTTCGTCTACGCCGTCCTGAACGTGAACGGCCAGCGCACCCACGTGGTCGGCACCCACCTGCAGTCCACCGACTCGGGCTGCTCCAACGGCCAGCCGGCCGCGATCCGGGCCAAGCAGCTCACGGCCATGCGCGGCTTCCTGGACGCCAAGCAGATCCCGGCGAACGAGCCGATCCTGCTCGCCGGTGACCTCAACATCGACTCGCACGGCTCCGAGTACCAGGCCCTGCTGGACAACGCCAACCTGGCGCCGGCCTCCGCCCGCACGGGCTGGCCGTACTCCTTCGACACCGCCGACAACTCCATCGCCGCCTACCGCTACCCGGGCGAGCCCAAGGAGGACCTGGACTACGTGCTCTACCGGGCCGACCACGCCCGCCCGCAGCAGTACACCAACCAGGTCCTGCGCACGCACAGCGCGCCGTGGACGGTGAGCAGTTGGGGCAAGAGCTACACCTACACCGACCTCTCCGACCACTACCCGCTCGCCGCGCACTGACCGGGGAAGCGCACTGACCAGGGACTGACCCGCGGGGAACTAAGCAGCCCCGAAGGGCAGTTCCAGCTCGGCCCAGACCACCTTGCCGTCCCTGGTCAGCCGGCTGCCCCAGCGCTGGGCCAGCTCGCTGACCAGGAACATGCCGCGCCCGCCCTCGTCCTGCTCGGCGAAGGGGCGCAGCTGCGGGGCCGCCCCGCCGGCGTCGGAGACCTCCAGGGTGAGCACCCGGTCGCGGAACAGCCGCAGCCGCCGCGGGGCGTCGGCGTGCAGCAGGGCGTTCGTGACCAGCTCGCTGACCAGCAGTTCGGCGTAGTCGGAGAGGGCGGTCAGGCCCCAGGCGTCCAGGGTGGCGCGGGTGAAGCGGCGGGCCTTGCCGGGCAGCCGGCCGCCGCCGGTGAGCGGGAGGGTGGCGATCCGGTCGGCGGGCAGTGGCAGCACCCGCGCCATGATCATCGCGATGTCGTCCTCGGTGCCGTCGGTGACCAGTGCGCCGAGGACGGCGTCGCAGTTCTCCTCCAGGGTCCGGCCGGGCCCGGCGAGGGTGTCGGCCAGCAGGTCGATGCCGTCGTCGAGGTCCTGGCCGCGCCGCTCGACCAGGCCGTCGGTGTAGAGGGTGACCATGCCGCCCTCGGGCAGGGTGAACTCGATCGACTCGAAGGCCACCCCGCCGACGCCCAGCGGCACGCCGGGCGGCACCTCGACCCTGCTGGCGGTGCCGTCGGGGGTGACCCAGATCGGCGGCAGGTGGCCGGCCGAGGCGACCTGGACGGTGCGCTCCAGCGGGTCGTATACCGCGCAGATGCAGGTGGCGAACTGGCCCTCGCCGATGCCCGAGGCGGTCTCGTCCAGGCGTGTGAGGACCTGCTCGGGCGGCATGTCGAGGGTGGCGAGCGTGCGGGCGACGGTGCGCAGCTGGCCCATGGTGGCGGCGGCCCGGATGCCGTGGCCCATCACGTCGCCGACCACCAGGGCGACCCGGCCGCAGGACAGCGGCACGACGTCGAACCAGTCGCCGCCGACCTCGCTGACCACGCTGCTGGGCAGGTAGCGGTAGGCGATCTCCAGGCCCAGGGTGCGGTGGATCTCCTGCGGCAGCAGGCTGCGCTGGAGGGTGAGCGCCGTCTCCCGCTCGCGCCGGTAGAGCCGGGCGTTGTCGATGGCCAGCGCGGTGCGGGCGACCAGTTCCTCGGCGAGCGCCACGTCGGCGTCGCTGAACGGCTCGGAGTTGCGCATCCGGATGAACTCGGAGCCGCCGAGCACCATGCCCCGGGCGGTGAGCGGCACCATCAGGTACGAGTGGATGCCCGCCGCGATGCCGGGCTCGACCCGGTCCTCGCTGGCGACCAGGCCGCGCAGCACCTCGGCGTCCACGTGGGCGCGCAGCAGGGGGCGTCCGCTGCGCAGGCACTGGGTGTAGCTGCGGTCGGGGGCGTACTCGGAGGTCTCGCCGACGGTGTCGACGGCGTGCGCGAGGCCCGACTCGTAGGACTCGCCGACGGCGACGGCACGCAGGGTGACCGTCCGGTCGGAGGGGATGGGGGTGGGTTCGGCGCCGCGCAGCACCGGTTCCAGCAGGTCGACGGTGGCGAAGTCGGCGAACCGGGGGACGACGGCCTCGATCAGCTCCTCCGCGGTGCGCTGGAGGTCGAGGGTGGTGCCGATCCGGGCCGTCGCCTCCGCGATGGTGGCGAGCCGTTCCTGGGCGCGGGCGGCGCGGGCCTCGGCCTGGAAGCGCTCGGTGACGTCGATGATCGAGGAACAGACGCCGAAGACCCGGCCGGTGGAGTCCTCCAGCCGGAAGTAGGAGGCGGACCAGGCGCGGTCGCGCTTGGGGTCCCCGGGCACCCGGCCGTGGGAGCGGGCGTCCACCACGGGCTTGCCGCTCCTGAGCACCTGCCTCATGGTCTGCTCGATCTCGACGCTGTTGATGCCGGGCAGCACCGCGGGTATCCGGCGGCCGAGGTGGGCGGCGACGGGGACGCCGTTCATCCGGGCGAGCGCCTCGTTGAGCCGGACGTAGCGCAGCTCGGTGTCGTAGACGGCCATGCCGATCGGTGAGCGGTCGAAGACGCCGTCGAGGACGGCGAGGTCGGCCTCGACCGCCTGGAGGGCGCGGATGTCGGAGGCGGTGGCGAGCAGCAGCAGGGTGCCGGCCGGGCCGGCGATCGGGTAGGTGCGGAACTCCAGGTCGACCTTGTGGCCGTCGCGGTGGCGGACGGGGAAGACGCCGGACCAGCCGGTGGAGCCGCCCATGATGTGGGCGAACAGGGACAGCACCTCGGGGCGGTCGGTGCCGTCGGTGAGCAGCTGGGCGGCGTAGCTGCCGACGGCCTCCTCGGCGGAGTAGCCGAGCAGCGCCTCGGCGTCCTCGCTCCAGTGCAGGATCAGGCCGTCGCCCTGGAGCAGGGCCGTCGCGAGCGGGACGAGTCGGTGGCCTTCGGGGCGTACGGGGGTGCCGCCCGGTGCGGGGCCGGCGGCGGAGGTCACGTCCCACTCGTTTCCGTGCATGATCAGGCAGCACCCCGGTTCGGCTCGTGCCCGGCCGGGGGCCTCACGGTCCGTGTCGGCCGGGATTCTTCTCCAGACTGCACGGACATCGGCCGCCCGGCGACCCCTTGGTCAGGGGTCGTCCGGCCGTTCCGGTAGTACGGGAGTCATGGGCGTACCGGCCGCAGCGTACTCTCCAGAACGCCGGTCCACTGCCGGATCACCCCGGATCGTCGGACGCTGTCGTCGGTGAGCAGGTTGGCCAGGCCCAGCCCGCGGGCGAGGTCGAGGGTGGCCTGCACGGACTCGCGCACGCCGGGGCGGGTCTCGTCGGCGTCCAGGAACTCGACGGCGGCCCGGTGGGCCTCCCGGCCGACGTGCCCCTCCAGGGCGATGATCCGCTCGCGCAGCGGCTCCTCGGTGGCGGCGGCCGTCCACAGGTGCAGGGCGGCGCGGAACAGGGGACCGGTGTAGAGGCGCACGATCATGTCGACGACGGCCCGGGTGCGGTCGGGGCCGGCGGCCGGCAGCTCGTCCGTGTGGGCGCGGACGGCGGCCAGCCGCTCGGCGGTGACGTGTTCGACGGCCGCGGTGAACAGGTCCTCGCGGGTCGGGAAGTGGTGCTGGGCGGCACCCCGGGACACTCCGGCGCGCTCGGCGACCACCGTGACGGTGGAGCCGTGCCAGCCGAGCTCGGCCAGGCAGTCCACGGCCGCCGCGAGCAGCCGGGCCCGGGTGGCGCGGCTGCGGTCCTGCTGGGGGGTGCGGACAGCGGGGTGGCTGGTCATGGCTGGCGGCGGTTCCTGTTCCGGTGGGGGCTCGGCGGGCCGGTCGTGCCCGGCGGGCCCGTCACGGTCGGCGGGCCCGCCGTGCTCGGCGGGTCGATCCTCACAGACGGGCGCCGGTCTTCGGCCGCCGGGGGCCCGGCCGCTCAGCGGGAGGCCTCGGGGGCGGTGGGCGCGGCGGCCGCGGTCGCGGACGCCGCACGGCGCTCGGCCTCGTGGGCCCGCAGCTCGCGGCGGAGGATCTTGCCGGCCGCGGACTTGGGGACGGCCTCGACGAACTCCACCGCGCGGACCTTCTTGTACGGGGCCACCAGCCCGGCCACGAAGCCGGTGACGTCCTCCGCGCTCAGGCCGCTGCCCGGAGCACGGACCACGAAGGCCTTGGGGCACTCGGTGCCGTCGGCGTCCGGAACGCCGATCACGGCGGCGTCGACGATCTGCGGGTGGCCGAGCAGCACGGCCTCCAGTTCGGCCGGGGCCACCTGGTGGCCCTTGTACTTGATCAGTTCCTTCACCCGGTCGACGATGTACAGGTACCCCCGGTCGTCGACGAAGCCGACGTCGCCGGTGTGCAGCCAGCCCTCGGAGTCGACCACCGCGGCGGTGTCGGAGGGCCGGCCGAAGTACCCCTTCATCACCTGCGGGCCCCGGATCAGCAGCTCGCCCGGCTCGCCGGGCCCGAGGTCCTCGCCGGCCCCGTCCAGGGCGGCGACCCGCAGCTCGGTGGAGGGAATCAGCCGCCCCACCGAGCCGGGCGAGGGGTCGCGCTCCAGCGGGGAGACCACATGGGTGACCGGGGACAGCTCGGTCATGCCGTAGCCCTGGAGCAGGTGCGGCAGGCCCAGGCGGCGGGCGCAGGCGGCGGCGAGCTCCGGATCCAGCGGAGCGGCCGCGCACAGCAGGTACTCGACGGAGGAGAGGTCGAAGCGGTCCACGACCGGGTTCCTGGCCAGGGCGAGCGCGATCGGCGGGGCAACCACCAGCGCCTGCACCCGCTGCTCCTCGATCGTGCGGCAGAACTGCTCCAGGTCGAAGCGGGGCAGCACCACCACGGTGGCGCCGCAGCGCAGCGGCTGGTTGAGCAGCGCGGTCAGGCCGTAGATGTGGAAGAAGGGCAGCACGGCGAGCACCCGCTCGCCCACGGCGGGCCGGTAGAGGGCGTCGCACTGGGCGAGGTTGGTGGCGATCGAGCGGTGGGTGAGCATCACCCCCTTAGGCAGTCCGGTGGTGCCGCTGGAGTAGGGCAGTACGGCGACGTCCCGGCCCGGGTCGATGGCGATCCCGGGGGCGGGGCCGGTGGTGGCCAGCAGGTCGGCGAGCGAGCGGTGGCCCTCCGCGCCGTCCAGGACGAGGATCTCGGCCAGTGGGCCGCCCTGCTCGGCGAGCAGGGCGGCGGCCTTGCGGGCGGTCGGCAGGAGCGGGGAGACGGTCACCAGCCAGCGGGCGCCGCTGTCGCCGAGCTGCCCGGCCAGGTCGGCGGGCGTGGCCATCGAGGACACCGTGGTCACGGTGGCGCCGGCCCGGGTGGCGCCGTAGAAGGCCGTCGGGTAGCCGAGCGTGTTGGGGCTGAACAGGGCCACCACGTCGCCCTGGCGCACCCCGGCCGCGGCCAGTCCGGCGGCCACCCGCTCGACGCCGGCGGCGAGCCGCGCGTAGCTCACGCGCTCCCCGGTGACGCCGTCGATCAGGGCCGGCCGGTCACCGTACGCCGCCGCGCCGCCGAGCACCGCCTCATGGATCGGCAGGTCCACCGTCGGCACGTCCGGGAATTCGCTGCGGAACACCAAAGTAAGCCTCCAGAAAGGTAGTTGACGCATCGACTGGCGCGGCGAAAGGTCGACCGAGGGTACGCACAGGAGCATACGGACCATGACGTCCGCCACTGCAAAGTTCGCCGAGATGTCCCTCTGGTGACCCACCGGAAGCACGCCGGGCGGGTGCGCCCGGTGGACGCGGTGCGTCCGGTGGGTCCGGTGCGTCCGGTGGGTCCGGTGGGTCCGGTAGGTGCTTCCGGTGCGCCCTGGATGGAGGCGGACTAGTAGCAATGCCGGTGACTTTAGGTTGCTCCTGGCTGGGTGATGGTGACTGTCGCCGGTTCTGGTTGCGGCCAGTTGCGGTGTTGGGAGCGTTTGAGGGG